>NZ_JBSFVZ010000009.1:0-283348 GCF_053592575.1 Streptomyces sp. NPDC002640 | reverse complement strand
TGGGGGTGTTGTGTTTTTGTTCGAGGTCCTGCGCGCCGGCGGGGGCCGGCGGGGCGGCCGCGGCGCGCGGGCCCCCCCCCCCCCCCCCCCCGCCCCCCGCCGCCGGACAGGCCTAGCGGGTCGCGCGGAGGGTGAAGTCGTTGCCGTCCGGATCGGTCAGCGACACCGTCCGGCCGTCGCCCTCCGCCGCGCTGCGGCTCGCGCCGAGGGCGACCAGGCGGGCGGCCTCCGCCTCCAGGTCGCCGTCGCCGCCGGCGGCGACGGCGAGGTCGAAGCGGATCCGGTCCCGGCCGGACCGCGGCATCAGCGGCGGGCCGCCCCAGGTGATCTTCATCCCCCCGGCGGGATGCTGGACCGCCGTCTCCTCGTTCTCGTCCCAGACCAGCGGCCACTCCAGCGCCCGGCTCCAGAAGTGGCCGACCGCCTGCGAACCGTCGCAGGCCAGCGCGCCGACGGGGCCGCAGCCCGCCAGGAAGCCGTTGCCGGGCTCGATGACGCAGAACTCGTTGCCCTCCGGATCGGCCAGCACCACGTGCCCCTCCTCCGGGAGCTGGCCCACGTCGGCGTGGCGTCCGCCGAGCTCCAACACCCGGGCCAGGGTCGCCTTCTGCCCCGCCGCCGACTCGCTCGTCAGGTCGAAGTGCAGCCGGTTCTGCGCCGACTTGGGCTCCCGCGTCGCGACGAAGCGGAGTGGCACGCCGGTCGGGTCCGCGGGGAGCACCACGACCGCGCCGTCGGCGTCCTCGCGGAGTCCGCGGCCCAAGAGGCCGGCCCAGAAGCCCGCGAGGCGGGAGGGGTCGAGCGCGTCGAAGGTGAGCGCGTGCAGGTGGGAGGTCATTCCTCGTCCATCTCCGTTCGGGAAGGTCACAGACTCGAGAAGAGGTCATCGAGCGGGGCGGGCACGTCGCCGGGGCCCAAGGCCTCGGTCAGGACACGGCCGTAGTGGATCTTGCGGCCCTTCCGGGTGCCGAGGAAGCGCCGCAACTGCCCCTCCACCGGGCGGCCCTGCTGCGCGGGCTGGCTCCGGAAGGTCTGCCAGGCGCGCACCTCGCCCTCGGCCCGCACCGTCTCCTCGACCCGTTCGGCGCCCAGCGCGCGGATCAGCTCCTCCTCGAGGTCCGCCGTGCACACGAAGACGTCCCGTCCCGGCGCGCCCGCCCGCTCCAGGCCGCGCCGGTAGTAGGGCTGTTCACGCTCGTCGCAGAGGCCGGTCAGCCGCAGACCCAGGCCGGGAGGACCGAGGACCCGGGCGAAGTGGCCCGCGTTCATCGCGCCGTTCATCGACAGCGCGCACACCCCCTCGGCCGCCAGGTCACGGCCGCGCCGGGCAGCCAGCGCCTCGACGGCGGCCAGGTCGCTCGGCCCCTCCAGCAGCACCGCCGTCCGCAGCCGCAGCCGGGCCGCCAACTCGGGCACCGCCCCGGCGGATCCGCCGGCCGCCCAGCCCGCGACCGCGTCCCGGAACGTCGTCATCTCCGCCATGCGCGCGAGTCTGCACCACCGGCAAGTGCCGGGCACCTGAATAACCTCCGGGTGCCGCCCTCACGGCCACCGCGGCGACAGCCCCGCGGAAAACCGGTCGACGCCCGACGCCCGCCTCCGTCATGCTCCCCGGCATGAACCGGCACGCCTTCGCCCTCGTCGCAGCATCCGCGGTCGCGGATGCTCCGAAGGCTGCCGCGACGTTCCCCGCGGCCCTGCCCCTCGCGGCCGCCGACGGCGCCCGAGGGTGACCCTCCCCGGACAGAACCTCCGGCGGACCCCGTAGGGGGAGGGTCGGAGAACCACCTCCCGGGGTCCGGCCGGCCCGCGCCCGTCGGACGGGCGGCGGGCCGGGACGTTCACGCCATCGCACGCCATCGCGAGGAACAGCCATGCCCAAGACGGCATTCGTGCGCACCAAGCCGCACCTGAACATCGGCACCATGGGGCACGTCGACCACGGCAAGACCACCCTCACCGCCGCGATCACCAAGGTCCTCGCCGACCGCGGCGCCTCCCGCTACGTCCCGTTCGAGCGCATCGACCG
Organism: Streptomyces sp. NPDC002640; assembly: GCF_053592575.1. Classification (NCBI taxonomy): domain Bacteria; kingdom Bacillati; phylum Actinomycetota; class Actinomycetes; order Kitasatosporales; family Streptomycetaceae; genus Streptomyces; species Streptomyces sp. NPDC002640. The sequence continues at coordinate 281,319 of NZ_JBSFVZ010000009.1, read as the reverse complement.
GGCCCCGGAGGAGGCCGCGCGCGGCATCACCATCAACATCGCGCACGTCGAGTACGAGACCGGCACCCGGCACTACGCGCACGTCGACATGCCCGGCCACGCCGACTACGTGAAGAACATGGTCACCGGCGCCGCCCAGCTCGACGGCGCGGTGCTGGTGGTCTCCGCGCTCGACGGGGTGATGCCGCAGACCGCCGAACACGTCCTGCTCGCCCGGCAGGTGGGCGTCGAGCACATCGTCGTCGCCCTGAACAAGGCCGACGCGGGCGACCCGGAACTCACCGACCTGGTGGAGCTGGAGGTCCGCGAGCTGCTGAGCGCACACGGCTACCCCGGCGAGTCGCTGCCGGTCGTGCGGGTCTCGGGGCTCAAGGCCCTGGCCGGGGAGCCGCGTTGGGTGGAGGCCGTCGAGGCGCTGCTGGACGCCGTCGACTCGTACGTGCCGATGCCCGAGCTGCACCTGGAGGCGCCGTTCCTGCTGCCGGTGGAGAACGTCCTCACCATCACCGGGCGCGGCACCGTGGTCACCGGCGCGGTCGAGCGGGGCACGGTGCGCACGGGTGACCGGGTCGAAGTCCTCGGCGCGGGGCTGGAGTCGGTGGTCACCGGGCTGGAGACCTTCGGCCGGCCCATGGAGTCGGCGCAGGCGGGCGACAACGTGGCGCTGCTGCTGCGGGGCGTGGCCCGGGACGCGGTGCGCCGCGGCCACGTCGTCGCCGCGCCGGGCAGCGTCACGCCGAGCCACCGGTTCACCGCGCGGGCGCGGCTGCTGTCGACGCGCGAGGGCGGGCGCCGCACCCCGGTGTCCACCGGCTACCGCCCGCAGTTCTACATCCGCACCGCGGACGTGGTGGGCGACGTCGACCTGGGCGAGGCGGGCACCGCCGGGCCCGGGGAGACCGTCGACATGACGGTCGAGCTCGGCACCGCCGTCCCGCTCGAGCCGGGCCTCGGCTTCGCCGTCCGTGAGGGCGGCCGGACCGTCGCCGCGGGGACGGTCACCGAGGTGCACTGACGCCCACGGCGGGCCCGCCCCGGCATCGGGGCGGGCCCGCCGCTCCGGGGCGGTCCCGCCGTGACGTCGTCACCCGGCGGGCCGCGCCGCGGGGCGATGCCCGAGGATGGCGTCATGACGCGGAAGGCGGACGAGACCGAGATCGAGCTCACCCGGCAGGACCTCCGCGAGGTGACCGGCTTCGCCGCCGCCTGCGCGCGGACCGTCCTCGCGGTCTTCGAGGAGGAACGGCCGGACGACCCGCGCCCGCGCCGGGCCATCGAGACCGCCGGGGAGTTCGCCGGCGGCGGGGAACGCGGCAAGGCGTTGCGCGACACCGCCTGGGCCGCGCTCAAGGCCGCCGGGGAGGCGGAAGGACCCGCCGCGCGCGAGGCGGCGCGGGCGGCCATGGCCGCGGCCGGGGCCGCCTATCTGCACCCGCTGGCCAAGGCCACGCAGGTCAAGCACATCCTCGGCTCGGCCGCCCACGCCGCGCGGGCCGCCGAACTCCTCGCCGGTGACGACCGCGGCGTCGGCGAGGACCACGTGCGGCGGGCGGCGCAGCGGGCCACCCCCGCCGTCGTCGACGTCCTGCGCCGCTACCCGGCGGCCCCGGCGGGCGGCGGCCGCACCGGCGAACTGCTGCGTCTCCTCGACGCGCTCCTGGCCGGCGGGCGGCACGAGTGACCGGGGCGGTAACCGAGGCAGTGACCGACTCGGTAACAGAGGAACCCCCCAACACCCCGCCGGACCAACCCCTTAGAGTGATCCCATGCCTGCCAGGTTGAGTGCCACGCGGACCCGTACAGCGCTGCACACGTCGGCGCGGACCTCCGCCGACCTTCTGTTGATCGGCCTGGTGCTCACAGCGGCGCTGTGGCTCCTGGGCCGCATGTGGCCGGTGCTGTGGCCGCTGGTCGTCGCCCTCTTCCTCACCACCCTCACCTGGCCCATGGCCCGCTTCCTGCGGCAGCACCGCTGGCCCGCCGCCCTGGCGGCCTCGGTGGTGACCGTGCTGTCGCTGGTGATCGCGGCCGGTGTGGTGGCCCTGATCGCCGTGCCGGTGACCTCGCAGTCCGAGGAACTGGTGGACGGCGTGGTCGCGGGCCTCAAGCACCTGCGCGAGTGGGCCGCGGGGCCTCCGCTGAACATCGAGGACGCGGAGATCACCCAGGCGCTCGACTCCGCGGTCGAGCGCGTCCAGGACAGCATGGGGTCCGCGGTGTCCGCCGTCGTCACCGGCGTGGGCACCGTGATCAACGGTGTCGTCACCGCCGTGCTCGCCGTCTTCCTGATGTTCTTCTTCCTCAAGGACGGCCCGCGCTTCCTGCCCTGGCTCACCCGGCAGCTGCCCGGCCGCCTCTCCGTCCACGTGCCCGCCGTCGCCGAGCGCGGCTGGGACACGCTGGGGTCGTTCATCCGCTCGCAGGCGCTGGTCGGGCTGATCGACGCGGTCCTCATCGGCATCGGCCTGTGGATCCTCGACGTGCCGCTGGTGCTGCCGCTGTCGGTGCTGACCTTCGTCTCGGCCTTCGTGCCGGTCATCGGCGCCCTCTTCGCCGGCTTCGTGGCCGTCCTCATCGCCCTCGTCTCCAACGGCCTGACCGACGCGCTGATCGTGCTGGCGATCATCGTCGGCGTGCAGCAGCTGGAGGGCAACGTCTTCCAGCCCATGATCCAGAGCCGGGGCCTCGGACTGCACGCGGCGGTGATCCTGCTGGCGGTCACGCTGGGCGGCAGCCTGGCCGGCATCGTCGGCAGCCTCCTCGCCGTGCCGGCCGCCGCGCTGATCGCCGTCGTGTGGAACTACGTCCGCGAGCAGCTGAGCGAGCCGGACCCCGAACCGGACAGCGGCGCCACCGTCGTCTGACCACCGCCCGGCGCGGCGGCCGGATCCGTCGGCCGCGCGGGGCCCGTGGGTGGCAGTTACGATCCCCGCATGGACGACGGCGCATCAGGGACACCGCCGCTGCTGTCGGGCGGCAATCCGCGCATCCCCAAGGGTGACGGAGACGGCCCGGTCCAGGCGTACCTCGACGCCATGCCGGGCTGGAAGCAGGACGTGGGCCGGCTCCTGGACGACCTCGTCGTCCGCACCGTGCCCGCCGTGCGCAAGGCGGTGCGGTGGAACTCGCCGTTCTACGGCGTCGAGGGCAACGGCTGGTTCCTCAGCTTCCACTGCTTCGACAAGTACGTGAAGGTCACCTGGCTCAACGGACGGTCGCTGGACCCGCTCCCGCCGGGCGTCTCGAAGCACGAGCAGGTGCGCTACCTCGACATCCGCGAGGACCAGGAGCCCGACGAGGAACTCCTGGTGAGCTGGATCCGCCAGGCCGCCGGCCTGCCCGGCGACGACCTCTTCTGAGGCACCCGAGGCCGCACAGAGCTCTGGCTGAGGAGGCGAGGGGCCCGCGGGCCCCGCGCCCCACGACGGTCAACTACGGCGTCGGCGGAAGACGCCCACGGCGGCGTCCACGAGCAGGAACGCCAGCAGCGTCACGCCCAACAGCGGCACCGCCCAGCCCACCGCCGCGACGACCGGGACGCCGACGACGAGCACCGGCAGCGGCACGCTCCGCCACGCCCCCCGCACCGGGGGTCTGCCGACAGGCGCGCGGTCGCCGTCCCGGGTGGGCCGGCGCTGCCACCACATGCGGTAGCCCCAGACCAGCACGTAGATCAGGCCGACCGCGACCGCCGCCAGCACGATCTGGTTGGCCGGGCCGAACAGCACGCCCATGTGGCCCTGCACGCCGAGCTTGCTCAGCTTCGCCGCGAGCGGATGATCGGCCCACCGGGTGCGGTCGGTGACCTCGCCCGCGCCGACGTCGACGGCGACGCTGTCGTAGCGGACCGGCCAGGTGTTGTCGTTCTGCGCCACCGTCCAGGCCGTGCCCTCCCGCGCCGGAGGGGTGACCACCACGGTTCCGCCGAGACCCGCCGCGCGGGCCGTGTCCAGCGCGGTCCCGAAGTCCGCGGGATCCGTCCCGGAGGCGGCCTCACCGCCCCCGCCGGTGTGGCCCGCGTGTTCGCCGCCGCCGTCGCCCGGCCCCGAGCCGGGCAGGCTCGTGTCCAGCACCGGCGCCTGGCCCCGGACGACGTCCACCGCCCGGTCGAAGCGCGCGCCCGCGTGCTCGGACCAGGTCAGCCCGGTGGCGCTGAGGAAGAACAGGCCCAGCGCCAGCCACACCCCGGTCGCCGCGTGCAGGCTCCGGGTCCGGCGGACGCCGGAGGCCGAGCGGTCGGGCAGCAGGACCCCGCGGACCGAGGTCGCGCGGCGCCCCCGGGAGCGCCCGATCCACAGCACCAGCCCGCCCAGGGCCACCACCCACAGCCAGCTCGCCGCCAGCTCCGAGTAGAGGGTGCCGAGGTCGCCCAGGTGCAGGCTCCGGTGGAACTCGTCGAGCCAGGCGGTCAGCGGCGTGGCGCCCCACCAGGTCGTCAACTCGCCCTGCACCTCGGCGGTGTACGGGTCGACGAACACGGTGCGCTGGTTCTCCCCGAGCTCCGGCAGCGACAGCACGACCCGCGTGGTGTCCTCCGGGCCCGGCGGGGTCACCACCGAGGCGATCGTCCCCTCGGGATGGGCCGCACGGGCGGCCTCGATCTGCTCGGCCAGCGGACGGGGAGCGTCGCCGACCGCCTCCACGGTGAGCCGGTCGCCGTACAGGAGCTGGTCGAACTGCGGGGTGAAGGCGTACAGCAGCCCGGTCAGGGCGGCGAGGAACAGGAACGGCGCGACGAGCACGCCGGCGTAGAAGTGCAACCGCGCGATCAGGGCGCGCAGGCCTTGGCGCGAACGGGTGGGGCGGCGCCCGCCGGGCACGCCCGGGATGCCCGGCTCCGCGACCGGGCCGGTGTCCGTGGTGGTCATGGGTGATCCCTTGTCCGGCACGCCGCGACGCGGCGCGCTGCGAAAGGTGGACAGGACGACGTCCCGCCCGGACCCGGTCCGGACGGGAACGGTCCGGCCGGACCCGCACGGGGCGGGCGGCCGGGACCACCGGGGGAGGGCCGCGCCTGGTGCGCGCACGCGCCAGACGGGCCCCGAAGGACAACGGAGGCGGGCCGACGGGGGCCGGCACGGAAGCCGTCTCCGGACACGGGACGGCCGCGGCGCCGGGCGGAAGACGGAGCCCGTGGGCCAGCAGCCGCACCAGGAGCCGCAGCAGCCGCTCCCCGCGCAGCAGGACCAGCACGGCCCCGAACGTGGCCAGCAGGTGGGCCGCACCCATCCCCGTCACGGTCACGGCGGCGGGGCCGGCGTGCTCGTGCACCGGGGCGGGAGCCGACGACGCGTGCCGCACCGGCCCGGTGCCCGCCGCATGCGGGCCGGGATGGCCCGCCCGCCGGGACAGGAGGTGCAGAGCCAGGTGCAGGAACACCTGCTGCGCCCCGGTCCCCAGCACCGCGGCCTCGAACCGGCGCCGCCCGGTCCGGACGGTGAAGGCGCAGCTCAGCGCCGCCGTCGCGGCCGCCGTGCCCGCCAGCACCCCGGGGCCGGGCAGCCCGCCCCCGGCGGCCGCGTGCCCCGCCACGCCGAACAGGACGGAGGCGCCGGCGTGGAGCAGCCCTCCGGCCGGGCGGCGTAATCGGCTAGGCGGATCGCCGCGCACGGCCCGGCCGCTTCCGGTCCCCGACCCGGTCTCCGACCCAGTCCTCGACCCGGTCCCCGACTTCCGCCGCCCGGGTGCGGGTCGTGCGGGTCCCGGTCCCGGGGGAGGGCCGGAGTGTCGCGCGGCCGCCGTCCGGCGTCGTCTCTCGCGGCATCCTGGGCCTCCCGGAGCGCGGGACACCGATGCTCGGTGTGGGGGTGGTGGGAGTCACCAGTGTGCGCGAGGGGACGGGGGAACACGGAGGCCACATCCGGCCAGAGTGATGGCCGGTCACCGCTCCCCGGCCCGCCCGAGGGCGGCGAACGAGAGCCGTCCGGTGGGCGACCTGCCTGCCCGCCTCCGTGAACCGGCGGCCCCGGAGCCCTACCGTCGGACGATGGGCGACAACACCGGAACACCCCCGCAGGACCCCGTCTCCGTCTCCGGGGAGGACCCCGTCCACGCGCGGCTCCGCGCGGTCTCCGAGGACTGGGCGGAGGCCATCGTCTCCAACGACCCCGCCCGCATCGGCCGCTTCATGGCCGACGAGTGGGTCATCGTCTCCGAGTCGGGCCTCACCACCAAGGACCACTTCCTCTCCCTCGTCGCCACCGGGACCCTGCGGCACTCGGCGATGGCCGCCGCCGGCCGGCCGCGGATCCGCGTGTACGGCGACACCGCGGTCCTCACGGGCAGGGTGACCAACACCGCCCACCACCTGGGCACGCGCTTCGACGCCGACGAGTGGACGACGGACGTGTTCGTTCGGCGCGACGGCCGGTGGCAGTGCGTCCTGAGCCACATCACGGCGGCGTCCCCCGGCTGAACCCCGGCCCGCGGGGGCACGTCCTGTGCCCTCACCGCTCCGTCGACTTCCCGCCCGACGCCCCGTCAGGACCGCGCGGCCGGTGGGCCGAGCGCGGAGACGAGGTCGGCCAGCACGGTGTGCGCCCGAGGCAGCGACGGCCCGTACCAGGTGAGCAGCCGGCCGCAGACCAGGCGGGTCGGCGTGCGGTGGAAGACCTCCGGCCCGTCCTCTGCCGTGAACACGTACGGCTCGTCCGGCAGGAGGACGGCGTCCGGGCCGAGCCGGTCGATCTCCTCCGGGCTCGTGTGCGGATAGCGGTCCGGGTGGCCGGCGAAGGCGTTGGCGAGGCCGGCCCGGCGCAGCAGGTCGCCGGCGAAGGTGGACCGCCCGACCACCATCCAGGGATCGCGCCAGACCGGCACCGCCACCGTCGCGGCCACGGGCGGGAGCGGGCCGCCCCACACCGACCGGGCCGTCGTCAGCCAGCCGGGAACGGGCACGGAGAGCGCCTCGGTGAACAACCGTCCGAGCGAGTCGAGGGCCTGGGGGACGGTCTCGACGACGGTCACCCACACCGGGATGCCCGCCGCGCGCAACCGGGCCACGTCCAACTCCCGGTTCTCCTCCTTGTTGGCGATCACGAGGTCCGGCCGGAGCCGCGCAATCGCCGCCCGGTCGGGGTTCTTGGTGCCCCGCACCCGCGCGACGTCGAGACCGGCCGGCCGGGTGCACCACAGGGTCGCCCCGACCAGGACCTCCGGAACGCTCTCGGCCACCGCCTCCGTGAGGGACGGCACCAGGGACACCACGCGCCGCGGCGGCCGGGGGAGCCCCACGGGTGTCCCCATGTCGTCGAGGTACGTCGGCACAGCCGTCAACGTAGCGGGTCGCGGCACCCGCCGCGAACGACCGTGCTTCAGCCGCCGATCGCGTTATGGCCTCCGCCCGGCTCGTGGCCTTCGCGCCGGGGCAGCCAGGGGTCCGCGGGGGCGCCATCAGAGGTCAGGCCGTACAGGATCAGGCGGCCAGCCCGGTCCGGTTCGCCGCGCTCCTCGTACACCCGGGCAAGCGCCCCGACGGCTGGAGAACGTCCGCCTGATTCACCGGGTGCACAACGCCCCACGCCGAATGCCGAGGAGCATCGCCTCCTCGGCATTCACCTGTCCCGGTGCGGAATCTGCGGGGCGGTAAAACCTGATGCGCGCGGTCGTCGGCGGGTCTAGACTCTGCCGTGTTCGCGAGGCACTCGGTGAGTGCTGTTCGTTCGAGTCGAGGATTTCCGGGAGGTGTGACCGATGGCTGTCTCTGTGATGGGCCTTGCCCGCGTCCAGCAGTTCGTTCCGTTCACCTCCGTGGCCTCCGGCTGACCTCACTCCTTCCTCGCGCGTCGACGGACGCGCCGTGCCGGGGCCGCCCTTCGAAGGGTTTCCCTTGAATCTCTCTTCTCCTTCCTCGGTTTCGTCGCACCCGCTCGCCCGCTTCGGCTGGGACGAGGGGTGGGAGGCCGAGTTCGCTCCCCACGCCGCGCAGGGGCTGGTGCCCGGGCGGGTGATCCGGGTGGACCGCGGGCAGTGCGACGTGGTCACGTCGGAAGGTGTGGTGCGCGCGGACACCGCGTTCGTCACGCCGCACGACCCGCTGCGGGTGATCTGCACCGGCGACTGGGCCGCCGTCGACCCGGTCGGCGGGGAGCCGCGGTACGTGCGGGAGTACCTGCCGCGGCGGACCGCGTTCGTGCGGTCCACCTCGTCGAAGCGGTCCGAGGGCCAGGTCCTCGCCGCGAACGTGGACCACGTGGTCGTCGCCGTGTCGATGGCCGTGGAGGTCGAGTACGCCCGCATCGAGCGGTTCCTGGCGCTTGCCTGGGAATCGGGGGCGCAGCCGCTGGTGGTGCTGACCAAGGCAGACCTGGTGCCCGACCCGGTGACGCTCGGGCACCTGGTGCAGGACGTCCAGGGGACGGCGCCCGGGGTGCAGGTCCTCGCGGTCAGCGCCGAGACCGGGGAGGGCGTCGACGTCCTCGCCGCGAGCGTGGCCGGCGGGACCACCGTGCTGCTCGGGCAGTCGGGCGCCGGGAAGTCGACCCTCGCCAACACGCTCCTCGGCGAGGACGCGATGACCGTGCAGGCCGCACGCGACGTGGACGGGAAGGGGCGGCACACCACGACCACCCGCAACCTGTTCGCGCTGCCCGGCGGCGGCGTGCTGATCGACACCCCCGGCCTGCGCGGTGTCGGCCTCTGGGACGCCGGACGAGGCGTCGGGCAGGTGTTCGCGGAGATCGAGGAGCTGGCCGCCGACTGCCGGTTCCAGGACTGCGCGCACGTCGCCGAGCCCGGATGCGCGGTGCTCGACGCGCTCGACTCGGGCGAACTGCCCGAGCGGCGGCTGGAGAGCTACCGCAAGCTGCTCCGCGAGAACCAGTACATCGTGGCCAAGACCGACGCCCGGGCCCGGGCCGAGATGCGGCGGGAGTGGAAGCGCCGCGGGGCCGAGGGGCGGGCCGCGATGGAGGCCAAGCGGGGCCGGGCGCGGTAGTCGCACGGCCCCGGCCGGGGCGGGGCGGCGGCGGCCGAACGGGCTACCGTCACCCCGCCGACTTCGGGCTAAACCTCCGCGACCACCCCTCGTGCGGGTGTATCTCGACGACTCGGCCGACACGCTCCGTGTCGGCCGCGTTACGTTGTGGGACCTTCGGGTGCGCCCGGCGCACGGCTGCCGTGTGCCCGGCGCACCTGACGCATGGCCAACTGAACAGTGCGGAGGACGGAACACATGGTCAAGGCGGTACGGGTCATCGTGGCGCTGCTGCTGCTCCTGCTGGGCACCGCGCCGGCCCACGCGGCGACGCCCGACCGCCGGGGGGCGACGGAGAAATGGACCGGGACCTGGGCGGCCGCCGCCTCCGGTACCGCACTGCCGCTGCCGGGCGCGTCCATCCGCAACGTGGTGCACACCAGCGTCGGCGGGACGACGGCCCGCGTCCGGTTGTCGAACCGGCTCGGCATCCGTCCGCTCCACCTAGGCTCGGTCACCCTCGCACTGCAGGAGCACGGCTACTTCCCCCGTCCGGACGCCGTCCCGGGGACCATGCGCCAGGTGCTCTTCGACGGCAGACCCACGGCGGTCGTCCCGGCGGGGAAGGAGATCGTCAGCGACCCGGTGCGCCTCCAGGTGCCCGGTGACGCCAACCTGCTGGTGACCGTCCACACCCCCCACGACGACGGGCCGGCCACCTACCACCGGATCGCCAAGCAGACCAACTTCCTCGCCTACGGCGCAGACCGCACCGCGGACGTCGGCGGCGCGCACTACACCTCGACGGTGCGGTCCTGGTACTACGTCACCGGCGTCGACGTGCGGACCGCGCGGGCCGCCGGGAGCGTCGTGGCCCTCGGGGACAGCCTGACCGACGGCGTCGGCACCACCCCCGACAGCAACCGGCGCTGGCCCGACCGCCTCGCCGACCGCCTCGCCGCCCTGCCGCCCCGGCACCGGCTCGGCGTCCTGAACGCGGGCATCTCCGGCAACCGCGTCCTCAACGACCGGTCCGGACCGAGCGCGCTCGAACGTCTCGACGCCGACGTGCTGCGGCGCAGCGGGGTGCGCGCGGTGATCGTGCTGGAGGGCATCAACGACGTGATGACCGACGCCGCCGGCCGGGACGGGATCAAGGCCTACCGGAAGGCCTACCGGACGATCGCCGAACGGGCGCGCGCCAAGGGCATCCGCGTCATCGGAGCCACCCTCACGCCGTACGGGGGGCACCTGGCCCACACCGCGCGGCGGGAGGCGTTGCGGCAGCAGGTCAACCGGTACATCCGTGAGGAGGCGCCGTTCGACGCTGTGGTCGACTTCGACGCGGCGGTCCGCGACCCGAAGCGGCCGGACCGGATCCGGCCGGCGTTCGATCCGGGGGACCACCTGCACTTCAACGACGCGGGGATGCTGGCGCTGGCCCGGGCGGTGGACCTGAAGAAGCTCAGGGGCTGACGCGGAGCGGGTTCACCCCACGCGGACGTGCGCATTCCAGGCTGTTCACTCCGGCAGTACGGTCATCGCACCAGGACGGTGACGAGCCAGGCGCCGAGGACCAGGAGGGCGGCGTACAGCTCGATCAGCAGGGCGGTGCCGCCGGAGCGCATCAGGCTCCGTACCGCCGCCCTCGCCTCGCGGGGGCGGCGGCGTTCGCCGAAGCGTTCGTGCAGGTAGAGGCCGGTCAGGAAGCCGGGGGCCGCGCCGAGGACCGGCACCAGGAAGAAGCCGAGGAACGCGCCCGCTCCCGCCCAGCCGCGCAGGGAAGGCCGGTGGCCCAGGGCGGTGGTGCGCGGATCCTGCCGGTGGGTGAGCTGGGCGCGCAGCAACTGGGCCAGCAGGAGCAGCAGGGTCGCGCCGACCAGGACGGCCCAGGCGGCGGGGCGCGGATCGTTGAGCGCCCACCACAGCACGCCGGCCCACACGAGCCAGGACCCGGGGACCCCGGGCGTCAAGACCCCGCAGACGCCGAGCAGGACGACCGCTCCGGCCAGCAGGAGTTCCCACGCTCCCATTCCTCCAGGGTGCCGGAGTCCGCCGGTGTGTGCAGGGTTCGGCGCGGCTGTCCGCCTTCACGCCGACCTCGGCCGGATGTTCGGGTTGTCGACCGGCCATGTGTTCCGGCGGCGGGGGCCCGCACGGATGCGGTGGCGCCGGTTTCAGACGCGTGGCGCGGTCGAAGATTAGGAGCATGAGCCAACAGGGGGAGACGCCCACCGGCCGCCGGGACGAAGACGCGTACGAGGACGCGTACGAGGCCGCGTACGAGGACGACTGGTGGGGCCAGTTGTACGACGACACCGCCGGTGACACGGGGCCCGCGGCGGCGCCGGACTCCCTGGACGACCGGTTCGCCTCGGTGGCCGGAACGGTGGGTGGCCAGGACCCGGCGGACGGGCCGGGCGTTCCCGCGCCGCGCCCGGAACCGGGGGCGCAGGCGCCGTCAGCGCCGCCCGCGGGGGCGGAGTGGGGCGGGTTCACGCCCTCCGCGGCCACGGGGCCCCGCGACGGCGAGGGCCCCGAGCCCGCGCGGCACGCGGCCGGGGAGCCGGAGGACACGCGCCCGCCGTCCGACCCGGGCCGCGCCGGGTCCGGGCGCGGCGACGGGACCGGGTCCGGTGACGGGACCGAGCCGCAGGGGCGCGAGGACGCGACGCGTGAGGCGGCACCGGAGCGCGAGTCGGCGCCCGGGCGGGGAGCGGGTGCCGAGTGGGGGGCGGGCCCCGTGGGCGACACGGCGTCCGATCGGGACCTGGGACCTGGGCGGGAGGCGGGCTTCGAGCGGACGTCGGACCTCGAACGGGACGAGCGCCCCGAGCGGGGGCCCGGCGCCCCGCAGGACACGGCGCCCGAGCCGGCGGCGGGCACCGAACCGAACGCGGGCTCCGGCTGGGATCCGGCACCTGGGCGGGAGGCGGGCGGTGAGCCGCCCGGCGGTGGGGACGCGGTGCCGTCCAGCCGTGCGGACACGGTGCCGCCCGGCCGTGGGGACGCGGTGCCGTCGGGCGGTGGGGACGCGGTGCCGCCCAGCCGTGGGGACGCCGTGCCGCACGGCAGCGGGGGAGCCGTGCCGCCCGGCCGTGCGGAGGCCGGGACGGCTGCCGTGCCGCGGGGTGGACGTGGTGGGGCCGGTGCCGAGGGTGGTGAGGGGCGTGCGGGCGGGTGGTTCGAGGCCGGGGTCGCGGGCGCCCGCCGGGACGGCCGTGCGGGCGCGGACACCACGGCAGGCGGCCGGTCCGGGGACGGCGACGAGGACGCCGCGCCGCCGCCCGACCGGGAGACCGTGGACCTCTTCGGCGGCCGGGGCGGCGGAGCCGTCACCTACGTGGGGGAGGAGCCGCCGAGCTACGACCCGGAGCCGACCTCCCTGCCGATGGCGGATCCGGCCGCGCTGGAGGACCTGGTGCCGGACACCGTGCTGGACGGCGCACGGTACGGCGCGCTGACCCTCCGCGCCGCCTCGGTGCGCGGGGACTCGGCCCGCTACCGGGGCGAGGTACGGCGGGACGCGCTGCTCACCGCCCGGTTCGGCGTCGGCGACCGCGCGCTCGTGCTGGTCGCCCAGGCCACTGGCGCCCGGGCCACGCCGGAGGGACAGCGGGCCGCGGCCGCCGCGTGCCGCTGGGTCGGGCAGGCCGTGGGCCGCAGCGCGGCCCGGCTCGCCGAGGACATCCGCGAGAGCCGCGGCGCCGACCTCAGGGCGGGGCTCCAGCGGCTCACCGACCGTACCCTCGGCCGGCTGCGCGCGGCCGCCGCCGAGGAGGGCCGGGACCCCGCCGTGGACGAGGCGTCGCTGCGCTGCCTGCTGCTGCCCGCCGACCCGGACTGCCGCACCCGCGTGTTCTTCGGCGTCGGCGACGGCGGACTCCTGCGGCTGCGCGACGGCGCGTGGGAGGACCTCGAACCCCGACCGGCCGCCGCACCCGGCGCCAAGCCCGCGGAGCTGACCCTGGACCTCGGCATAGCGACACCCCCCAGCCCCTACCGGCCCGCCCCCGAGCCGCCGCGCGAGCCGTTCCGGTTCCGGACCTGTGTCGCCCGGCCGGGTGACCGGCTGCTGATGTGCGGAGCGGGCCTCGCCGAGCCGCTGGCCGGGGAACCGGCCCTCCTCGCCCACCTGGGGCGGCGGTGGTCCGCGCCGGAGCCACCGGGGGTCGCCGACTTCCTGACGGACGTGCGGGTGAGGGTGAAGGGTTACGCCGACGACCGTACGGCGGTGGCCGTCTGGGAGGCGTGATCCGGCGCCGCGTGGATTGATGGTCCCCAGGCGGGGGACCCGAGCGGTCCGGACACGGATCGTCAGCACGCAGCGAAGGGGCACGCCGACCCATGGCCAAGCAGAACGTCGCCGAACAGTTCGTCGACATCCTCACCCGCGCCGGGGTGCGGCGGATGTACGGGGTGGTCGGCGACAGCCTGAACCCCGTCGTGGACGCCGTGCGCCGCCACAAGGGCATCGACTGGGTGCACGTGCGGCACGAGGAGGCCGCCGCCTTCGCGGCCGGCGCCGAGGCGCAGATCACCGGGCAGCTCACCGCCTGCGCCGGTTCCTGCGGTCCCGGCAACCTGCACCTGATCAACGGCCTCTACGACGCCCACCGTTCCATGGCGCCGGTGCTGGCGCTCGCCTCCCACATCCCCTCCTCGGAGATCGGCCTCGGCTTCTTCCAGGAGACCCACCCCGACCGGCTGTTCCGCGACTGCAGCCACTACAGCGAGATGATCTCCAGCCCGGCGCAGATGCCGCGGCTGCTGAACACCGCCGTGCAGCACGCGGTGGGCCGCGGCGGCGTCAGCGTCGTGACCCTGCCGGGCGACATCGCCGACGAGCCCGCTCCGGAGGGCGCGTACGACACGGCGCTGGTCACCAGCCGGCCGTCGGTCCGGCCCGGTGACACCGAACTCGACGCGCTGGTCGAGATGATCGACAAGGCGGACAAGGTCACCCTCTTCTGCGGCGCGGGGTGCAAGGGCTCGCACGAGGAGGTCATGCGGCTCGCCGAGCTGCTCAAGTCGCCCGTGGGGCACGCCCTGCGCGGCAAGGAGTGGATCCAGTACGACAACCCCTACGACGTCGGCATGAGCGGCCTGCTCGGCTACGGCGCCGCCTACGAGGCCACCCACGAGTGCGACCTGCTGATCCTGCTCGGCACCGACTTCCCGTACAACGCCTTCCTTCCCGACGACGTGCAGATCGCCCAGGTCGACGTGCGCCCCGAGCACCTCGGACGCCGCTCCCGGCTGGACCTCGCGGTGTGGGGCGACGTCCAGGAGACCCTGCGGTGCCTGATCCCGCGGGTGAAGCCGAAGAAGAACCGCCGGTTCCTCGACAAGATGCTGAAGAAGCACGCCGACGCCCTGGAGGGCGTGGTGAAGGCCTACACCCGCAAGGTGGACAAGCACGTCCCGATCCACCCCGAGTACGTGGCCGCGGTCCTCGACGAACTCGCGGACGACGACGCCGTGTTCACCGTCGACACCGGCATGTGCAACGTCTGGGCGGCCCGCTACATCACTCCCAACGGGCGGCGCCGGGTGATCGGTTCGTTCTCCCACGGCTCGATGGCCAACGCGCTGCCGATGGCGATCGGGGCGCAGTTCACCGACCGCCGGCGGCAGGTCGTCTCGATGTCCGGCGACGGCGGATTCGCCATGCTGATGGGCGAGTTCCTCACCCTGGTGCAGCACGACCTGCCGGTGAAGGTCGTGCTCTTCAACAACTCCTCTCTAGGAATGGTGGAGTTGGAGATGCTGGTCGGTGGACTTCCCTCGCACGGCACCGCCAACACCAACCCCGACTTCGCCGCCGTCGCCGAGGCGTGCGGGGCCTTCGGCGTGCGGGTGGAGAAGCCCAAGGATCTGCCGGGCGCGCTCAAGGCCGCCTTCCGGCACAAGGGCCCCGCCCTGGTCGACGTGGTGACCGACCCCAACGCGCTCTCCATCCCGCCGAAGATCAAGAAGGACATGGTCACCGGCTTCGCGCTCTCGGCGTCCAAGGTGGTGCTGGACGGCGGAGTGGGACGGATGCTCCAGATGGCGCGCTCCAACCTCCGCAACGTGCCGCGTCCCTGACATTTCCCGGTCGCTGCCCGGTCCCGCGCCGGAACGGGATGAGTGCCGCGTTCCGGACGCGGGCATGCATCCCGTGAGCGTGTTCGAGGACGGGCGCGACGAAGCGCCGAACGGGGGGTCATGAAGAGGCAGGCAGGAGAGGCGGGCGTCTCCGCCGTCGCCGACGCGGCGGAGCCGTCCACCGGACCGGCGGGAGCGCGACCGGACGAACGGGCCACCCGCCCCGCACCGGGCGCCCGGCCCCGGCCACGGCTCCGCATACGGCGGCCCCGGCTCAGGCAGCGCCTGCGCCGCGCCGACCTGGGCGCGGTGCCACGGGCCCGGCGGGCTTTACGGGAACTGATGCGGTGCGAGGTGCCGGGTCGGCCGCTGGACGGCGAGGTGCTGGAGACGGCGGAGCTGCTCACCACCGAGCTGGTCACCAACGCGCTGGTGCACACCGGCCGGGGCGCGGTGCTGAAGGTGACCGTCACCGGGCGTCGACTACGGGTGGAGGTGCGGGACTTCGTCCGCCACCGGCCCTCGTGTCTCTCCGGTGACCGGGTGGCCGACGACGACGCCACGGGCGGCAGAGGCCTGCTCCTGGTCGCCACCCTCGCCGACGCGTGGGGGGTCCGGGGGCACGCACTGGGCAAGTCGGTGTGGTTCGAGCTGACCTACGGTGCCGGGGCCCGGTGACGGCACCGGTACCGGGCCGCCGCGGGCCGCCGGGGCCCGGGACGACACCGGGACCTCGGCACCCGCGTGGCCCGCGGCCCGGATGAACGGAGGTCCGGAGGTGCAGATCACCCGAACTGCTGCTCCAGGTCCTTCAGTTTGCGCTCCAGGGTGTCCAACTGCCGCAGCGCCATGGTGTCCTCCTCCGGGGCGGGGAGGGACGGGCGGCTGCGCAGGGGCAGTTGTTCGGGCTCCGAGGCGGTTGCTGCCGGGCCGGCGCCGTCGGCGCGTTCCAGCTCCACCTGCGGGGTCCGCTCCGGCAGGGCGGCGGGAGCGCGGCCGCGGCTGACCGCCTTCAGGTGAGCCCGCTCCACCCGCTTCTGCTCGCGCCGCCGCCGCCGTGTCTCCTCGCGCACGCGCTTGTCCTCGCGGACCTCCTCCACCGCCTCGTCCAGGCTCCGCACGCCCTCCAGCAGCATCAGCGACCAGGCGCGGTAGGTCTCGCGCGGCGCCCGGAGCCAGCGCACCGCCCGGATCTGCGGCAACGGCCGGGGGATCAGGCCCTGTTCGCGCAGCGCGGCGCGGCGGGTCTGCTTGAGCGCGCGGTCGAAGAGGATGGCCGCGGACAACGACATGCCCGCGAAGAAGTGCGGCGCCCCGTCGTGCCCCAGGCCGCGCGGGGCATGCACCCAGTTGAACCAGGCCGCCGCGCCGGCGAACAGCCACACCAGCATCCGCGACCCCAGGGCCGCGTCGCCGTGGCTGGCCTCGCGCACCGCCAGCACCGAGCAGAACATCGCCGCCCCGTCCAGGCCGAACGGCACCAGGTACTCCCAGCCGCCGGACAGGCCCAGGTTCTGGCGGCCGAAGCCGACCAGGCCGTGGAAGGAGAGCGCCGCGGCCACCGCGGCGCAGCAGAACAGCAGGACGTACGACGCCGTCCCGTAGACCGCCTCCTTGCGTCGCCGTCGTTCCTCGCTGCGCTCCCAGGAGTCGTCCGAGGAGGCCGAGCCCGCCGTCGACGCCTTCCGGCCGCGCGCGAGCACCGCCACCGCCGCCAGCACGCCGAGGAGGAGCACGGCGCCCGGAAGCAGCCAATCCAGCGAAACGTCGGTCAATCTCATCGGTGTCCCTTGCGTCGGGCTTGCGTGGGAGGGCGTAACTGCCGGCCATGTTGGCCCAACCGACGTGACCCGTAAGGGGGTTTCGGGTCAAGAGGAACCGAGGGAGTGGTGGTGGGGGGCGGGTTGGCCGCCCCGAGGTCGAACTACCGTGCAAACAGCGGGAGTTGTGTTCGAACGAGATGTACTCGCCGGGGTGACGCGGCGGAGGCCCGGCTGACGGGCGGCCGGGCGCACATCCGATCAGATGTCAGGTCGGATGTCAGGCGGCCTGGACCGCCGTCAGCTTGGCGATGCGGTCGGTGTCGCAGGTGCGCGGGCAGGTGACGCAGGTGCTGTTCTCGGCCAGGGTGTAGGCCAGGCAGCAGGAGACCCGGTCACGGGTGGTCAGCGGCTCGCCGCCGGGGCCGGGCAGCTCGCGGAAGCTCGCCGCGCCGGGCAGCGGAAGGGTCGCGCCGGGCAGCATCCGGCCCAGCTCCTCGATGGCCCGCCGCTCCTCGCCCAGCAGGTTGCCCACGTACCACAGGCCCTCGACCAGCTCGTCGGTCACCATGCCCCACAGGGCACGGCCGCGGCGGCGCATGCGCGGGCCGAAGACGCCCAGGACCGGCCCCAGGTGCTCGGCGGCGGCCGCCCGCACCTCGGCCCGCAGCGCGTCCTCGTCGGGCACGACCACGGCACCGGGCAGCGAGGCCGCCGGGTCGCCCGGCAGACAGGCGAAGCTGCGCGGACGCACCGCGATCCGGCCCGCCGCCAGGTTCACCGCCACGTCGTCCACGGTGAGCCGCGGCACCCGGCGGGTCAGGAAGGCGGGGACGGTGAACAGGGCGCAGACCGGCCAGGCGTACCGGTGCAGGGCCAGGGTGGCGCCCACGTCGGGGCGCGGCGGCCGGCCGTAGTACTCCTCGATCCGCGCCCCGTCCCTCGAGAGCAGCTCCGCGACCACGGGGCCGTCCTCGGTGAACCGGGCGGACAGGGCCCAGCCGGGTTCGGCGTCGGGGAGCTCGGAGGGCAGCGGGTCGCCGGGCGCGACTTCCGTCACGGTCAGGCTGGGGACCACCTCGGCGAGGCGGTCGTACGCGTCCTGAAAGGCCGAGGTGGCAGAGGGCACGACGGACTCCCGTTCCCGTGAGCGTGGATGCGATGGCAGGTAAGCCTTACCTTACTCATAGAGATCGGGGCTGGGAACACCGGCGTGCTGCACCTATCGTTCTGGGAGCCCGGAAAGGCACCGGAAACCGACACCACGCCACGTACAGGAGGTCCCCGTGGAGCAGGCACGTCCGCGCGCGCGGGCGGACGACGCGGCGCGGCCGTGGCGTGACGCCGCGGAGGAGCGCGCCGCGGAGGGCGCCGTCGCGCGCGGGGAACACACCCACGGCGGGGCGGACCGGCCCGGCGGACCGCCGCTGCCCGGGCAGCGGGAGGCGCACCGGCGGCCCGTGGTCCGGCACGCCTCGGTGCGCGAGCAGGTCCTCCGGGCGCTGCGGGCCGCGCTGCTCTCCGGGGAGCTCGCACCCGGCGAGGTGTACTCCGCCCCGGTGCTGGGCGAGCGGCTCGGTGTGTCGGCGACGCCGGTGCGCGAGGCGATGCAGCGGCTCGTGACGGAGGGGGCCGTCGAGGTGGTTCCCAACCGCGGGTTCCGGGTGGCCGAGCGCGGCGCGCGGGAACTCGCGGAACTGGCCGAGGTGCGGGCCCTGCTCGAGGTGCCGGTGGTGCTGCGGCTGGCCCGCACGGTCCCGGCCGAACGGTGGGACGAACTGCGGCCGCTGGCCGAGCGGACGATGCTGGCCGCGTCGGCCGGCTGCCCGGCGACCTACGCGGAGGCCGACCGCGCCTTCCACCGCGCCCTGCTCGCCCTCGCCGGCAACGCCGAACTGGTGCGGATCGCGGACGACCTGCACCGCCGCTCCCAGTGGCCGCCGTCCCGCGACGGCTCCCCGGCGCGCGGCCAGGGCGACCTGGTCGCCGACGCCGCGGAGCACGGCGCGCTGCTGGACGCCCTGGCGGCGCGGGACCTGGACGTCGTGCGGCGGCTGGTGCGGGAGCACTTCGTGGGCGCGGACGACCTGTAGCCGCCGGTCCCGCCACGCCTCGGCGGTCCGACCGCGCCTGTCCGTCCCGCCACTGCCCCGGCGGTCCGACCGCGCCTGCCGCTCCGGTCGCGCCGCCCGCCGCTCCGGTCGCGCCGCCCGCCGCTCAGGCAGCGTCGCCTGCCGCCCAGGCCGCGTCGCCTGCCGCTCAGGCCGCGCCGCCCGCCGCCCAGGCCGCGTCGCCCGCCCCCCAGGCCGCGCCGTCTGCCGCTCAGGCCGCGCCGTCGGTCGCGGCCGGCTCCTCGGCGGGGGCGGTGCCGTCCGCCTCCAGATGGGGGGCCAGCCAGGTCGGGACCCCGCCCAGCAGCCGGTGCAGACGGCGGGCCTCGGCGCGCAGGCGGCGGGCCTTGGGCGCCGTCTCCGTCTGGGCGAGGGAGACCAGCGCGGGCGCCGTCCCCACCAGGTAGCCGATCTCCTCCCGCAGCCGCAGGGACTCGGCGAAGCCGTGCCGCGCCTCGGCGACGTCCCCCTCGCTCAGCGCCAGCGCGGCCAGGTGCCGCCAGGTGCAGGACAGCAGCAGCGGGTCCGGGTGGGCGGTGGCCCCGGCGTGCGCCCTGCGGTAGGCGGCCCGGGCGGCCTGCGGGGCGTGGGCGAGGTTCTGGGCGACCAGGCCGCGCCGGAAGTCCAGCAGGGCCCGCCGCGGCGTCCCGGGCGGGATCAGCGCCGCCGCCCGGCCGAGCGCGGACCGTGCCTCGTCCGCCCGGTCGCGCACCCCGTGCAGGGTGGCCGCGTAGGCGAGGTAGCCCCGCTCGCAGGCGGCCGCGCCGCGCTCCTCGCCGGTGCCGGCCGCGGCCTCCGCCGTGCGCAGGGCGTCCTCGGCGTCGTCCCAGCCCTGCTCGGTGTAGAGGCAGCGCTCCGCCAGCAGTGCCGCCCGCTGCAGGGCGTCCTCGGGTGTGTCGTGGGGAAGCAGGGCGGCGGCGTCGGTCCAGCACCCCCGGGACCTCAGACGCCACACGGCGCTCCGGACGGACTCCTCGCCTGCGGTCGTTGCGCTGGCCGTTGCGGAACCGGACATGGCGGAGTACGCCACGTTGCCCTCCCCGAGCACGCCGTCATCGAGCCGGATGTGGTGGTGGCGGAATCTCAGCACGATTCAGATGTTCCGGCCAAGAGGTCGGGTGAAACATTTCACAAAGTGGCCGGGCGGCGTACGCCCCCGGCGGAGGCGCGCCAGGGTCAGCTCATCCGCAGCGCGAGGAAGAAATCGAGCTTGTCCTCGAGCCGCGAAAGGTCACGGCCCGTCAGTTGTTCGATGCGGCCCACCCGGTAGCGCAGGGTGTTGACGTGCAGGTGGAGCCGCGCGGCGCACCGCGTCCAGGAACCGTCGGCCTCCAGGAAGGCCTCCAGGGTCGGGATCAGCTCGGCGCGGTGGCGGCCGTCGTAGTCGCGCAGCGGGTCCAGCAGCCGGGCGGTGAAGGCGCGGCGCACGTCGTCCGGGACGAACGGCAGCAGCAGCACGTGCGAGGCCAGCTCCTGGTGGCCGGCCACGCAGACCGCGCCGGGACGGGCCGCGGCCACCCGGCGGGCGTGCCGGGCCTCCTCCAGCGCGCCGCGGAGCCCGTCCGCCGAGTGCACGGCGGCGCTGACGCCCAGCGTGACCCGGCCCTCGTCGCCGAGGCCGGCGGCCAGCGGCTCCCGCACGGCGGCGAGCAGCGACTCGGCCGACAGGCCCTCCGGCCGCGGCGCCGCGTCGCCCTCGCCGGCCGGCCCGGCGGTGTCGTCCTCCCCGGCCGGGGGAAGCGGCACCAGGGCGACGGCCTCCTCGCCGGAGACCGCCACCGCCAGCCGGTCCGAGGGGTCGGGGCCGGACACCGTCGGGTCGACGAGCAGCTCCTCCAGCAGCGCCTGCGCGGCCCGTCCGCCCGCGGCACGGTCCTCGGCGCCCTGCCACTCCACGCGGGCCACCACCACCTGCCAGTCCGGGGCGGCGTCCACGCCCGGCAGCAGCACCGGGGCGGCGATCCGCAGCCGGGCGGCGATCTCGCCGGGCGCGGCGCCCGCCTGCACCAGCTCCAGCAGCTCCTGAGCCAGCCGCCGGCGCACGGTCCGGGCGGCGTCCCGGCGCTCGCGCTCCACCGCCACCAGCTGGGTCACCCCGTGCACCAGGTCCAGTCTCGCCTCCGGCCACTCGGCGGCGTCCGCCTGGACGGCGAGCAGCCAGTCGGACAGGACCGGGCCCGCCGGGGCGGTCTCCCGCCGCTCGCGCGGCGGCCGTCCGGGGCGCTCCGGCCGGGCGGCGGGGCGGACCGGGAAGAGCGAGTACGTCGTCCCGCCGGCCGTCACCCGGAACGGCGCCCGGCGGCCCGCGCGCTGGGCGGCCAGGTGTTCCGCGGCGAGACGGGCCCGCACCTCGGGGGAGAGCTCGGAGCCCGCGCCCTTGGGCCCGGCGACCAAGCGGCCGGCGGGGGAGAGCACCCAGGCGCGCAGGTCCAGGTCCGAGCCCAGCAGCTCCAGGACCACGTCCGGGCCGCCGCCCGCGGTGCCGCCCGCCATCATCCGGCGGTGCCGGTCGACCACCGCGGCCAGGTCCCCGGCCCGCTCGCCCGACACCTGCCGCACCACGTGCTCGGTGATGCTCGCGAACGCGACGGACACGTCCACCGCGAACAGCGGCAGCCGGTGCTTGGCACAGGCCTCGACCAGGTCGTCGGGGATGCCCGCGAGCTCCGCCTCACCGGCCGCCAGGGCGGCCACGCCGGCCTCGGCGAGGATGCGCACGAAACGCTCCGAGTCGGCCGGCCCGTGGCGCCAGAGCAGGCTGGTCAGCACCAGCTCACCACCGCTGATGTACCGGCTGGGGTCCTTCAGGTCGGTGGTCATCACGCCGCGCACGGCGCGGTCCAGCTCGTCCTCGCCGCCGAGCAGCCGCAGGCCGAGCCCGGGGGTGTCCAGCAGTGCGCGGAGCCGCATTCCAGTCGCCGCCGTTCGAGTCTCGAGATCTTCGGGGAACGAGGTGGCGGTGTTTCCGGATGGAAACACCCAGATGTCACGCCTGCCTCTTTCATACGAATCTACAAGATGGACGTCCTGGCCAACGAATTCCTTCGTGTTTTCGGCGACTGACCCGGGCGGGTGACGGAGCGGTGTACTGGGCGCACCGAGCGTCTACACGTATCGGACCACCTCTTTCACGCGTCCCGGGCCCACCGGACGCGGCACGTGCACCGCAGTCCGGGAGGAGCGGCCCCAGGCATGGAATTCCTACGACCGGCCAGCTGGGAGGAGGCGCTGGCGGCGAAGGCCGAGCACCCCGACGCGGTGCCCCTCGCCGGCGGCACCGATGTGATGGTCGAGCTCAACTTCGGCCACCGCCGTCCGGAACGGCTGCTCGACCTCGGCCGGATCGCCGAGCTCCAGGAGTGGCAGACCGACGGCCCCGTCGTGCGGCTGGGCGCCTCCGTGCCCTACACCCGGATCATGGAAGGGCTGCGGCCCGAACTGCCCGGCCTCGCCCTGGCCGCGCACACCGTCGCCTCCCCGCAGATCCGCAACCGCGGCGGCGTCGGCGGCAACCTCGGCACCGCCTCCCCGGCCGGCGACGCCCACCCCGCGCTCCTCGCGGCCGGGGCGGAGGTCGAGGCGGTCTCCACGCGCGGCACCCGCCTGGTCCCCGTCGACGACTTCTACCTCGGGCCCAAGCGCAACGCCCTGGCGCCCGACGAGCTGATCCGCGCGGTGCGGATCCGGCGTGCCGACGGGCCGCAGCAGTTCGCCAAGGTGGGCACCCGCAACGCCATGGTGATCGCGGTGTGCGCCTTCGCCGTCGCCCTGCACCCGGAGAGCCGCACGGTCCGCACCGGCATCGGCTCCGCCGCCCCCACCCCGGTCCGCGCCCGGGAGGCCGAGGCCTTCCTGGAAGGGGTGCTGGAGGAGGAGCGCTGCTGGGACACCGGCCGCGCCCCCGCCCCCGCGGCCGCGCGGCACTTCGCCGACCTGTGCGCCGCCGCCTGCTCCCCGATCGACGACGTCCGCGGCACCGCCGCCTACCGCCGCCGCGCGGTGGGCGTACTGGCCCGCCGCACCCTGGGCTGGACCTGGCAGGAGTACCGCGGGAGCGCCCGCGCCACGGAAGGAGCCGCATGATGCGCGTCCGGCTGACGGTCAACGGCCGTGCCCGGGAGGCCGACGACGTCTGGGAGGGCGAGTCGCTCCTGTTCGTACTGCGCGAGCGGCTCGGGCTGCCCGGCTCCAAGAACGCCTGCGAACAGGGCGAGTGCGGCTCCTGCACGGTGCGCCTGGACGGCGTGCCGGTCTGCGCCTGCCTGGTCGCCGCAGGCCAGGCCGAGGGGCGCGAGGTGGTCACCGTGGAAGGACTCGCCGCGGAAGGCGAACTGTCCACCGTGCAGCGGGCGTTCGTCGACGCGGGAGCCGTCCAGTGCGGGTTCTGCACCCCCGGCCTGCTGGTCGCCGCCGACGAACTGCTGGACCGGGAGCCCACGCCGTCCGACGCCGACATCCGCGAGGCGCTCTCCGGCAACCTGTGCCGCTGCACCGGATACGAGAAGATCATGGACGCGGTCCGCCTGGCCGCCGCCCGGCGCTCCGCCGAGCCGGAAGGAGACCGGGCATGACCGACCCCGCCGCGCGGCCCGCCACGCCCGTCGTCCCCGGCGTCCGCTCCGACCTGACGCCCCGCACCGGGACCTCCGGCCTGCCCACCCGGTTCGCCCAGCGCGCCGGGAACGCCGGCGGCGTCGGGGAGTCGGTGCTGCGCCCCGACGGCATCCTCAAGGTCACCGGGGAGTTCGCCTACTCCTCCGACCTGTGGCACGAACACATGCTCTGGGGCCACCTGCTGCGCTCCGCCACCGCCCACGCCGAGATCCTCTCCGTCGACGTGTCCGAGGCGCTGGCCACCCCGGGCGTGCACGCCGTCCTCACCTACGACGACCTGCCCACCGAGGTGCGGCACTACGGGCTGGAGATCCAGGACACCCCCGTCCTCGCCCACCGCCGGATCCGCCACCACGGCGAGCCGATCGCCGCCGTCGCCGCCGACCATCCGGAGATCGCCCGGCGCGCCGCCGAGAAGATCAAGGTCGAGTACCGCCAACTGCCCGTCGTCACCGACGAGGAGAGCGCCACCGCGCCCGACGCGCCGGTGCTCCACGAGAACCGCGCCGACCACCACGCGCCGCACGTCCCCCACCCCAACGTCGTGCACCGCCAGCCCATCGTCCG
This sequence comes from Streptomyces sp. NPDC002640, assembly GCF_053592575.1. Lineage (NCBI taxonomy): Bacteria > Bacillati > Actinomycetota > Actinomycetes > Kitasatosporales > Streptomycetaceae > Streptomyces > Streptomyces sp. NPDC002640. Next base: position 257,263 of record NZ_JBSFVZ010000009.1, on the reverse strand, counting down.
CGGCGACGTCGAGGAGGCCGCCGCCCGCGCCGACCACGTGGTGCGCGGCGAGTACGAGTTCGGGATGCAGGACCAGGCCTTCCTCGGCCCCGAGTCGGGCCTGGCCGTCCCCGCCGAGGACGGCGGCGTCGATCTCTACGTCGCCACCCAGTGGCTCCACGCCGACCTGCGGCAGATCGCCCCCGTCCTCGGCCTGCCCGAGGACAAGGTGCGGATGACCCTGGCCGGCGTCGGGGGGGCGTTCGGCGGGCGCGAGGACCTCTCCATGCAGATCCACGCCTGCCTGCTGGCCCTGCGCACGGGGCGGCCGGTGAAGATGGTCTTCAACCGCTTCGAGTCCTTCTTCGGCCACGTCCACCGCCACCCCGCGAAGCTGGTCTACGAGCACGGCGCCACCAAGGACGGCCGGCTCACCCACGTCCGCGCCCGGATCGTCCTCGACGGCGGCGCCTACGCCTCGTCCTCCCCGGCCGTGGTCGGCAACGCCGCCTCGCTCGGCGTGGGACCGTACGAGGTGGACGCGGTGGAGGTGGAGGCGATCGCCCTCTACACCAACAACCCGCCCTGCGGCGCGATGCGCGGCTTCGGCGCCGTCCAGGCCTGCTTCGCCTACGAGGCCCAGATGGACCGGCTGGCCGACGCCGTCGGCATGGACCGGGTCGAGTTCCGGCAGCGCAACGCCATGTCCCAGGGCTCGGTGCTGCCCACCGGGCAGGTCGTCGACGCTCCCGCGCCGGTCGCCGAACTGCTGCGCCGCGTCAAGGAGTTGCCGCTGCCGCAGGAGAGGGCGTGGGAGACCGGCGACGGCCGGGTCGACGTGCGGGCGCTGCCCGGCGGCCTGTCCAACACCAGCCACGGCGAAGGGGTGGTGCGCGGGGTCGGGTACGCGGTGGGCATCAAGAACGTGGGCTTCTCCGAGGGGTTCGACGACTACTCCACCGCCCGGGTGCGGCTGGAGGTCGCCGGAGGGGAGGCCGTCGCCTCGGTGCACACCGCCATGGCGGAGGTCGGCCAGGGCGGCGTCACCGTGCACGCCCAGATCGCCCGCACCGAGCTGGGCGTCGGCCAGGTCACCATCCAGCCCGCCGACACCCGCGTGGGCAGCGCCGGTTCGACCTCCGCGTCCCGGCAGACCTACGTCACCGGCGGCGCCGTCAAGCGGGCCTGCGAGCTGGTGCGCGAACGCGTGCTGGAGCTCGGACGCGCCAGGTTCGGGGCCGCCGACCCCGGCTGGGCGTCGCGGGAGCTGCGGCTCGAGGGCGGCAAGGTGGTCGCCGGCGACGGCGTGGTGCTGGCCGGGCTGGCGGAGATCCTCGGCGACGAGGCGGTCGAGGTGGAGACCGAGTGGCGCCACCGGCCGACCGAGCCGTTCGACCGCCGCACCGGGCAGGGCGACGGCCACGTCCAGTACTCCTTCGCCGCGCACCGGGCGGTGGTCGACGTCGACGTCGAACTGGGCCTGGTGAAGGTGGTGGAGCTGGCCTGCGCCCAGGACGTGGGCAAGGCGGTGAACCCGCTCGCGGTGGTCGGCCAGATCCAGGGCGGCAGCACCCAGGGGCTCGGGGTGGCGCTCATGGAGGAGATCGTCGTGGACCGGACCACCGGGCTGGTCCGCAACCCCTCCTTCACCGACTACCTCATCCCCACCATCCTCGACACCCCGCCCATGCCGGTGGAGGTGCTGGAGCTCGCCGACGAGAACGCGCCGTACGGGCTGCGCGGGGTCGGGGAGGCGCCCACGCTCTCCTCGACACCCGCCGTCCTCGCCGCGGTCCGGGCGGCGACCGGCCTGGACCTGCGCCGGACGCCGGTGCGGCCCGAACACCTCATGGACGCGGCCCTGCCGGAGGAGGACCTGCCGGCCGGGGATCGCGTGGACGGGTAGGACCTGCGGGTGTGCGGGACCCCTGCGGGTGTGCGGGACCCCCGTGGGCGTGCCGGCCTGCGGCTGTGCGGGTCCCCTGCGGGTGTGCCGGCCTGCGGGTGTGCGGGACCCGTGGGTGGTGGAGGACCCCCGGGGGCGTGTAGGACTGGTCCGGGCGGAAAGGAGCGCGGCCATGCTGGACATCGCACAGGAGCTGCACGGGTGGGTCCTGGAAGGCCGTGACTTCGCCGTGGCCACCGTGGTCGCCGTCGGCGGCAGCGCCCCCCGGCTGCCCGGGGCCGCGCTCGCCGTCGACGCCGACGGCGAGGCCCTCGGATCGGTCTCCGGCGGCTGCGTCGAGGGCGCGGTCCACGACCTGTGCATGCGGGCGCTCGACGACGGCCGGCCGGTCCGCGAACGGTTCGGCTACGCCGACGCCGAGGGCTTCGCGGTCGGACTCACCTGCGGCGGGACCGTCGAGGTGCTGGTCGTGCCGGTGCGGGCCGGAGACCCGGTGCGCGAGCCGTACGCCGCCGCCCTCGCCGCGGCGGCGCGGCGGGAACCGCTCGCGGTGGCGCGGATCGTCGACGGCCCCGCCGACCTGCTGGGACGGGCGCTGCTGGTGGGGGCCGACGGGGCGGTGTCCGGAGGCTTCGGCCGCGACCCCCAACTGGACCGGACCGTCGCCGCCGAGGCGGCGGCGCTGCTGGACGCCGGGCGCACGGGCCCCTTGGAGATCGACGAGCAGGGCTCGCGTTGCGGAGCACCGCTCTCGTTGCTGGTGGAGACGTCGGCGCCGCCGCCCCGCATGATCGTCTTCGGCGCGGTGGACTTCGCGGCCGCCCTGGTGCGGGCCGGCCGGTTCCTCGGCTTCCACGTCACCGTCTGCGACGCGCGCCCGGTCTTCGCGACGGAGCGCCGCTTCCCGGAGGCGGACGAGGTGGTCGTCGAGTGGCCCCACCGCTACCTGGAGAAGACCGCCGTGGACGCCCGCACCGTCCTGTGCGTCCTTACCCACGACCCCAAGTTCGACATTCCGCTGCTGAAGGCGGCGCTGGACCTGGACGTCGCCTACGTCGGCGCGATGGGCTCCCGCCGCACCCACGGGGAGCGGCTGGAACGCCTGCGCGAAGAAGGGGTGGAGGAGAAGGCCCTGGCCCGGCTCAGGTCGCCGATCGGCCTCGACCTGGGCGCCCGCACCCCCGAGGAGACCGCGCTGTCCATCGCCGCCGAGATCGTCGCCCGCCGCCGCGGGGGCACCGGCGTCCCGCTCACCGGCGCGACGATGCCGATCCACCGCTAGGGCGGCTCCCGCTGCGGGACGGCCATGGAGGCGAACACGACGGACGGGCGGCGTCACCGCGCCGGAGCCGGTCAGGCGTGGGACCGGGTCGCGGGACCGGGAACGACGCTCACGCGGCGCGGTCTCCCGCCGATGCCCGGGTGCGGAGCCTTCGGGGGGAGCCGACGAGACGGTAGGCCACGGCGGCCGCGGCCAGTACGGCGGGCACCAGCAGGAACGCCCCGCCGAAGGACAGCACGGCGAGGATCACGGCGCAGCCGACGGCGGCACCGGCGCGCAAGGAGGGCCGGTCCCGCAACAGGACGACGGCCGAGGCCAGTCCGGTCAGGGTGACCGCGGCCAGGCACGCAGACGTCGCCCGCAGCAGGGTCTCCAAGCCGACGAACCCACCGGCGGCGGCCACGATCATCGCGGCCGAAGCGAGCGTGAGGACGCCCAGGCTGCGCCGCGGCACCCCCGGTGCCGCGGCCGGTCCGGTGCCGAGCCGGCCGGGCATGGCACCCTGCCGCGCCAGCGACTCGCCCATGCGCGCACCGCCGGCCAGGTAGGCGTTGACGGCGCCGAACGTCAGCAGCAGGGCGACGGCCGCCGCGACCGGGCGTGCGGGGGCGCCGAACGCCGTCTCCAGCAGCAGGGTGAGCGGGGTGGTCGTGGACCCCGCGGCGGCCCCGAGCACTCCGACGGTGACGACGGCGAGCCCCAGGTAGAGGACGGTGACGACGCACCAGGCGAGCAGCGTGGCCCGCGGGAGGTCGCGTTCGGGGTCACGGAACTCCGCCGAGAGATGGCTGATCGCTTCCCAGCCCGCGAAGGCGAAGAACAGGACGCCTGCCGCCGTCCCGACCGAGGACCAGCCGTACGGCAGGAAGGGACTGAAGGCGGCCGCGTCGACATGGGTGCCGGTCACGGCGATCGTGACGGACAACAGGGCCGCCAGGAGCCCCACCAGCAGCAGTTGCAGGCCTCCCGACAGGCGCAGGCCCACCAGGTTGGCGCCGTAGGCCGCGCCCAGCACCAGCAGCGCGACCACCGCCGCGGCCGCGGGTCCCCAGCCGGCCGCGGCGGCGGTGTACGCACCGCCGATCAACGCGGCCGCCGGCACGCCGAGCGGCACGGCCCAGTAGAACCACCACCCCACCGGACGGGCGAGCCACGGGCCGAACGCCTTGCCCGCGAACGCCGACACGCCGCCGCCGTCGGGATGCCGGGCACCGAGCGCCGCGAACACGCGCGCGATCGGCAGGCTCACCGCGATCAGCACCGACCAGGCCAGCACCGACCCCGGCCCCGCCTCCGCCGCGGCGGTGGACGCCAACGTCAGCGCACCCGGCCCGAGCACCGCCCCGACGCACAACGCCGCGCCGGTACCGGAGCCGAGCCCCGGACGCCGCCCCTCGGCGGCCGCGGCCGGAATCTCATGATCTGCCATCAGTTCTTCCCCCTGGTCCACTTGTTCGGCTGGTGGGGGAGACCGTAGGGATGTGCGCAGGACCTTGGGGTCGTCACCGAATGAAATTCGGCGGTTGTGGGCATGTCCCGGGCATGGACGAACTGGATTCGTTGATCCTGCGGCATCTCCAGCGCGATGCACGGATCAGCAACAAGGAACTGGCCCGCAAGCTGGGCATCGCCCCGTCCACCTGCCTGGAACGCACACGCGCGCTACGCCGGCGCGGGGTGATCACCGGCTTCCACGCGGCGGTCGACCTGCGCGCCCTGGGCCGTCCCGTCCAGGCACTGCTCTCGATCCAGGTACGCCCGCTGAGCCGGGAGGTCATCGAGGGGTTCAAGGGGTACGTGACAGCCCTGCCCGAGGTGCTGTCGGTGTTCGTCGTCGCGGGCAGCGAGGACTTCCTGGTCCACGTCGCCGTCAAGGACGTCGATCACCTGCACACCGTCCTGATGGACCGCTTCAGCCAACGCCGGGAGATCGTCAACTTCCGCAGCTCGGTGATCTACCAACACGTCGGCACGCCCGTCGTCGTGCCCCTCGACGGCGCCACCGCGTAGCGGGCGACGGCCCGAGCCGCCGGGGGTGGCCGGGCCGTCCGTCCGCGGAGGCCCGCCGGATGCCCGGGGCCGGCACCCGCGCGGGTCAGAGGACCGCGATGCCCAGGGGGCGGCGGCCCGCGGGCAGGCGGCGGGTGGCGCCGGTGGGGAGGTCCACGACCGTGATGCCGTCCCAGTGGCCGTCGCGGGTGAAACCACCGGTGACGTAGGCGGTGCGGCCGTCCCGGGAGACGGCGACGTCCTCGTGCGGGCCGTCCAGGCCGATCAACCGCTCCCGGCCGGTGGGGGCGCGGAGCGTCAGGGACGGGCCCCGGTCCCGCGCCGGGTCGATGGGGCCGGTGCCCACGACGAGGACGGTGCCGTCCGGGGTGACGGCCACCCCGTGCTGGTGGGTGTTCGCCGTCATCGGCTCGATCGTCGACCGGCCGGTGCGCGGGTCGAGCACGACCAGCTTCTCGCCCTCGAACGGCAGCAGCAGACGGCCGTCGGACGGTCGTACGGCGGCGTAGTGCGGCTTCAGCCAGGAGCCCAGGCCGCCCTCCGTGCCGTAGGGCGCGACCTCGATGCGGCGCGGGCGGCCTTCGGCCGGGACCACGGTGACGTCGAAGGAGTCGTGGTTGGTGACGTACACCTCGGAGCCGTCCCGGGAGACGTTCACGTCGAACGGGCGGCGGCCGACGGGGACCGTGCGGGTGGTGCGGGAGGTGGTGGTGTCGATGGTCTCCAGTACCCCGTTCCCGCCCGGGACGTTCACCCCGACGTGGACGTGGTGGCCGTCCGGGGACAGGGCGATGCCCATGCCGCCGCCGCGGTACTCGCCGTGCGCCGGCGGGCCCAGGCGGGCGGGGGAGGTGCGGTACGGGAGCAGGGCCAGGCGGCGGCGGGCGCGGGTGTCGATCACCGCCACGCCCTCGGCGGCCGCGACCCAGGCCCGGCCGTCCTTGCCGACGGCGAGTCCGTAGGGGGCGGTGCCGGCCTCGACGGAGGCCACGGGGCCGGTGGCGGGATCGACGAAGGTGACGGTGTCGGCGCCGAAGTCGGCGACCAGGAGCAGCCCCTCGGCAGCGGGAGAAGGAGTGGCCCGACCGTTCTCCGCGCGGGGTGTCCCCGTCCGGTCCTCCGCCCGGTTCTCCGTCCGGTTCTCCGTCCGGTCCTCCGCGCCCGGTTCCTCCCGCCCCGACGGCGTGCAGGCCACCGCCGTCGTCGCGACGGCCAGGGCGCCGAGGAAGGCCCGGCGGTTCACCGGGCGGTCCCGCGCGGCAGGGCGGCGGTCTCGGCGAAGCCGCCGCGTTCGGCGCTGCGGTGGTGCTGCATGGCGGGAGCCCCTTCGTGTCCGTCTCGGCCGGTCGCGGCCTTGCGCTCCTCCGATCCTCGGTCCGGACCGGGACCTCGCCGGTCGGCGGAAAGGCTGATCGGGACGTGCCGAAGGGATGACCCGGGGGTCGTCCGAACGGATGACCCCAACGCCCGGCCCCCAGCGCGTCCGGCCCCCGGCTCCCGGCCCTCGGACGCCGGCACCTCCGCGTCACCGCCCGCGCAGCAGCCGGTTCAGGGCGCGGCCGAACACGTACCGCCCCGACGCCCGCAGGACGGGGTCGGCGAGGCGGGGCAGGAAGCGGATGCCGACGTCCTCGCGCCACCGGACGCGGGAGCGGCCGCCCGGGCCCGGCAGGACCTCCAGTTCGGCCCAGCCGCGCACCACCCGGCCCCGCTTCTCAAGGCGGCAGAGGCCGCCCGCGCCGCCTTCCGGCGGGGACCAGACGGTGATCTCCATCAGGTCGAGGAAGCCGGCCGGCCCCAGCCCGGTGCGCGCCCGCACGAACCGGCCGTCGGACGTCACGCGGGTGAACGGGACGACGTCCCCGTGCCGGGGCCAGTCCGTGACCCGCCGCCACGCCTCGTCGAGGGGCAGCGGCACCGTGCGTTCCAACAGGAATTCCGCCATCCCCCGATCCTAGAGAACCCTCCAGGTCAGCCCCGGCATTCGCCCGGACGGGTGAGGTCTTGCATGGTCCTGCCGACCCGGGTACTCGCGCCCGGCAGTTCCCCGCCCCAGGCGAGAGGAAGGAGAGGCGTATGAGCCGCCCCAACTGGTTCGGCCGACCCCGACGCCCCTGGCGCCGCGCCCTGGTCACCGGCGGCGCCGGTTTCGTGGGATCCCACCTGTGTGCCCGCCTCGTGGCCGAGGGCACCGAGGTGGTGTGCGTGGACAACCTCTGCACCGGCTCCCGCGCCAACGTCCTGGACCTCGAACAAGGCCCCGCCTTCACCTTCGTCCAGGGCGACGTCACCGAACCGGGCCTGCTGGCCGCCCTGCCCGGCCGCTTCGACCTGGTGCTGCACTTCGCCTGCCCGGCCTCGCCCGCCGACTACCTCCGCCTGCCGCTGCAGACCCTGGAGGTCGGCTCCACCGGCACCCGGCACGCCCTGGAGCGGGCGGGCGTCGACGAGGCCCGGTTCGTGCTCGCCTCGACCTCCGAGGTGTACGGCGACCCCCTGGAGCACCCGCAGCACGAGGGCTACTGGGGGAACGTCAACCCGATCGGCCCGCGCAGCGTCTACGACGAGTCCAAGCGGTTCGCCGAGGCCCTGACCACCGCACACCGCCAGGTGAACCGCACCGACACCGCCATCGTGCGGATCTTCAACACCTACGGGCCGCGCATGCGGACCGGCGACGGCCGCGCCGTGCCCACCTTCATCTCGCAGGCGCTGGACGGCATGCCGCTCACGGTGGCCGGCGACGGCGGCCAGACCCGCTCGCTGTGCTACGTGGACGACACCGTCGAGGGCGTCCTCGCGCTGGCGGAGTCCCAGGAGACCGGGCCGATGAACATCGGCGGCTCCGAGGAGATCACCATGCTCGAACTGGCCCGCCGGGTGATCGAGCTGACCGGGTCCGGCTCCCGCGTCCGTTTCGTGGACCGCCCCGTCGACGACCCCGGGCGCCGCCGCCCCGACACCACCCTGGCCCGCGAACGCCTCGGCTGGCAGCCGCGGACCGGCTGGAGCGAGGGACTCGGCGAGACCATCGGCTGGTTCACCCGCACCGCCCAGGCCGCCTGACGCGACGGCGTCCGCCCGCCCCGCACGCACGGCGGCGGGCGACCCGCCCGCCGGACGCGCCAACCGGGTGACCGTCGCCCGCCCCGCGTTTCGGGCCCCGACGGCGCGGCACCCGCCCAGCCCTCCCCGCCCGGGGAGGCACCCAGCAGCCGACAGAAGCGAACAGCCAGACCCCGACCGCACGTCCGGGACGGAGCACCTCCATGCGCATCCTTGGCATCAACGCCCTCTTCCACGACCCGGCCGCCGCCCTGGTGATCGACGGCCGCACCGTCGCCGCGGCCGAGGAGGAACGGTTCAGCCGACGCAAGCACGGCAAGCGCCCGGTCCCCTTCTCCGCCTGGGAGCTCCCCGAGCTGTCCGCCCGCTGGTGCCTGGAGCACGCCGGCCTGCGCGCCGAGGAACTCGACGCCGTCGCCTACTCCTTCGACCCCCGGCTCGCCCGCCCCGCCGACCAGATGGGCCTGAACGACCCCTGGGACCCGCTGCGGCTCGAATACGCGCGCCGCGCACCGGAGTTCCTCGCCGAGGCGCTGCCCGGCCTGGACCCCGACCGGGTCGTCTTCGTCCCGCACCACGTCGCGCACGCCGCCTCCGCCGGCCCCGCCTCGCCGTTCCCGGACAGCGCCGTGCTGGTCCTCGACGGCCGCGGCGAGTCCGCCTCCCACCTGGCCGGCCGCTACACCGAGGGCAAGCTGGACACCCTCGCCACCCAGGCGCTCCCGCACTCCCTGGGCCTGGTCTACGAGGAACTCACCGAGCACCTCGGATTCCTGCGCAGCAGCGACGAGTTCAAGGTGATGGCGCTCGCCTCCTACGGCAGGCCCCGCTTCCTGAATCAGCTGCGCGAACACGTCCACGCCACCGGCGACGGCGGCTTCCGCGCCCACGGCGTGAACTGGGCCGCCTACGCCCCGCCGCGCGGCAGACACGAGCCGTGGACCCAGGACCACGCCGACCTCGCCGCCAGCGCCCAGGCGGTGCTGGAGGAGGTCCTCCTCGAACTGGTCCACTGGCTGCACAGCGCAGGCGGCGGGGACTCGCTCACCCTGGCCGGCGGCGTCGCCCTCAACTGCGTCGCCAACGCGAAGATCGCCGCGATGGGCCCCTTCCGCGACGTCTGGGTGCAGCCCGCCGCCGGTGACGCCGGGACCGCCCTCGGCGGCGCCCTGCACCTGAGCGACCACCCCGAGCCGATGCCCGGCGCCGACCTCGGCCGCGGCTGGTCCGACGACGAACTGCGCGCCATCCTCCAGGAGGCCGCCGTCCCGTTCGAGGAGCCCGAGGACATCGCCGAGACCGTCGCCGAGGAACTGGCCCGGGACGGCGTCGTCGCCTGGTTCCAGGGCCGCAGCGAGTACGGCCCGCGCGCCCTCGGCCACCGCTCCCTGATGGCCCACCCGGGCCGCGCCGAGAACCTGGAACGCCTCAACAAGGTCAAGGGCCGCGAGGAGTTCCGCCCCGTCGCCCCGATGGTCGTCGCCGACCGGGCCGCGGAGATCTTCACCGGGCAGCTGCCCAGCCCCTACATGCTGTTCGTGCACGAGGTCGCCGACGCCTGGCGCGACCGCATCCCCGCGGTCGTCCACGTCGACGGCACCGCCCGCATCCAGACCGTCGAGGAACGCCGCGAACCGCTGGTCGCCCGCATGCTGCACGCCTTCGAGCGGCGCACCGGCCTGCCGGTGGTGGTCAACACCAGCCTCAACACGGCCGGCCGGCCCATGGTCGACGACCCGCGCGACGCCCTGGAGTGCTTCGGCTCCGCGCCCGTCGACCTGCTGGCCATCGGCCCGTTCGCGGTCCGCCGCGCCAGGATGTTCGCGTGACCGGCCCGGCCGAGACGCCCGGGACGGCCGAGGAACCCGGGTACGCGGTGGTCGTCCCGACCCTGGTCCGCGACACGCTCGCCGACTGCCTGGCCTCGCTGGTCGCCGCCCACGGACCCAAGCCGTCCGAGATCGTCCTGGTCGACGACCGGCCCGCCCCCGCGAACGAGGACCGGGAAGCGCTCGAGCACCCGCTGTCCGTCCTCGGCGACCTCCGCCACCGCACCACCGTGCTGCCCGGCGGGGGACGCGGACCCGCCGCCGCCCGCAACACCGGTGCCCGGGCGGTGGCCGCCCCGTGGATCGCCTTCCTCGACGACGACGTCCAGGTCGGCCCGCACTGGTGCGACCAGCTCACCGACGACCTGGCCGCCGCCGCCCCCGACACCGGAGGCATCCAGGGTGTGATCGCCGTGCCGCTGCCCGGCGAACGCCGCCCCACCGACTGGGAACGCGCCACCGCCGGGCTCGCCCAGGCACTGTGGATCACCGCCGACATGGTGTACCGGACCGAGGCGCTCAAACAGGTCGGCGGGTTCGACGAGCGGTTCCCGCGGGCCTTCCGCGAGGACGCCGACCTGGCGCTGCGGGTCCTCGACGCCGGCTGGCAGATCCGCCGCGGCCGCCGCACCACCCGCCACCCGGTCCGCCCCGCCGACCGCTGGGTCTCGCTGCGCCAGCAGCGCGGCAACGCCGACGACGCCCTGATGCTGCGGCTGCACGGCCCCGACTGGTGGCGCGAGGCCGCCGCCCCGCGCGGCCGGATCCGCCGCCACGCGGCGATCACCGCCGCCGGCGCCGCGGCCTGCCTGCTCGCCGTCGCCGGACGCCGCCGCACCGCCTGCCTCGCCGCGCTCGCCTGGGCCCTGGGGACCGCCGAGTTCGCCTGGGCGCGCATCGCCCCCGGCCCGCGCACCCGCGACGAGGTGGTCACCATGCTGCTCACCAGCCTCCTCATCCCGCCCGCCGCCACGCGCCACCGGCTGGAAGGCCTGTGGCGCCACCGCGACGCCCGCCCCTGGACGGAGGTGGTCGGCCCGTGAACCCCGCGCCGGCCGTCCTGTTCGACCGCGACGGCACCCTCGTTGAGGACGTCCCCTACAACGGCGACCCGGAACGGGTCCGCCCGATGCCCACCGCCGTCGAGGCGCTCGCGCTGCTGCGCCGGCACGGCCTCGCCGTGGGCGTGGTCAGCAACCAGTCCGGCATCGCCCGCGGCCTGCTCACCCACGCCCAGGTCGACGCCGTCAACGCCCGCGTGGAGAAGCACCTCGGCCCGTTCGACGTCTGGGAGATCTGCCCGCACGGCCCCGCCGACGGCTGCCCCTGCCGCAAACCCGCACCCGGGCTGGTGCGGTCCGCCGCCGACCGGCTCGGCGTCCCCGCCGGACGGTGCGTGGTCATCGGCGACATCGGCGCAGACGTGCAGGCCGCCCTCGGCGCCGGCGCCCGGGCGGTGCTGGTGCCCACCCCGGTCACCCGCGCCGAGGAGGTCGAGGCCGCCCCCGTGGTCGCCCCCGACCTGCTGAGCGCGGTGCGGCTGGTCGTCGCCTACTACGACCTCGACCGCCGGGGGCAGACGGTCGAGGCGGGGAGGCCGGCATGAGAGCCTTGGTGGTGCGGCTCGACAGCTTCGGTGACGTCCTGCTCGCCGGGCCCGCCGTCCGCGCGGTCGCCCGGCACGCCGACGAGGTCGCCCTGCTCTGCGGCCCGCGCGGCGAGCCCGCCGCACGGCTGCTGCCCGGCGTGGACCGGATCCTCGTCTGGGACTCGCCCTGGGTCGGCCTGGAGCCGCCCCCCGTGGACCGCGCGGACGTCGAACGGACCGTCGACCGGATCGCCGGCCTCGGCGCGGACACCGCCCTGGTCCTCACCTCCTTCCACCAGTCCCCGCTCCCCACCGCACTGCTGCTGCGCATGGCCGGGGTGCGGCGGATCGCCGCCGACAGCGTGGACTACCCCGGCGCGCTGCTCGACGTCCGCCACCGCCGCCCCGACCACGCCCACGAGGCCGAGGCCGCCCTGCGGCTCGCCGAGGCGGCCGGTTTCCCGCCCGCCGAGGACGACGACGGACGGCTCGCCGTCCTGCCGCCGCCGGACACCAGCGCCCTCACCGGGCCCGAGCCCTATGTCGTCCTCCACCCCGGCGCCAGCGTCCCCGCCCGCGCCTGGAGCCCCGACCGCTGCGCCGAGGCGGTCCGCGAACTCGCCGCCGCCGGCCACCGGGTCCTCGTCACCGGCGGACCCGGAGAACGCGAGCTGACCGCCCGCGTCGCCGGACGCGACGGCCTCGACCTCGGCGGCCGCACCGACGCCGCCACCCTGGCCGGGGTGCTCTCCCGCGCCCGCGCCGTGGTCACCGGCAACACCGGACCCGCCCACCTCGCGGCGGCCGTCGGCGCGCCCGTGGTCTCCCTCTTCGCCCCCGTGGTGCCGGCCGAACGCTGGCGGCCCTGGGGCGTCCCGCACGTCCTGCTCGGCGACCAGGAGTCGCCCTGCGCGGACAGCAGAGCCCGTACCTGCCCGCTCCCCGGCCACCCGTGCCTGAACACGGTGACCGGGCTCGACGTGCTCGCCGCGGTGGAGAAAGTGATGGTGTCCCGATGAGGATCCTGATCTGGCACGTGCACGGCTCCTGGACGACCGCGTTCGTCCAGGGCCCGCACACCTACGTCGTCCCGGTCACCCCCGACCGGGGACCGGACGGCCTCGGACGCGCACGGACCTTCGACTGGCCCGACTCCGTGGTCGAAGTCCCCCCGGAGCGGCTGCGGGACGCGGAGATCGACCTCGTCGTCCTCCAGCGCCCGCACGAGATCGAGCTGGTGGACCGGTGGCTGGGCCGCCGCCCGCCCCTGGTGTACCTGGAGCACAACGCGCCCGACGGCGACGTGCCCGACACCCGGCACCCGGCCGCGGACCTCCCCGGCGTCACCCTGGTCCACGTCACCCACTTCAACCGCCTGATGTGGGACGCCGGTTCCGCGCCCACCGCGGTGATCGAGCACGGCATCGTCGACCCCGGACCGCTCTGGACGGGCGAACTCCCGCGTGCCGCCGTCGTCGTCAACGAACCCCTGCGCCGCGGCCGCACCACCGGCACCGACCTCCTCCCGCACTTCGCCCACGCCGCGCCCCTCGACGTCTTCGGCATGGGCACCCGCGGCATCGCCGGAGCCCTCGGACTCGCCCCCGACCGCTGCCGCGACCACGAACTCGTCCAGCGCGACCTGCACGCCGAGATGGCCCGGCGCCGCCTCTACGTCCACCCGGTCCGCTGGACCTCCCTGGGACTCTCCCTGCTGGAGGCCATGCACCTGGGGATGCCGGTGGTGGCCCTCGCCACCACCGAGGTGGCCGAGGCGGTCCCCGGCGGCGCCGGAGTCGTCTCCAACCGCCTCGACGTCCTGACCGACGCCGTACGGGACTACACCGCCGACCCGGACCACGCCCGGGCCGTCGGGGAACGCGCCCGCGCGGCAGCGCTCTCCCGCTACGGGCTGCCCCGCTTCCTCGACGACTGGGAGCGGCTGCTGAAGGAGGTGACCCGATGAGGATCGCCATGGTGTCCGAGCACGCCAGCCCGCTCGCCGCGCTCGGCGGACCCGACGCCGGCGGCCAGAACGTGTACGTGGCCCGCCTCTCCGAGGAACTCGCCCGGCGCGGCCACGACGTCACCGTCCACACCCGCCGCGACGACCCCGACCTGCCCGACCGGGTGCGGATGGCCGGCGGCACCGTCGTCGACCATGTGCCCGCGGGCCCCGCCGAGCCCCTGCCCAAGGACGAGCTCCTCGCCCACATGCCCGAGTTCGGGGAACACCTGGACCGGGTCTGGGCGCGCGAGCGCCCCGACGCCGCGCACGCCCACTTCTGGATGTCCGGACTCGCCGCCCGCGACGGCGCCCGGCCGCACGGCATCCCCGTCGTCCAGACCTTCCACGCCCTCGGCACCGTCAAGCGCCGCCACCAGGGCGCCCTCGACACCAGCCCCGTGCAGCGCCTCGCCCTCGAACGCCAACTCGCCCGCTCCTGCGACCGGGTGATCGCCACCTGCTCCGACGAGGTCGCCGAACTCGCCGCCATGGGCGTGCCCGGCGACCGCGTCTCGGTGGTGCCCTGCGGCGTCGACACCACCGAGTTCCGGCCCGGCCCCGACCTCACCGGCGCGCCCGCCCGCCGCCACCGGCACCGGCTGCTGGCCTGCGGCCGCCTCGTCCCCCGCAAGGGCTACGACCGGGCCGTCCGCGCGCTCACCGAGATCCCCGACACCGAACTCCTCGTCGTGGGCGGCCCGTTCGCCTGCCGTACCGAGAACGCGCCGGAACTCGCCGACGCCGTCCCGGAGGTCGCCCGGCTGCTCGCGCTCGCCGAGGACCTCGGCGTCGCCGACCGCGTCCGGATGCTCGGCGCGGTCTCCCGCGACCGGATGCCCGCCCTCATGCGCAGCGCCGACCTGGTGCTGTGCACCCCCTCCTACGAACCCTTCGGCATCGTCCCGCTGGAGGCGATGGCCTGCGCCGTCCCGGTGCTCGCCACCGACGTCGGCGGGCACCGCGACAGCGTCGCCGACCGGACCACCGGCCGGCTGGTCCCGCCCGACGACCCGGGGGCCCTCGCCCGGGCCGCCCGCGAACTGCTCGCCGACGACGCCCGGCGCCGCGCCTACGGCGCCGCCGGCCGGGCCCGCGTGCTCGACCGCTTCACCTGGGGTCGCGTCGCGGACGGCGTCGAAGAGGTCTACCGCCAGGTGGCGGCGGGCCGCGAACTCTCTTCCTCGGAGGTGGCGTGATGGACATGCGACCGGATTCCGCCTCGGGCGGCCACTGCGACGCCCTCGACCGGGCCCTCGGCGCGTTCCGCGCCACGGCCCCCCACAGCGTCGACCGCTGGGGCGAGCTGCTCGCCGCCGTCCTCACCGGCGGCGGACGCCTGCTCGCCGCGGGCAACGGCGGCAGCGCCGCCCAGGCGCAGCACCTCACCGCCGAACTCGTCGGCCGCTACCGCGACGACCGCCCGCCGTTCTCCGCGATCGCCCTGCACGCCGACACCTCCAGCACCACCGCGATCGCCAACGACTACGGCATCGACGAGGTGTTCGCCCGCCAGGTCCGTGCCCACGGCCGGCCCGACGACATCCTGATGCTGCTCTCCACCAGCGGCGCCAGCGCCAACCTGCTGGCCGCCGCCGAGGCCGCCCGCGAGTCCGGCCTGCACGTGTGGGCTCTCACCGGCCCGGCCCCCAACCCGCTGGCCGCCGCCGCCGACGAGGTGCTGGCGGTCGAGGCGCCCGCCACCGCCACCGTGCAGGAACTCCACCTGGTCGCCGTCCACATGGTCTGCGAGGCCTTCGACGCCGCACTGGAACGGGGCTGGGGCGCCAAGGGCCGCCGCCGCCCCGCGGACACCGCCGGAACGCCGGAACCCGCGCCCGCCCGCGGCGCCGGAGGAGGCCCGCACGCCCTCCAGGCCGGGCTGATCCGGCGCACCCCCGACGACGTGCCGAGGGGAGGCCGCCGGCATGAGTGACCGCACCGACCGTGCCGCACACGGACCCGCCCCGCTGGTCGTCGTCGGCGACGCCCTCCTCGACCGCGACCTCGCCGGCACCGCCGAGCGGCTGGCCCCCGACGCCCCCGTCCCGGTGATCGCCGACTGCGTGGAGCGGCTGCGTCCCGGCGGCGCCGCGCTCGCCGCCCACCTCGCCGCCCTCGACGGCCGCGCCGTCACGCTGATCACCGGCCTCGGCGACGATCCCGCCGCCCTGCTGCTGCGGCGGCTGCTGGAGCCGCGGGTGCGGGTCGTCGCCCTGCCGGTCACCGGGCCGCTGCCGGAGAAGACCCGGCTGCTCGCCCAGCACCTGCCGGTGGCCCGGGTGGACCGGGGCGACGGCCGGGCCGCCGGTGCCACCGAGGAGGCGGTGGCGGCGATCCGGTCCGCGCACGCCGTGCTCGTCTCCGACTACGGACGCGGCGCCGCCGAGGCGCTGCGCGACGTCCTGGCCGAACGCCCGCCCGAGGTCTGGGACCCGCACCCGCGCGGGGCGGTCCCGGTCCCCGGCACCCGGCTGGTGACCCCCGCCGAGAAGGAGGCCCGCCTCTTCGCCGAGGGCGGCCGGGGCGACGACCTGCGCACCGTCTCGCGGGGCGCCGCGGCCCTGGTCCGCGCCTGGCGGGCCGCCGCCGTGGTGGTCACCCTCGGCGCGCGCGGCGCCCTCCTCTCCTACGGGGACAACCCGCTGCTCTTCCCCGCCCCCACCGCCCACCAGGGCGACCCCTGCGGCGCCGGCGACCGGTTCGCCGCCACGGCCGCGGGACGCCTGGCCGACGGGGCGCTGGTCGAGGAGGCGGTGGCCGACGCCGTCGCCTCCGCCACGGCGTTCGTCGCCGCGGGGGCGGCCGGGGCGATCGGCCTCGACCCGGCCACCGACACCCCGGCCCGGCCCGCGCCCGGCCACGCCCTTGACGGGCCGCACCTCCCGACCGGGGCCGAACCCGCGGTGCGCGCGGGGGACCCGATCCGCGCCGGGGACGGGGCGGGCGCTCGTGACGGTGCCGAGCCCGGTGTCCGCGCGGGGGACCCGATCCGCGCCGGGCACGGGGCGGGTGCCCTGGCCGAGGCCGAGCCGGAGGGTCGCGCGGGGGAGCGGAACCGAGCCGGGGGTGGGACCGGCGCCCGGGGCGGGGGCGGTTTCCCCGACGGTGTCGAGCGCGGTGTTCGCGTAGGTGACCAGGGCCGGGACGGCGACGCGGCGGGTGTGCGGGCCGGAGCCGGGGCTCGGGCATGGGACGGCACCGGGACGCGGGCCGTGGACGGGGCGGGCTTCGCGGACGGGACCGGGCTCGGGGCGCGCGCGGGGGGCCGGAACCGGGACGGTGCCGGTGGTGGGCGTGGTGGGCGTGGTGGGGTTCTGGGGGCCGGCGGGGCGCCCGGCGGGTACCGCGAGGCGGAGGATCCGTGCGGGCTGGCGGAAAGGGTCCGCGCCGGTGGCGGCACCGTGGTCGCCGCCGGCGGCTGCTTCGACCTGCTCCACGCCGGCCACGTCGGCCTGCTGGAGGAGGCCCGCCGCCTCGGCGACTGCCTGGTCGTCTGCGTGAACTCCGACTCCTCGGTCCGCCGCCGCAAGGGCGACGGCCGCCCCGTCAACCCCCTCGCCGACCGCGTCCGCGTCCTCAAGGCGCTGGCCTGCGTGGACGCCGTCGCCGTCTTCGACGAGGACACCCCCGAGCAGCTCCTCGCCCGCCTCCGCCCCGACGTGTGGGTCAAGGGCGGCGACTACGCCGGCGCGGACCTGCCCGAGGCGGCCCTGCTGGAGGAGTGGGGCGGCCAGGCCGTCCTGCTGCCCTACCTCGACGGCCGTTCCTCCACCCGGCTCGCCGCCCGCGCCGCGGCCGCCGTGGCCGCCGCGCGCGAGGGAGGACGGCTCCGGTGACCCACCGCATCCTGGTGCTGCGCGCCCTCGGCCTCGGCGACCTGCTCGCCGGGATCCCCGCCCTGCGCGCCCTGCGCCACGCCCACCCGGACGCCGAGATCACCCTCGCCGCGCCCGCGGAACTCGGCCCCGTGGCCGAGGCGTCGTCCGCGGTCGACCGTCTGCTGCCGGCCTCCGCCCCCGGCCGCGCGGTGCCCGCCGCCCTGGACTGGACCGGCCCGCCCCCCGACCTCGCCGTCGACCTGCACGGCAACGGACCGCCCAGCCACCGCCTGCTCGCCGCCCTCCGCCCCGCCCGCCTCTACGCCTTCGCCCACCCGGAGACACCGGAGATCGACGGCCCCGAGTGGTTCGCGGAGGAGCACGAACGCGACCGCTGGTGCCGCCTGCTCACCTGGTACGGCCACGACGCCGACCCCGCCGACCTGCGGCTGCCCCGCCCGCACGGCGCCTCACCGGCCCCCGGCGCGGTCGTCCTGCACCCCGGCGCGGGCGCGCCCGCCCGCTGCTGGCCCGCCGAACGGTTCGCCGCCGTCGCCACCGCCCTGAGGGAGCGCGGCCACCGCGTGGTCGTCACCGGAGGGCCGGGCGAGGACGACCTGGTGGCCCAGGTCGCCGACCGCGCCGGACTGCCCGACGGCGACAGGCTCGCCGGAGGACCGCCCTTCGCCGTCCTCTCCGCGCTGGTGGCGGGGGCCCGCGCCGTCGTCAGCGGCGACACCGGCCTCGCCCACCTCGCCGCCGCCCACGCCACACCCTCCGTCACCCTGTTCGGGCCCACCCCGCCCAGCCGCTGGGGACCGCCCGACCACCCCCGGCACCAGGTGCTCTGGCACGCGGGCGCACCCGGCGACCCGCACGCCCGCCGCCCCGACCCGGCCCTGCTGCGGATCACCCCCGACGACGTCCTCACCGCCGTCGACCGGCTCCCCGCCGCGGACCCCGCACCCCCGGCGGAGCCGACGGGCCCGCTCAGCGTCACCGCCACCACCGGAACGCCATGACCACCCGGCCCACGCCCCCACCCCCGTCCCAGCCCGCAGGCCACGACCCCGCCGTCGGCGTGGTGATCGCCACCCGCGACCGCCGCGACAGCCTCGCCCACACCCTGCGCCACCTCCTCGACCTGCCGGAACGCCCCCGCGTGGTGGTCGTCGACAACGCCTCCCGCGACGGCACCCGGGAGATGATGGACCGCGACTTCCCGCAGGTCAGGGTGGTCGCCCTGGCCGAGAACCGGGGCGCCACCGCCCGCACCCTCGGCGTGCGGGTGCTCGGCACGCCGTACGTGGCGTTCAGCGACGACGACTCCTGGTGGGCGCCCGGGGCGCTCACCGCCGCCGTCCGGCACCTGGAGGCCCACCCCCGGCTGGGACTCCTCGCCGCCCGCACCCTGGTCGGTCCCGGCGAGACCGACGACCCGGTGAACGAGGTCCTCGCGGCCTCCCCGCTGGGCCCCGCCGCGGACCTGCCCGGCATCCAGGTGCTGGGCTTCCTCGGCTGCGCCGCCGTCGCGCGCCGCAGCGCCTACCTGGACGCCGGCGGCTACCACCGCGTCCTGTTCTTCGGAGCCGAGGAGACCCTCCTCGCCTACGACCTCGCGGCCCGCGGCTGGGGCGTCACCTACTGCCCCGACGTGATCGCCCACCACCACCCCGCCACCGCGCCCCGCCCGCACCGCACCGCCCTCCAGCGCCGCAACGAGGTGCTGACCGCGTGGCTGCGCCGCCCGCTGCCGCTCGCCCTGGCCCGCACCGGCGAACTCGCCTTCCAGGCCCGGAGCGACGGCCCCGCCCGGCGCGCCCTGCGCGAGGCCCTGCTGCGCCTTCCCGGCGCCCTGCGGGCCCGCGCGCCGCTGCCCCCGCACGTGGAACGCGCCGCACGGCTGCTGGACGGAGGCCGCGCATGACCCGGCCCGGACCGGCCCGCCCCGGACCCGCCTCCCCCGGGGCGGACCCGCGCGTCACCGTCGTGATCATCACGCACAACCGGCGCGACGAACTCCTGCGCACCCTCGGCCGGCTGGCCGCGCTGCCGGAGCGGCCGCCGGTGATCGTCACCGACAACGCCTCGTCGGACGGCACCGCCGCCGCGGTCGCCCGCCACCACCCCGAGGTGCGGCTGCTGCGCCCCGGCCGCAACCTGGGGGCGGTCGGCCGCAACCTCGCGGTGGAGCAGGTCACCACGCCCTACGTGGCGTTCTGCGACGACGACACCTGGTGGGAGGCCGGGTCGCTGGCCGGGGCCGCCGACCTGCTGGACAGCTTCCCGGCCGTCGGCGCGGTCACCGCGCGCATCCTGGTGGAACCCCAGGGGGCCGAGGACCCCATCGTCGAGGAACTGCGCGGATCACCCCTGCCGGGTCCCGACTGGCTGCCGGGGCCCGCGCTCGGGTCCTTCCTGGCGGCCGCGACCGTGCTGCGCGCCGACGCGTTCCGGGCGGCCGGCGGGTTCTCCCCGCGGCTGTGGCTGGGCGGCGAGGAGGAGTTGCTGGCCGCCGACCTCGCGGCGGCGGGGTGGTGGCTGGTGTACGCCGACTCCCTCACCATCCACCACCAGGCCTCCACCGCCCGCGACTCGACCCTCCGCCGCACCCACGGCATCCGCAACACCCTGTGGTTCACCTGGCTGCGGCGACCGGCGCACGTCGCCCTGCGGCGCACCCTGCACCTGGCGCGCACCGTGCCCAGGGACGCCGCCTCGCTGCGGGGGTTCGCGCTGGCCGCGACGGGGCTGCCGTGGGTGCTGCGGGAGCGGCGGGTGCTGCCGCCGGCGGTCGAGTCGCGGCTCGCCCTGCTGGAGGCGTCGCAGCGGGCGTCGCGGGCCCGGCAGTACACAGGCTGACGGCGGCGGCCCCGCCGGGGACCGCCGCCGTCAGCGGGCTCAGTGGTGGGCGTGGACCACGGCGTGGCCCTTGCCCCGGCCGATCATCCACTTGTTCAGCGGGGTGGTGACCACGAAGGCCACCCCGAAGCCGCCGAGCAGGGCACTCCAGAACAGGCCGTCCGAGAGGTGGGCGTCCATCGCGCCCGGGACCAGGGCGATGATCCCGTTGTCCACCGTCTCCATCACCGCGATGGACACGGTGTCGGCGGCCAGCGCGACCTTGATCGCCGCCTTGAGGCCCAGGCCGGAGCGGCGGACCGCGAAGAGGGTGAAGGAGTAGCCGAAGAGGAACGCCAGCGTGATCGCCAGCGCCATCGTCTGGACGTTCCCCCACATCAGCGCGGTGCCGATGACCATGCCGAGGATCTCGCCGATGGCGCAGCCGACGAGGCAGTGCAGCGTCGCCTTGGCGGCCATGGACCACGACGCCCCGGACCCGGCGCCGTGGTCATGCCCCGGGGTGTCGTGGTGGCCCGCGTGGTGGTCGTGCCCGCCGTGGTGGTGCGTGGTGTGGTCCATGACCGCTCTCCCCGTCTCCCCGATGTCGTGTCAGGTGGGACCTCCGGGGGTCCCCGCACCACCGAACCATATACCCCCCAGGGGTATTCCGGAAGGCGGTGGACGCGCCGGTGGGGCGGGCGCCGCGCACTGCGGCACCCGCCCCACCGGGGTTGTCCTGTCGGGTTCGTCCTGCCGGGACGGGTCAGTCGCGCCCGAGGAGCTCCCGCATCCGGTCGATCTCGGCGGACTGCGAGGCGACGATGTCCTCGGCCATCCGCCGGGCCGGGCCGTGGGAACCGCCGGCCAGTTCCTCCTCGGCCATGGCGACGGCGCCCTCGTGGTGCTCGATCATCATGCGGAGGAACGCCTCGTCGAACGCGGCGCCGGAGGCCGCGCGGAGCTCGTCCATGTCCTCGGCGGACATCATCCCGCCGGAGCCGTGCGCCGAGTGGTGCGTGGCGTCCTCGCCCGGCACCTCCTCGCCCCACGCCTCCAGCCAGCCGGTCAGGGTGGTGATCTCCGGGCCCTGTGCCTTCTTGATCTGCGCGGCGAGCTCCTTCACCTCGGCCGACTCCGCCCGGCCGGGCGCCAGGTCGGCCATTTCCACGGCTTGACGGTGGTGGGGGATCATCCCCGTCGCGAAGGCCCGGTCGGCGGCGTTCGGGGCGCCGGCGGAGGCGGGCGCCGAGGTGGGTGCCGGGGCGGGCGTCGAGGCGGGGGAGTGGCCGTCGTGGCCGGCGGAGCCCTGGCCGGTGCCGCCTCCGCAGGCCGCGAGGACCAGGGCGGCCGCTCCGGCGGCGAGCAAGGCGGCGGTACGGCGGATCGGTGAACGGTTGTCGTGCATGGCTGTGCGACTCCTCCTGCGGAGAGTTCCGGTGAGTTCCGGTGATGTGTCCTGAGCGGTGTGACGGCACGGCACGCCGCCGCAACCCCCGGGGGGTATGTGGGGGTATGCGCGCGGGTGTCGTGCGGGCCGCTCTAGATCCGCAGGAGTTGCAGTTCCGCCAGGTCGGGCGGGGCGCGGGTGGGTGTGGCCGACGCGGGGGCGGGGGTGACGGCCGGGGAGGCCGTCACGGCGGCGGGGCCGGCGTCGGCGAGCGGGGGCGGCGTGTAGGCCGACGCCACGCCGGCCGCGGCGCACAAGTCGTCCGCGTGGGCCGGGTGACCGTGTCCGCCGCCGGTGTCCGGGCATGCGTGGGCCCCGGCGGTCGCCGCCGCGGGCGGGTGTGCGGTGTGGGCTCCGTGCGGCGGGGTCACCGCGCCGCCGGGAGCCAGCCCGTGCATCCCCAGCAGCCCGGCGAGCACGGCCGGCACGAGCAACGCGAACAGCCACCCCGCAGGGCGGCGCCACGCTGTCCCCGGCCTCCCGATCACGCCGCCATCGTACGCGGCCCCCCTTCCCCCACCACCCCACGGCCCGGCCCCACCGGCGCGGCCCGGCCGACCGATCAGCGGCCCGGCCCGCCGACCTGTGCCCTGCCCCACCGGCCCGAGCCCCGACCCGCTGTCCCCGGCCCGCCGATCTGCGGCCTGCCCACCGGCCTGCGGCCTGCCACGCATCGACTCCCCCCCGCATCGCCTCCCCGGCATCGCGACGGCAGGGGGGCGTGGGCCCGGCGGCCGGGCTGTGGGGCTGTGGGGCTGTGGAGCGTGAGGTGGCCGGGCTGGGCGGTGGCCAGCTGTGGGGTGCGGGGGCCTCGGCCGTGGGGGTCGGGCGGAGGTCGCCGCTCAGGTCCCGTGGTGGAGGGCGGTGAGGAGGGTGTCGGCGGGGTCGCAGGGGGTGGCGGCGGCGACGGCGGCGGCGGCCGCGCGGGCCTCCGCGCCCAGGCACCAGTGGAGCCACCGCTCGAGCGCGTCCGCGGACACGTGCTCGCCCGGCACCACCGCCGGCCACCCCCACACCCGCCCCTGCGCCGAGACCTTCGCGCCCCCGGCCACGGGGTCCACCGCGAGCACCGGCACCCCGCACCGCAGCCCCAGCACCAGCCCGTGCAGGCGGGTCGTGACCACCACGTCGAGCCGCCGCAGCAGCGACTCCAGCTGACCCGGGGTCGCCGCCAGCCGCCAGTCGCGGGTGTCGAGCCGCGTCTCCAGCTCCACCCGCGCGCAGTCCGTGCCGCCCAGCCAGTCGGTCACCGTCGCGCCGACGGCCTCGTGCAGCCGCCGCCCGCCGTACTCCTGCTGCCCGTGGGTGAGCACCACCCCCACGACCGGCACCGGGGAGGCGGCGGGCGCCCGAGCCGCCAGATCGGGGGCGGCGACCCGACCGGAGTCCCGTGCCAGCACCCGGTGGAAGCCGCGCACCGCCGCCGAGGACGGATCGATCACCGACACCCCCACCGCCACCCGCACGCAGTCGGCGAACCGCCGGTGGAGCTGCTCGATCTGCCACCCGTGCAGCGGGCCGCAGACGAAGACCAGGTGGGAGTAGGCGGCCGGGTCGGCGGACTCCGGCGAGAGCTCCCCGGGCCGGAACCCGGGGCTCCAGGCCACGTCGTACGGCAGGTCCGCCGCGTCGAGGACCTGACGGACCCGTTCCAGGGCCAGCACGTCCCCGGCGGTGGCCTCCCCGTGCAGGAAGCTGAACCACCCGGTCACCAGGATCCGCCGTACCGTCCCGCCGTCCGCCGGCGGGACCGCGCACGCGCTGTCGTCGCTCGTGTCCACAGTGCGATCCGGGTCCCCCTTCCACGCCGCCTCACGCACGCAATACCCGGCTAATCCACCGAGATCGTGTGAGTTGATGGAGAAAAGACCGTTTCACGCTGTTTGTCCGGGTCTACCCGTTGGGCGAGCCGAGTGTGGAAGGAGGGTGATGAAATGATCACCCGAGACCAGATCCCCGCCGTCCTCGACCATCCGGTGTACGACGGCACGGGCGCGAAGATCGGCGAGGCCAAGCACGTGTTCCTCGACGACGCGACCGGCCGCCCGGAGTGGGTGAGCGTCAAGACCGGCCTCTTCGGCGGCAGCGAGACGTTCGTTCCGATCCGCGACGCCACGCTGGTGGAGGACCACCTCGAGGTGCCGTACACCAAGGACAAGGTCAAGGACGCCCCCGACGTCGTGGTCGACAGCGGCGGTCACCTCTCCCGCGAGGAGGAGCACCGCCTCTACGACTACTACGGCGTCGACTGGAACGAGCCCTGGGAGCAGTCCACGGGCAAGGGCCAGGGTCAGGGCCCGGCCTCCACGTCCGGCCGGACCGGCATGGACGCGGGCACGGCCGGTGCGGCCGGCGCCGCCGGGGCGGCCGGGGGTGTGGCCGGAGGCATCGCCGGCAAGGCGTCCGCACGGGGCCGCAAGGCCGGGGACGCCGACGAGTCCGGCCGGGCCTACGCGGGCGGCACCGGCGCGGAGGGCCGCACCGTGGGCATGGAGGGACGCGGCAAGGCCGCCGAGTCCCGCGCGCGTTCCGGCGACGTCGGCCAGGAGACGGCCGAGAACGCCATGACGCGTTCCGAGGAGCGCATGCACGTCCGGGTCGAACGTCAGGAGAGCGGCCGGGCCAGGCTGC
This sequence comes from Streptomyces sp. NPDC002640, assembly GCF_053592575.1. Classification (NCBI taxonomy): domain Bacteria; kingdom Bacillati; phylum Actinomycetota; class Actinomycetes; order Kitasatosporales; family Streptomycetaceae; genus Streptomyces; species Streptomyces sp. NPDC002640. Next base: position 232,855 of record NZ_JBSFVZ010000009.1, on the reverse strand, counting down.
ACAAGTACGTCGACACCGAAGAGGTGCAGCAGAGCGTTCCGCTGCGGTACGAGGAGGTCCGCGTCGTCCGCGAGCCGATCACCGAGGCCAACCGTTCCTCGGCGCTCTCCGGAGAGCCGCTGAAGGAGGCCGAGTACGAGGTGACGCTCCACGCCGAGCGGCCCGTGGTCGAGACCGAGGTGGTCCCGGTCGAACGGGTGCGGCTCACCACGGAGGAGCGCGTCCAGAACAAGACCGTCACCGGCCGGGTCCGCAGGGAGCGGATCGAGACGGAGGGCTTGGACGCCCCCGGCACGGAGTCCTCGTCGGGCGTGGACGCCGGCGACTTCGGCGAGAGCGGTGGACGCGGCCGGCACCGGAAGGGCAGGTGACCGTCCTTCCGCACGACGTGGATGGGGGGCGCTACGGGTCGCTCGTGGTCGTCCGCAACGCCCCCCGGTCTTCGGCCCCCTGGGGTCAAGGTCAGCCTAGGAGGATGCCCACCCGGCGCACATGAGGGACTGCCCTGCGGGGGCGGACCGAGGGTTTTCCCTCTCGGCCCGCCCCCGTCCCGTTGCAGGGGGCCGGACTCCCGGACGGCGGGTCGGCCTCCTGCGGCGAGCCGGCCTCCCGGACGGCGCGTAAGCCTCCGGCGGCGCGTCAGCCTCCGGCGGCGAGGCGGACGATGTCGACGCGGGAGCGGATCCCCAGCTTGCGGTACACGCGGGTCAGGGTCGCCTCGACCGTCTTCACGCTGACGAACAGCCGCCCGGCGATCTCCCGGTTGGTGGCCCCCTCCATCACCAGTCCCGCGACCTGCCGTTCCATCGCCGCGAGCCCCTGCAGGACCGCCGCCCCGCCCGTGGCGGCCCGCCCTGACGCGGCGTCCGGCGCGACGGTAGCCGTGGGCGCGGCCGGTGGGGCCGGAGCCGCCTCCGCCGTCTCCGCCCGCCGCAGCCAGGGCAGGGCCCGGCACCGCCGGAACAGCCGCAGGGCCTCCTCCCGCGGCTCCGCCCCGCTCGCTCCGCGCTGGGTCCGCACCTCGGCCAGCGCCAGCAGCGTCCGCCCCTCGGACAGCCGCCGCCCCACCCGGGCGAACCGCTCCCGGGACCGTGCCAGCAGCCGCTCCGCCCCGGCGTGGTCGCCCTCCGCCGCCAGCACCAGCGCCTCGGCCCGGTCCAGCACCGCCAGCACGCCCTCCCGGCCCAGCCGCTCGGCGCGCACCCGGGTCTCCGCCACGAGACGCCGCGCCTCCGCGGTCTCTCCGGTGCGCACCAGGGCCTCCGCGAGGTCGCCGTGCCACCGCCCGTCGGCCGGGTCGTCGATGCCCACCCGCCGCTCCAGCGCCCGTACCCGGCCCAGTGCCTCCACCGCCCCGCCGTGGTCGCCCGTGGCCAGCAGGACGTGGCCCAGCGCGGAGAGGGCGTGCGCGAGGAAGAGGTGGTCGCCGTCGCGCTCCGCCGCCCGCACCGCCTCCCGGGCCAGCTCCACGGCCAGGGCGGGGTCGCCGCCGGACGCCTCCGCGCGGGCGGCCAGCGCCCCGGCCGCGGCCTCGCCGATCCCGGTGTCCCGGGCCAGCCGCAGGGACTCCCGGGCCAGGTCGACGGCGCGTCCGCAGTGCCCGGAGCGCAGCTCGGTCTCCGCCAGCAGCCGCAGGTACTGCACCTCCGCCTCGACCATGCCGCGCCGCCGCGCGCCCCGCAGCAGGGCGGTGACGGTGGACCGCGCCTCGTCCAGGCGGTCGCCCATCAGCATCCAGCGGCACTGCACCGCGCCCGCGCCGTTGTGGTCGCAGGCCTCCGCCTCGTCCTGCGGGGCCTCCTCCAGCGCCCGCGCGATGGTGGCGGGGGCGTCCGGATGGCCGCGCAGCACCTCCATGTGGGCCTGGAAGGCCAGCGAGAGCAGTTCGGTGCGGCGGTCCCCGCCCGCGGCGGCGAGCCGCGCGGCGCGCGCCGCCTCCTGGTGGGCGCGGCGGCTGTCGCCCTCGACCAGCAGCGCCTGCCAGGCCAGCCGGTGGTGGACCAGGCCGAGCAGGCGCGGATCGTCGCCGGCGTCGGCCAGTGCCTGCGGGAAGACGGCGTCCACCTCGGTCATCGCCTGTCCGGCCGCGTCGATCACCACCGTCCACGCCCGCACCCGCTCGGCCGCCCCGGTGGCGCGGCCCAGCACGTCGTGGGCGATGTCGCGGGCCAGGTCGGCCTCGCCCGCGGTCAGCGCGTCCTCGGCGGCGCGCAGCCGGTGCGCGTCGGGGGAGCCGGTGCCGGGGGAGTGCGGGGCGGGCTCCGGGGTGTGGCGCGCGGCCAGCAGGCCCAGGGAGGCCGCCACCGACGGCGCGCCCCGGTCACGGGCGAGCCCGGCCGCCTCGGAGAGCCGGGCGGCGACCTCCGGATCGGCCCCCGCGGTGGCGAGTGCGAGGTGCCGGGCGCGTTCGATCGGGTCGAGGGCCGCCCGGGAGAGCGCCGCGTGCACGGCCCGCCGCTCGGGGCCGTCGGCGGCGGCGTAGAGCGCGGACGGCACCAGCGGGTGCGTGAACCGGATCGTGTGGTTCTCCGGGTCGTCGGCGACCAGCACCCCCAGCGCGCAGGCCCGGGCGACGTCCTCCTCGGCGTCGGCACGCCCGGCCGCGCGCAGCAGCTCCAGGGTGGGGCGGGCGCCGGCGGCGGCGACCAGCAGGGTCCGCCGGGTCCCGGCGGGCAGCCGGTCCAGCCGCCCGAGGAGCAGGGCGCGCAGTGAGGTCGGCACCGGCAGCGGCTCTCCCGGCCGGGGCGGCGTCGGGCTCTCCGCCAGTGCGCGGCCCAGCTCCAGCGCGAACATCGGGTTGCCGTCGCTGGCCGCCCCGATGGCGCGCACGGTGGAACGGGGCAGTCCCGCCAGGCCGCGGCGGGCGAGCAGGGCGGAGATGTGGGCGCGGTCCAGCGGGGCGACCCGCAGCGCCTCCGAGTCGTGGGGCAGGCCGCGCAGGTGGACGTTGACGTCCGGCCCGTCGGGGGTCCCGGTGCGCAGCGCGCACAGCATCCGCACCCGGGTGCCGTTGCTCCGGCGGGCGGCGAAGCCCAGCAGTTCGGTGCTGGCGCGGTCCAGCCACTGCAGGTCGTCCGCGACCACCAGGACCGGCCCGTCGGCGGCCAGCGCCCGGAAGGCGGCCAGTACGGCCAGCCGCAGGGCCAGTCCGTGCTGCCCGTCCGGCTGCAGCGCCGTCCCGCCGTGCCCGGTGAGCGCGGCCTCCAGCGCGGTGCGCTGGGTGGGCGGCAGCCGGTCGGCGAACCGGTCGAGATGGGGGCCGAGGAGATCGGCGATGGCCAGGAAGGGGAGATGGGATTCCGACTCCGTCGCCGAACAGCGCAGCACCGTCCGTGACTTTCCGGCGTATTCGGCCGCCAGTGCCCGCAGGACCGTCGATTTGCCGATTCCGGCCGGTCCGTGGAGCAGCACGCCCCCGCCCTGGCCGAGTCGGCGCCGGGCGTCGGCGAGCAGGTCCTCCCGGCCGACGACCTGCTCGTTCGTCCGGCCGGAGCGGTGGCCGGCAGCTTCCTGGACGTCATGGGGCACGGTCACCGCTCCTCTCACATGTCGTGTCCTGGCCAATAATAGGCAAGGGGTCCCGGCCAATCGGGCGGAACACGACCGGGCCTTCTCCACACCTTCCGACGGCCGAAGTGTCATTCGGGGACCGGAAAAGGAAAAGGCGGATCCGGGCCGCATTCGAGAGCACGGCAACGGCCTTGCGGAAGGCCGGTGTTGACGGCGCCGCCGGTGGAGCGGTGTCGGATCCGGCGGCTAGTGTGCACCGCCGTGGAGAGACCGAAGCCGCAGGCGGGGCGGGCCGGGGCGCACCGGGCGGCGCTGGACCGCCTGCTGTGGCTGATCGCCGACGCCCCGTGGAGCGACGCACTGGTGCTGCGCGGCAGCGCCACCCTGCCCGCCTGGCTGGGGGAGGCCGCCCGGGAACCCGCCGACCTGGACTGGGTGGTCCTGGAGGACCAGGGCCAGGTCGACCGGCTGGACCCCTTCCCGTACGTCGACGAACTGGCGGTGGTCCAGCAGTGGCCGGAAGCCGCCGACGGCGCGGCCCGTTACGAGATGTGGCGGGACGAGGAGTTCGGCACGTTCGGGCAGCGCCCCCTGGTCGCGCCGGAAGGACTGCGCTGGGTGGCCGAGTGGGACCCGGGTCCGGCCGATGACGAAGTACCGCCCTACCACGACCTGCTGGACCGGATACGGCAGGACCCCTCGGCGGGTGACGGGGTGGTGCTCGACGCCGACGGAGCCCGCCAGGACGGGAGTTGGGCCTACGCCTACATCGGAAGGCCGGGGATCCGCCTGCTGGTGCCCTGGCACGCCGACGGAGTGCCGTCGGGCACAGTGCAGTTGGACTTCGCGCGGGACGAGGTGATGCCCGATTCCCCGGTCTGGACGCCGGTTCCGCGCGGCGGCGGCCGGGGCCCCGTCCCGGTGCGCACCGCGAGCCCCGGGCTCTCCCTGGCGTGGAAGCTCAAGTGGATGCGACGGGACCACGCCGAGCGGGGACGCGTGCGCGGCAAGGACGTGTACGACGCGATGCTGCTGGCCGAGCGGGGTGCCGGTGACCACGTGCTGATCCGCAAGGTCGTGCCGGAGCCGCTCACCGCCGAGGCCGTGGCCGCGTGGCCCGCCGAGCCGGGGACGCCGCCGGGGTGGATGCCGCGCCTGGCCGCGGCGCTCTTCCCGTGACGGCATCACCCCGGGCCCCGTGATGGCATCACCCCGGTTCCCGTGGGCGGGTCAGCCCTCGGCCATCGCGTCGGCGGCGTCGTTCACGGCCTGCGGGGTGCCCGTGCGGTCCAGGACGAAGAGCGGCGTGACCAGCCGCTCGGCCAGCTCCATGGCCGCCGCGTCGTAGCCGGCCAGGGAGAAGTGCACGCCCAGCGCCGACTCGCTCATCGCGGTCAGCCACAGGCACTCCACCTCCCGGGTGGAGGAGACCCGCGACCCCGGGTCGACATGGGCGATCAGCCCGCGCGCCGCCAGCCCGACGCCGGTGGGCGGCCGCCGGTCGGACCGGCGCACGTCCGGGTAGCCCAGCCACCGCAGGTACAGCGCCGCCGCGGTGACCGCGTCCAGCGGCGTGCGGATGGTCACCGGCTGGAAGGCGGGCCGTCCCGCCGAAGGGGCTCCCGTGGCGCCCGGGGTGAGCACCGGGAGCCGGAGGACGACCCCGCAGGGGCAGCCGAGTTCCGGCCACGGCCACTGGGTGCGCAGCGAGCAGGTCGGGCAGGGCACCGTCACCCAGCTCTCGTGCCACACGCGCCGGGTCAGCTGGGTGGGTTCGGCCGAGACGTCCAGCGCAGGCGCCACGGGCGTGCCGCAGGCGCAGGGGAACGCCGGTACCCGGTAGACGTGCTCCCGCCGGCAGGCCGGGCAACGCACCGGAACCTTTTCGGACATGGCCACTCCAGGACGTGTTGCGGTCGGACATCCCATGGTGCTCCTGCCGACGGCCCCCTGTCCGTCCCTTGACGGGCTTTCGGCGATGTTTCGACGATTCCGTACCGCAGGAGTCGGGTTCCGGGCCACGGAAGTCGGCCGTCCGCCCCTCAGGTGCCTCCGCCGCAGCCGGAACCCCCGCCGCACCCGTGGTGCGCGCCGGAGCCGCCGCTGTCGGAGTCCGCGCCGCCACGGCTCTCGTCCTCGTGCAGATCGCGGTACATCGCGGTGGTCAGCCTGCCCGGGGCGTCGGGCGCGTCCGCCAGGAGGTCCGGGCGCCGGATCAGCGGCCCGGTCAGCCTCGCGTCCCGGGTGAGGTGCGGCTCCGCGAGGAACAGGGCCCGGTCGCCGTGGAGCGCCACCGCCTCCAGGGCCCGCTGGTCGTCCGCCACGTCGTCGGCGGTGGCCGGCGGCGGCAGGCTCCGGCGCAACTCCCGCAGCAGCCGGCGCCCGGCCCGGGTCGGTCTGCCCGGCCTCCGGCGCCACAGGCCCTCGCCGGCCAGCGCCCTCCGGATCCCGCCGACACAGACCCGGACCCGCGCCCGTCCCATCAACTCGCCCAAGGCGCAGGGGCGGTGGAGCGTGGCGTGGACCGCCTTCTCCAACGGGTGCGCGGCCCGGCCGACCAGCGGGCCGGTGGTCCTCAGGACCCCCGGCTCCGCCGCCCCGACCAGGCCGCGCCTCCGCATCGCCACGACCGCGACCGTCACCGCGGCGCGGTCGCCCCCGCGCAGCACGGCGATGCGGTACACGTCGAACGGGCCTCCCCCGAAGCCCTCGTCGCGTTCCCCCATGGCGTTCCCCCGTGGTCTTCCCGGCTCCCCCGTGGCTCCCCCGTGGCCGGGCCCAGGGTCCGCCGCCCCCGTGCCGGCGGACCCCGTGCGCATTACGATGCGCCCCGGCGGCACGGCAGTTGAAGACCCGGGTGCGTTCTCAGAGCTTCATTTGAGGTTGGGATGATCCTCCAGCCCGGGCCACTGCCCGGGCCCCCCGCCCTGCCAGTCGATGCCCTCGCCGGACTCGACGTCGCCCACGTCGAGGTCGGACAGCCGGAGGATCTCGCGGACGTCGTCCAGATGGGAGGCGAGGCCCAGCGTCTCCTCGCCGAGAGTGACCCGGCGGGAGCCGTCGAGGCCCGGCGGGTGCACCACGATGTCGGGTCGGTTCATGCTCCCAGGCTGCGGCTGGGCGGACCCGTCCGCACCCCGGGACGGGCGGGACGAGTGCCCGGAAGTACCCGGGACACGGTGTACCCCCCTGCCGCCGCGCCGGAGGCGGTCCCCTAACCTGCCGCTTCGGATCGTCGGCCGCCGCGAGCGAGGCGGCCAGGGAGGGGGATGAACCGTGTCCGAGCACCTGTCCGACGAGGAACTGGCCCGGTTTCTGCGGGAGAGCGCCGAAGGGATCGCGGGCGAGGCGCCAAAGGAGCCCTCCGCCAGAGCCCGGATGGTCACCGCGCGCCTGAGGGAGCAGGAGGCGCGGGGCGAACTGCCGCAGGGCTGGCGCACCGCGCCGACGGGGCCGGACGCGTACCGGCGCCGCGCCGGCCGCCGCCGCCGGGTCAAGGCCGCCCTCGGGGGTCTGGTCGTCGCCGGCCTGGTCGTCCTCGCACTCAACCCGTCGCTGCTCCCGGGACACCCGTGGGGCGACGACGGGGGCACGGCGGCCTCCGCCGGAACCCTGCCGCCCGGGACCGCCGCCCCGTCGACCGCGCCCGGAGCCGTCGCGGGCCGGCCCACCCTCGACGACCCCTTCGCCGGGTCCCCGGCCGCGTCCTGGGCCGAGGGCGCCGAGGGCATCGTGATGCCGAAGCCGCGGGCGATCGGCGTCTTCTCCGAACAGCAGGTCGGCCAGGCGCTGGAGAGGACCCGCACCCTGCTGGTCGACGCCAACCTCGACCCCGCCACCCTGCGCGGCGAGGACCCCGCGGCGGCCCTCGGCGTCCTGGACCCGCGCCAGCCCGAACTCCTCGACGACCTGAGGGCGTCGCTGCGCGCCCCGGACGAGGAGCACGACCCGCTGACCCTCTTCAGCCGGTTCGACCCCGAGGAGGTCCGGGTCGTCGGCGACCGGGTCCGCACCCGCGGCCGGACGACCGTGGGCGAGGGCGCGGACGGAGCGGTCGCCGTCACCGCCGACTACACCTTCGTCTATCCGGTGACCCGCGCCGCGAAGGGCTCCACCGAGGTCACACGTGCGGTGGTGCGCCGGGTGCTGGAGCTGGAGATGCCCGACCCGTCGCGCTACCGGACGACCGCCGGACGGCTCATGATCAAGAAGTACAGCAGCGAGTGGAGCAACTCCGGCTGCGAGGTCACCGACGGCTGGGCCCACCCGGAGTTCGCCTCGGACCTCACGGGACGCGGGCCCGCCGGGGGCCCGACGGTCGATCCGTACGACCGCACCGGTCCGGTCGGCGAGGACGACGCGTGCGGGGTGTACGACCGCATCTGACCGGCCTCGGTGGCCGTCCGTTAGAGTCGCCGCCGGGCCGCGCGGCGGAGGCGGCCCGGTGCTCAGGTGCGCTGGGGGGCAGGAATGCGTTTGCGGGTGGAGTTCACGACCGAGCCCTTCGACCTCGACGAGGTGCCCGGGCACGCGGTCGCGGCCCGGGAGGCCGTGGAGACGGCGGACGGGCTGGACTCGGTCGACGTCGGCCCCTTCGGCACCACCGCCGAGGGCGGTTCCCCGGCCGTGCTGGCCGCGGTCGACGCCGTACTGCGCCGCTCGCTGGAGGCGGGGGCCACGCGGGTGACGTTCCAGGTCAGCGTGGTGGACGACGGCGGGCGGGACGCCGGATGAGTGCCGCGGAGGGCGCCGCCGAGGGCGGGCGCGAGGAGTTCGTCGCCGCGGTGAGGCCGCTGGCCGACGCCATGGGCGCGGTGCTGCTGCCCCCGGGGGAGGCCGGGCCGGACGACGTCGTGCTGAGCTGGGACGGAGCCGAGGCGGTCGCCGTGCGGCTGCCGCAGCTCGCCGACTCGCTGGACCACGTCCTGGCCGCCATGGAACGCACCGCGGGCAGACCGCTCGCCGAGCTCGACCGCAAGGCCAAGCAGGAGGCCGTGCGCACCCTGGAGGCCCGTGGCGCCTTCGCCGTCCGGCACGGCGTCGAGACGGTGGCGGGCGCGCTCGGCGTCAGCCGGTTCACCGTCTACAACTACCTGAACCGCGCGAACGAGAACCGCGCGAACGAGAACCGCGCGAACGAGAACCGCGCCGACGCCGGTCGCGCCGAGGCCGACCGCGCCGAAGCCGCCCCTGACGAAGCGGACCCCGCCGATGCCAGGCCGGCCGGCGAGACCCCGGCCGGGGGAAAGCCCGCCGGTGAGGGCGCCGTCGGTGAGGGGCGGCGGCGGGGCGGGAGTCCGGTGTGACGGAGCCACGCGGGGCGGCCGGCGTGGAGGCGGAGCCGGTGACGGTGGCCCGCATGGAGGCAGAGCCGGTGACGGCGGCCGGCGTGGAGGCGGAGCCGGGTGCGGCGGCTGGCGGGCGTGAGGACGAGGGGTGGCCGGTCCCCGTCGGGACCACCTCGCTGAGCGTCGCGCTGCCCCGCCTCGACCGGCTCGTCGCCCCCTGGCGCCGCGCCTGGGACACCGCGGCCCGCCACGGCGGCAGGGCGCACGCCACCGTCCTCTTCCCCTTCCTGCCGCACGACCGGGTCGACGCGACCGTGCGCGCCGACCTCGCCGAGGTGTTCGCCGCGCACCCCGCCTTCCCGCTCCGGTTCGCCCGCTGCGCACGCTTCCCCGGCGTCCTGTGGCTGCGCCCCGAACCGGACGCCCCGCTGCGCGCCCTCACCGCGGCCGTCACCGCCCGGTGGCCCGGACTGGCCCCGTACGGCGGCCTGTTCGGGGACCTCGACCCGCACGTCACGGTGGCCAACAGCGGCGACGCCGCCCAGCACGACGCCATCGAGACGGCGCTCGCCCGCTCCCTGCCGCTGACGGAACGCGTGGACGCCGTCGACCTGGTGGTGTACGACGGGCGCCGCTGGCGGGAACGGGACCGCTTCCCCCTCGCGGGCCCGGAACCAGAACCCCCAGGGGCAACTTCAACAAAATGTTGACGCCCGGCGGTCCGGTGGGGTTGGCTGCCTGATGTGACAGCGAGCCCCTCGACGCCGCCTCCCCGCGGCCTGGCCCGGTTCAACTCCCTGGACGAGCCCCGCGCCCGGGCGGTCCTGCGGGAGATCTGCGCCTCCGCCTCCTGGGCGGAGCACCTGCTCGCCCGGCGCCCGTACCCGGACGCCGAGGCGCTGTACGCCGCCAACGACGCCGCCACGGCGGCCCTGACCGACGACGGCCTCGCCGAGGCCATGGCCGGGCACCCGCCGATCGGCCGGCCCCGGCCCGGCGACCCCGTCTCCGCCCGGGAGCAGCGCGGCATGGCCGGCGCCTCCGAGGCGCTCAAGGCCGAGATGCTCGAACTCAACCTGGCCTACCAGGAGCGGTTCGGGCACGTCTTCCTGATCTGCGCCACCGGTCGCGGCGCCCAGGAGATGCGGGACGCCGCCCGCGCCCGGCTCGGCAACACGCCGGAACGCGAACGCGAAGTGGTCCGCGTCGAACTGGGCATGATCAACCGCATCCGTCTCGCCCGCCTCGCCGAGGAGGGCCCGCCCGAGGAGGACGCACGCCCATGACGACCGGCGCCCCCGCCACCGTGTCCACCCACGTCCTCGACACCAGCGTCGGCCGCCCCGCCACCGGCGTGGCCGTCTCCCTGGCCGCCCGCACCGGGCCCGAGGAGCCCTGGCAGGAGCTCGGCGGGTCCGTCACCGACGCGGACGGCCGCTGCAAGGACCTGCCCGGCCCGCCCGCCGGCACCACCCACGTCCGCCTCGTCTTCGACGTCGGCGCCTACCACGGGGGCCGCGGCGACACCGCGTTCTTCCCCGAGGTGACCGTCGCCTTCGCCGTCGCGCCGGGCGAGCACCACCACGTTCCGTTGCTCCTCAACCCGTTCGGCTACTCCGTATACCGAGGGAGCTAGCGCCCATGGCCGAGAACGAGACCCCCGCCCGCGTCGCCGTGCTGGGGCAGAACCAGTACGGCAAGGCCGAGACCCGTGTCGTCCGGATCACCCGCGACGGCGAGCGCCACCACATCAGGGACCTCAACGTGTCCGTCTCGCTCTCCGGCGACATGGACGACGTGCACTACTCCGGCTCCAACGCCCACGTGCTGCCGACGGACACCACCAAGAACACGGTGTACGCCTTCGCCAAGGAGCACGGCATCGCCTCGCCCGAGGAGTTCGGCCTGCTGCTGGCCCGGCACTTCGTCAGCTCCCAGGAACCCATCCACCGGGCGCGGATCCGGATCGAGGAGTACGCCTGGGAACGCATCGGCGGCCCCGGCGCGCGGCACTCCTTCGCCCGGACCGGCGGCGGCACCCGCGTCACCCAGGTCGTCCACGACGGGGAGCGGAGCGAGGTGGTCTCCGGGCTGACGGACCTCACCGTCCTCAACTCCACCGACTCCGAGTTCTGGGGCTACCGCAAGGACCGGTACACCACCCTGCCCGAGGCCTACGACCGGATCCTGGCCACCGACGTCTCCACCCGCTGGCGCTACGCCTGGACCGGCGCCGAGGGGGAGACCGCGCCGGACTGGGACGCCTCCTACGCGGAGGCCCGGCGCCTGCTGCTGGACGCGTTCGCGCACACCTACTCGTACTCCCTCCAGCAGACCCTCCACCGGATGGGCGCCGGGGTGATCGAGAACCGGCCGGAGATCGACGAGATACGGCTCTCGCTGCCGAACAAGCACCACTTCCTCGTCGACCTCGAGCCGTTCGGGCTGGAGAACGACAACGAGGTGTACTTCGCCGCCGACCGGCCCTACGGCCTGATCGAGGCCACCGTCCTGCGCGAGGGCGCCGAGGCCAGGATCCCGGTGGACCTCACCAACCTCTGACCCGCCCGTTCGCGACACCTGACCCCGCCCGTTCGCGACACCGCCGATCCACCGGAGACCGACCATGGCGTCCCCCGCCGAACAGCCCGCCCGCATCGTCATCGAGAACTGCGCCGTCGCCACCGTCGACGCCCACGACACCGAGTACGCCTCGGGACACGTGGTGATCGCCGGCCCGGTGATCGAGTCCGTGGGGGAGGGGAAGGCCCCCGAGGGGCTGCGGAACGTGGTGCGCCGGATCGACGGCACCGGGCACCTGGTCACCCCCGGCCTGGTCAACACCCACCACCACTTCTACCAGTGGCTCACCCGCGGGCTGGCCACCGACCACAACCTCTTCGACTGGCTGGTCGCCCTCTACCCGACCTGGGCGCGGATCGACGAACCGATGGTGCACGCCGCGGCCCGGGGATCGCTGGCGATGATGGCGCGCGGCGGCGTCACCACCGCCATGGACCACCACTACGTCTTCCCGCGCGGCACCGGCGACCTGTCGGGCGCCATCGTCCGCGCCGCCCGGGAGACCGGCGTCCGGTTCACCCTGGCCCGCGGCTCCATGGACCGGGGCGAGTCCGACGGCGGGCTGCCGCCGGACTTCGCGGTGGAGACCCTCGACGGGGCCCTCGCGGCCACCGAGGAGACCGTCGCCGCGCACCACGACGCCTCGTTCGGGGCGATGACACAGGTGGCCGTCGCGCCCTGTTCGCCGTTCTCCGTCTCCACCGAACTGATGCGGCAGGGCGCGGAGTTGGCGCGTCGGCTCGGGGTCCGGCTGCACACCCACGGCTCGGAGACCGTGGAGGAGGAGAAGTTCTGCCACGAGCTCTTCGGCATGGGCCCCACCGCCTACTTCGAGTCCACCGGCTGGCTCGGCGAGGACGTGTGGATGGCGCACTGCGTGCACATGAACGACGCCGACATCGCCGCGTTCGCCCGCACCGGCACCGGCGTCGCCCACTGCCCGTCCTCCAACGCCCGCCTGGCCGCAGGGATCGCCCGGGTCCCCGACATGCTCGCCGCCGGGATCCCGGTCGGCCTCGGCGTCGACGGGACCGCCTCCAACGAGTCCGGCGAACTGCACACCGAGCTCCGCAACGCCCTCCTGGTCAACCGCCTCGGCCCGCACCGCGAGGCCGCCCTCACCGCCCGGCAGGCCCTGCGGCTGGGCACCCACGGCGGCGCGCGGGTGCTGGGCCGGGAGGCGGAGATCGGCTCCCTCGAGCCCGGCAAGCTGGCCGACCTGGTGCTGTGGCGGATGGACACCCTCGCCCACGCCTCGATCGCCGACCCCGTCGCCGCGCTGGTCCTGGGCGCGGCCGCGCCGGTCACGCTGTCGCTGGTGGGCGGGGTGCCGGTGGTCGAGGACGGACGGCTGCTCACCGTCGACGAGGACGCCGTCGCCCGCTCCACCCGCGAGGAGGCGCGGCGGCTGGCGCGGATCGCCGCCGGGGACTGATCAGCAGGCACAGGCGGGGAGGCGGGGAGGCGGGGACAGGTCAGGAGGCGGGGCCCTCCCAGCGCATGAGGTTGGCGAAGAGCTCCGCCTGCTCGACCGCGTCGTCCAGCGCGTGATGGGTGTGCGGGCGGCGCGAGAGCAGCTGCCGGGGCATGGTCCCCTTGACCACCGCGCGCAGCGGCAGGCCGGCCTTCGTCGCGTACAGCGTCTTCATGTCCATGCAGCCCGAGTGGCCGAACGGGCTGCTCCCGGTGAAGCGGATCAGGTACCAGTACAGGAACATCCAGTCGAAGGCCACCGGGTAGCCGCAGACCACGGGTTGCGCGCCGGTGGAGACCTCGCCCACCCAGGCCGTGAACTCGGTCAGGGCCGTGGCGGGGTCCGCGCCCTCCCGGCGCAGACGGTCCCGGTCGAGGCCGCTGACGGCCAGCGCCTGGGGATCGAACGCGTCCGAGATCGGCCGCAGTTCGCGGTAGAAGGTGTGCTCCTCCGGGCCGGCCGCCGTGAAGCCGTCCGCGTCCTGCCGTCCGGCCACGGCGGCGCCGAAGCTGATCATCGAGTAGGGGCCGGGGATCGGGCCGTCCGCCTCGATGTCCACGGAGATGTACACGCTGGGTCTGACAGGGCGCGGGCTCATGGCCGGAGGGTCCCAGGCGCCGCCGCGGTCCCGGTAGCGAATTTCCGGCGACGCGGACGGGGCACGTGTCGGCGCGCGCGGGGGTGGGCCCCGGGCCGGCGGCACCTCCGCTCCGCCGTTCCGGGACCCACCCCGCCGTCGTCAGCCCCGCGGGCGCCCCGGTCGGAGCACCGCCGCGGCCAGCGCGAGGGCCGCCGCGCCCAGCCCCGCGGCCACCGTGAACGCCAGCCGGTAGCCGTCCGCCGTGGCCTCCACCAGGGGCACCCCCGCTCCGGTCAGCCCCTCGGTGCGGCTCGCCGCCAGGGTGGTGAGCACCGCCAGACCCAGCGAACCGCCCACCACCTGCGTCGTGTTGAACAGTCCGGAGGCCAGTCCCGCGTCCTCCGCCGCCGCCCCCGACATCGCCAGACCGGTCAGCGCCGGCATGGCCACCGCGAACCCGGCCGACAGCATCAGCAGCGGCGGCAGCACGTCCACCGGGTACGAGCCGTCCGCCGGAGCCGTGCTCAGCAGCGCCATGCCGGCGGTGGCGAGCACCAGCCCCGCCAGCAGCACCCGGTACGGCCCGAATCGCTGCACGAGCCGCGCGGCCAGGCCCAGGGTCAGCGCGCCGATCAGCAGCGGCGCCGGGAGGAAGGCGAAGGAGGTGGTCAACTCGTCGTGGCCGAGGACGCGTTGCAGGTAGAGCGTGCCGATGTACTGGAAGCCGTACATGGTCCCCAGCATCAGGATCTGCGTGCCGTTGGCCCCGGCGAGAACGCGGGAGCGCAGGATGCCCAGGCGCAGCAGGGGATGGGCCGCCCGAACCTGCCGCACGGCGAACCCGGCGAACAGGGCGACGGCCAGGGCGGCGAGGGCGACCGTGCCGTCGGCCTCCCGCCCGCCCGCGCCGACGATGGCGTAGACGGTGGTCATCAGCGCGCCCGTGACCAGCACCGCCCCCGCCCAGTCCGCCGAGCGCCCGAGCCCGGCCCCCTGGTCGGAAGGCAGCACCCGGACCGCCGCGACCCAGGCCACCAGCCCGATGGGCAGGTTGATCAGGAAGATCCAGTGCCACCCGGCGGCCTGGGTGAGCGCCCCGCCCAGGAACGTGCCGAGCGCCGCACCGGTCGCCCCCACGGCGCTGAACACCGCGATGGCGCGGCCCTGTTCACGCTGCTCCGGGTAGAGCGCCACGATCATGCCGAGCACCACCGCCATGGTCATCGCCCCGCCGGCGCCCTGCAGGGCGCGCGCCGCGACCAGCAGCACCTGCCCGTCGGCCACGCCGCACAGCACCGACGCCACCGTGAAGACGGCCAGCCCGGCGGTGAACATCCGCTTGCGGCCCAGCAGGTCACCCAGCCGCCCGGCCAGGAGCAGCAGCCCGCCGAACGGGATCAGGTAGGCGTTCACCACCCACGCCAGGCCCGGCGCGGAGAAGCCGAGGTCGCGCTGGATCGCGGGCATGGCCACCGTGACGATGTTGCCGTCCAGGATGGTCATCAGCGCGCCGGCGCACAGGATCAGCAGCGACAGCGAACGGGAACGGGCGTGCGGCGAAGCCGGATCGGACGCCTCGCGGGAAGGGCTCTTGAGCGACGGCATGGCAGGAACTCCCCTGTACGGGCCATGGTGCACGACTTGTAACGGAGTACATCGTGGGTGACCATGAAGGCCCGGCGTAAGGAGGCACTTTCATGTCCCAGCGGAACACCGGTGTTACCTCGCAGGCAGTGACCGCGGAGGCCTGCCCGGTTCAAGAGGTCCTCGACCGGGTCTCGGGCAAGTGGAGCGTCGGCATCCTGGTCGCGGCCGCCCAAGGACCCATTAGGTTCACGGAGTTGGAGCGCGCCGTCACCGGCATCAGTCGCCGGATGCTGACCCTCACGCTGCGCAACCTGGAGCGCGACGGCCTGGTCACCCGCACCGTGTACCCGACCGTGCCGCCCCGGGTGGAGTACGCGATCACCCCGGTGGCGCGGGAACTGTACGAGACGCTGCTCCAGCTCACCGCGTGGGCGGAACGCCACCGCGGCACCATCGCCCGGAGCCGGGTGGCCTACGACGCCGCACAGGGGGAGGAGGCCAGGCCGGCGACGGCCCTGCGCGCCTGAGGGCAAGAAGAACGGCGAGGAAAGCGACAGGGCTAGTCTCATTCGCTGTGCAGGCGATCAGAAGGAAGCCCCGTCATGGCCTCGCCGTGCCCCCACCCTAACCGTCAGCCGGGGATCAGGTCACGGAGATTTTCCGGGGTGATCACCCGCGACTCCGGGTGCAGCCCCTCGGGCCGCTGCAGACCCAGGAAGGTCACCGGCCCCTCGGGCACCGTCCTGCCGTCCCAGACCGTCACGCTCACCCCGTTGTCCGCCATCAGCCCGACCAGGTGCCCCACGGTCGGCTGCCGGCGCGCGACGACGCCGCGCACCAGGGTGGCCACCGACACCTGATGCTCCGACACCTGGTTGTGCGAGGGCGTGCCCCGCAGGTGGAGGTGCGTCCACCGCGCGTGCCAGACGCCGTCCTCGCCGCGGACGAACACCAGCGGCAGCGCGACCCGTCCGGGACCGCGCAGCTCCGACTTCATCCGCACGGTCCGCGGCTCGAAGGGCCGTCCCGCCTGCTCGGCGTCGCGCAGCATGAAACCGAAGAACGACTCGGCGACCTCGTCGAAGCCCTCGCCGCTGTAGACGTGCACCATCGGCACCAGGAACGCGCCCTGGACGGCGTCGAGCCGCAGGTCGATGAACTCCGAGGCGCCGTGCGGTGCTTCGGTGATGTCGCCGGAGTGCGCGCCGCCGACCGCGGTCAGCGCCGTCCAGTCCAGCCAGGAGACCGTCCGGTACTCCTCGTCGAGCATCAGCGCCGAGAGGTCGAAGTCGGTCGTGCGGCGGGCCTGCCGCCAGTGCACGAAGAACCGCAGCAGTCCGCCCTCGACGGCCGACACCGAGCCGCGCGGCAGCACGCCCAGGCCGGACGACACGTTCTTCCCGCTCAGCGGCAGCGCGACGTCCAGGAACACGGGCTCCACCAGCACCGGACCCGGGTCCGGCAGACGGCGCCGCAGCTCGTCGTCGACGACCCGGCCCAGCCCGTCCCGCACGTCGGCGGGCAGGCCGGGCCGGGTGTCCGGGGTGACCCAGGCGCGTCCCGACCGGTTCAGGAACAGCCGCTGCTCGCCGAAGCGCCCAGCGCGGGCCGCGAGATGCCCGCGCACGGACAGCAGGACCCGGCCGGAGACCTGGGGCGCGGCCCGCTCGGCGGCCGCTCGCACCGCCTCCCGCCCGGCCTCGTCCGGCGCCGCCAGCACCAGCCGGTCCAGCGCCCGGAACAGCCGTCCCGGAGCCGCCTCCAGCAGCCGCGCGGCCCCGGCGACGTCCCCGGCGGCCAGCAGCTCGTCGACGCGGCCGTCGAAGGAGGTCGCCCGCCGCTCCCCGCGCGCAACCTCGAACACCGCGGCGGCGTGCGGCCACCGGGGATACTCGTGCGGATGGAGGCGCTCCCCGAGCCGCTTCCACGCCTCCCGGTGCCGCCGCACGTCGGCCAGCTTGGCCGGGGCCGCCGCGACCACCGCGTCCAGACCGGCGAGCAGCACGCGGCGCTCGGCGCGCGGCAGCGAGCGGAACCGCACCGGCTGTTCCAGGGTGACCGGCGCGCCGGACAGCGCGCAGGCCAGCCGCAGCACGTCGGTGACGGTGTCCAGCAGCGGCTCCGCGCCCGCGGTGACCCGCGCGGCGTTCACCACCGCCCGGTTCTCGCGGAGCGGGATCGTCTCCGGCCCGGGCCCGGCCGCGCAGTGGCGCGCCAGCACCCGGAGGTCCTCGAGCCCGTCCTCGCCGAGCGGTGTGCGACTGCCCGCCAGCGACCGGTAGAGGGCGGTCGTCTCCTCCTCCTGCGGCCCCCCGAGGTGGAGCACGGTGACGCGGTCCCCGGCCGCGGCGATCAGCTCGTCGTGTACGGCGAGCATCTCCTCGTAGGTGTGCCGGTAGCGGCCGTACGACGGCAGCGTGAGCAGGTCCAGGACGCCGTCGCGCAGGCGCGCGAGGACGCCCGGCCGGACCCGCTCGTCGTCCAGCGCCTCCAGCAGGCACCGGTGCCAGAACTCCACGGTCTCCGGAACGCCGTCCGGGAACGCCTTGAAGTACACGTTGTGCCGCACGTGGTCGCCGACCAGTTCCCGGACCGTGTCCAGGGTGCGCCGGCCCACCCGCAGCACCACCTCGGGCGCCAGCGCCGACAGATGCCGCAGCAGCTCGCCCGACAGGGTGAAACCGACGGACAGCAGCGCGGAGTCCAGCTGCCGGGCCGGCCCGCTCCCGTCCCCGGCCGGGCCGGTGGGGGCGGGCAGGCGGAAGGTGTGTCGGACGACCATCTGTTCGAAAACGTGACGCATGGCGGCATGGTCGCAGCAGCCCGCCGCCCACCGCACCGGAGTTTCCGACCGGCGCGGGCGGGCTCCGGCCGCCAGAGTGGAGCCATGGACAGGCGGATCACCCAGCACCGGATCTACGACACTTCTCCCGACGACGGGGCGCGGATCCTCGTCGACCGTCTCTGGCCACGCGGCGTCAGCAAGGAGGCGGCGCGGCTCGACGCGTGGCTGCGCGAGGTCGCCCCCTCCGACGAGCTGCGCCGCTGGTACGGCCACGACCCGGAACGGTACGCGGAGTTCCGCGACCGCTACCGCGCCGAACTTGAGGACGACGCCCACCGCGAGGCCGCCGCCCGCCTGCGCTCCCTCGCCGCCGAGGGCCCGGTGGCCCTCCTGACGGCCACGCGCGACGTGGAGATCAGCCACACCGCGGTCCTCGCCGAGTGGCTCACGGAGGACGACGCAGGTCACTAGCGGAACGCACGCCCGTCACCCCGTCGGGCGTTCCTCACCGCCGCCGGTCGGCGACGGCCGCCACGAGCGTCGCCGCGATCCCGACGAGCAGGGGCAGCAGCATGGCCGCGAACACCCAGGGCGGCACGTCCGCCTCCGGCTCGGAGCGCCAGAGCGTCCAGCATCCGGCGAGGAGGGCGAGCCCGACGCACCCGTTGAGCAGCAGCAGGGACCGGGCGATCCGGCGGGCCGAAGCCCGGTCGGCCGGCCTGTTGAGCAGGGACTCCGCCGGCGTCACCGCGTACGGGACGGCGTCGGGCCGCAGCTCCCCACGCGGTGTCACCCGCAGGGTCAGTTCCGCGCCCCCGGCCATCAGCAACGTCACCCCGGCGAACACGAACACCAGCCCCAGGGCGCTCCCCACCGACTTGTCCGCCCAGGCGTCCACGCCACCCGGCCCGATGTGCCTCGGGATCCGCCCCGGCAGATCCGGATACCGCAGCACCCCCCACGCCGCCATCACGGCGAGCAGGACGACATTGGGCAGCACCCACCACCGCATCGAGGACGAGAACACCATGCGGCCATCATCCGCTGTTCAGCCAACTCCCGAAATGGAGTTCTGCGGAACTCCGCACTGCTCTACCCTCCCGTCGTGGCCGGCGAAGAGCGCGAACGCGTAGGCGGTCCCCAGCGGGACGCGGCACCTCCGCAGGCCCTCACGCAGCCTCCGCGCAACGTGAGTGAACTCGCGGCCGTCGGCGCAGGCGCGTCATGACCCGGACACCCGACACGCGCACCGCGCGCCGCCGCTACGTCACGGTCTGCGTCCTGTTCTGGCTGCCGCTGGGACTGACCATCGCTCCCCTGATCCTGCTGTTCACCGAGCGCGGCATGACCCTGGCGGTCATCGCGGGCTTCTTCGCCGCGCACTCCGTCACCGCCGCCGCGCTGGAGCTGCCCACCGGAGGACTGTCCGACGTCCTCGGACGCCGCACGGTCCTGGCCGCCGCGGGCGGGCTGAACCTGGCCGCCCTGACCCTCGTGGGGCTCGGCACCACACCCTGGCTGCTCGGTGTCGGCATGGCCCTCATGGGCGCGGGCCGTGCCCTGTCCAGCGGCCCGGCCGAAGCCTGGTACGTCGACACCGTCCAGGCATACGCCGGCCCCGACGCCGAACTACGCACCGGACTGGCCCGCGGCTCCTCCGCGACGTCCGCCGCGCTCGCCACGGGCACCCTGCTCGGCGGTGCCCTTCCCTGGCTGCTCGACCTCGGCTCCGGCGTCGGCGCCCGCCTGAGCGCGTCGACCTCCGGACTGGTGCTGCCCCTCTCCCTCTCGGTCCTGCTCGGCGCGGCGGTCGAGATCGCCTTCGTGCTGTACGTCCTGACCGCCCTGCCGGAGCCGCCCCGGCCGGCAGCCACCCTGCGCGACGTACTCCGCGGCATCCCGGCCACCGTCGCGGGCGGGCTGCGTCTCGGGGGCCGCGACGCACTGGTCCGCCGGGTGTTCCTCGGCGCGGGAGCCGCCGGCAGTGCCCTGGCCGCGGTCGAACTGCTCACGCCCGGCCGTGCCGCGGCCCTCACGGGCGCGTCGGCCTCGGGGGCGGTGCTCTTCGCCGCCCTCGCCTGCGCCGGCTTCGTCTGCGCGGCGGTCGGCAGCCACCTCGCACCACTGACCGCCCGGCTCGCGGGCAGCGGCGAGCGAGCCGTGATGGCGAGCCTCGGGACGGGCGCGAGCGGCCTGCTGCTGCTCGGCGCCACCGCGGCGTTCGCCGGCGTGGGCTCCCTGGTCCTCGCGGCCGTCGGCTTCGGCCTGGTCCACCTCGGGCTCGGCGCCGCGGGGCCGAACGAGAACGACCTCCTGCACCGCCGTGTCGCGCGTTCCGGCCGGGCCACCGCGCTGTCCGTCCAGTCCCTCACCCTGCAACTGGTGGCAGGCCTCACCGGCCTGATCATCGGTGTGCTCCCGTCAGGCCCGCTGCCCTGGCTGCTGGGAGGCGCCGTGATGCTCGCGGGAGCCCTCCTGTGGATCCACCGCGGCGGGACCACGCCCCCGGGGCCGCCGGCAACGCCTCGGCCGGACGCCGTGCCGTCCTCGCCGTCGGACGGGACCTACCGGCGGCGGGGTGAGGCGAGGAGGTAGCGGATGCCGGTGCGGGGTTCGGTGTGGGGGCCGGCGTGCCAGCCGGAGGCGTTCAGGGCGTCCTCGCAGGCGCGCAGCAGGCCGGGGTCGGGGGCGCGGACCGCGACCGCCTCGGGCTGCGGTGTGGTTTCCACCCGGTAGCCGTCGGTGCTCGGGCCGGCCGGGCGGCAGCCCGCCGCCTCCAGCGCGATCGCCGCCGCCTGGGGCAGGTGCGAGCGCTCCCAGGCGCACGGGCGGTCCACCGCGGCGTCCTGGTTGGTCATCCGCCGGAGCTCCACCAGCCCCTGCCAGGCGCCGCGGACCTCGGCCGTGCGGGCCGGGGCGTCGCTCTCGCCGCCGAGACGCGCGGCGAACACCCCCGCGCGCGGCTTGGCGACCGGCGGCTCCGCGGCCCGCGGCGCCGGGTCCGGGGCGGGTTCGGAGGCGCGCTCCGCCGTGGCCGCGTCGCGCAGGCGGCGGCCCGCCGGGGTGAGGTAGCAGTCGTGCGGCGGCCTCGGATGCCGGAAGGCGAGCCCGAGGCGGACGAGGGCGGCGAGTGGGGCGGAACCGCCCTTCACACGTCCCGTCGCCGGGTCCGCCGCCTCGACGATCCGCCGCTGCGCCGCCGTCGGGCCGGCTGCCGCGCGGTCAGCCACGGTCCGGCCTCCTCGCCTCGATCAGGTGGCGCTGGGAGTGCGCGACGAAGGGGCCGTGCCGTTCCATGAAGTCGTGCAGCACGGCCAGCCGGTCGCGGTACTCCTCGACGGTGAAGCCGGGCACGATCCAGATCACCTTGCGCAGGAAGTGCACGACCGCGGCGACGTCGTGGAACTCCATCCGCAGCGCCTCCTGACGCAGGCCGGTCACCTCCAGGCCGGCCGCCTCGGCCGCGGTCACCGTGGCGAGGGGCGTGCTCCCGGAGCGGGTGGTGAGCGGGTCCGCCGGTCCGCGAGCGCCCGCGGGGCGGTCCTCCGGGCGTCCCTCCCGCAGGAACTCGGCCAGCTCCCGCACCGTCGCCGCCCCCACCTGCTGCGACAGGTACACCCCGCCGGGCCGCAGCACCCGGCGCACCTCGTCCCAGCGGGTGACCACCGGGTGGCGGCTCACCACCAGGTCGAAGGCGCCGTCACGGAACGGCAGCCCGTCGCTCTCCCCGACCTGCACCACCGTCCCGCCGAGCGGCGCCAGGGTGCGGCGGGCGATGGCCACGTTCGGCGGCCAGGCCTCGGTCGCGGCGAGCAGCGGCGGCGCCCGGTGGACGGAGGCGAGGACCTCGCCACCGCCGGTCTGCACGTCGAGCGCCGCCCGCGAGCGGGCCATCCGCTCGCCGAGGAGCCGCGCGTACCCCCAGGAGGGCCGCTGCTCGGTGGCCCGGCCCTCGAACCAGGAGAAGTCCCAGCCGTCGGTCGGCACGGAGGCGCCCTCGGTGAGGAGATCGTCGAAGTCGGCCATGGTCCGAGCATCGCAGACGGCGCGCGGCTCCCGCACGCGGGCGACGGACGGCTCCCCGCGGCGCCCGCCGCCTCCCGCACGCGGACGGCGACCGGCTGCACGCCGCGCCCGCGGTCAGCCCAGGGCCCGCGCCCAGCGCTCGAGTTGGCCGAAGTCCCGCTCCCGAAGCCCCTTGCGGGGATCTATCCGCAGCAGCAGCGCACTGCCCGGATGGTGGGTGGCCACGTGGTCGGCGTCCCGCCCGGTGAGTTCGTCGTCGACCCAGGCGAACGGACGGCCCGCCGCCCACTCCAGCAGCGTCCGGGTCTTCCAGTGCACGCCGTCGGCCTGCCGCCCGCAGCGGGCCGACGGCCACTCGACCACCGGCAGGTCGCCGGGCAGCCCTATGGCGGGCGCCACCAGTTCATTGGCCTGCCGGCACCACGCCGTGGCCCAGGTCAGCTGGTACGGCAGCGCCAGCAGCCGCGCGCCGTGCCCGGGATGGAGCCGCACCCGGGCCTCCCGCGCCGCCCGCCGCCGGCTCGCGTGGGGCAGCGGAGACCGGCAGTCGGGCAGCATCCGGTGCGTCACATAGCCCCGATGGCGGGCGAACCGTGCGCCGAACGGATTGAGGGGGCCGTCGACGTCCAGGAGCAGCAGCGGGCGGTCGCTCATGCCGGAGTGCTACCCATCCGCGGGCCGGGTCACTGGCGATACCCGGACAGGAAACGGCCGATGCGGCTGATCGCGGTGTCCAGCACGTCGGCGTGCGGGAGGGTGAGGATGCGGAAGTGGTCCGGGGAGGGCCAGTTGAAGCCGGTTCCCTGCACGACCTGGATCTTCTCCCGCAGCAGCAGGTCGAGCACGAACTTCTCGTCGTCCAGGATCGGGTGGACCTTCGGGTCGATGCGCGGGAAGGCGTAGAGGGCGCCTTGGGGCTTCACGCAGGAGACGCCGGGGATCTCGTTGAGCCGCTCCCAGGCCCGGTCCCGCTGCTCGCGCAACCGGCCGCCCGGTGCGGTCAGTTCACGGATGGACTGCCGGCCGCCGAGCGCGGCCTGGATGGCGTACTGGGCGGGCGCGTTGGCGCACAGCCGCATGGAGGCCAGCATCGTGAGGCCTTCCAAGTAGTCACGGGCGTGCTCGCGCGGCCCCGAGACGACCAGCCAGCCGCTGCGGAAGCCGGCCACCCGGTAGGTCTTGGAGAGCCCGCAGAAGGTGAGCACCACCAGGTCGGGGGCGAGGGCCGCGGCCGGATGGTGGACGGCGTCGTCGTACAGGATCTCGTCGTAGATCTCGTCGGCGAACACCATCAGCCCGTGGCGGCGGGCGAGATCGAGGATGCCCTCCAGGATCTCCTTCGGATACACGGCGCCGGTGGGGTTGTTGGGGTTGATGATCACGACGGCCTTGGTGCGGTCGGTGATCTTCGAGGCCATGTCGGCGAGGTCGGGGTACCAGTCGGAGCGCTCGTCGCAGAGGTAGTGCACGGCCTTGCCGCCGGCCAGCGTGGTGACCGCGGTCCAGAGCGGGAAGTCCGGGGCCGGGATCAGGATCTCGTCGCCGTTCTCGACGAGGGCCTGCACCGCCATGGAGACCAGCTCGGAGACGCCGTTGCCGAGGAAGACGTCGTCCACGCCGACCTCGACACCACGGGCCTGGTAGCGCTGCGCCACGGCGCGGCGGGCCGGGAGGACACCGCGGGAGTCGGTGTAGCCGTGCGCCCGCGGCAGCATCCGGATCATGTCCTGGACGATCTCCTCCGGGGCCTCGAACCCGAAGAGCGCCGGGTTGCCGGTGTTCAGCCGCAGCACGCTGTGGCCGGCCTCCTCCAGCGCGTCGGCGTGCTCGATCACCGGGCCGCGGATCTCGTAACAGACCTCGCTGAGCTTGCTCGACTGGCGGAACTCCATCGTGTGCCCCTCGGATTCGTGGTGTTGCTTGGTTTTACCAAGCGGGCACTTGGAAAGTCCAACCTGTTGTCTAGACTGCCTGTCATGTCACCTCGCCGAAGCTACGACCAGTACTGCTCCGCCGCGCGGGCGCTCGACCTCGTGGGCGACCGGTGGACCCTGCTGATCGTCCGGGAGCTGCTCGCCGGTCCCCGCCGCTACACCGACCTGCACGCCGACCTGCCCGGCGTCAGCACCGACATGCTGGCCACGCGGCTGCGGGACATGGAGCGGGACGGGCTCCTCGTCCGGCGCCGGCTGGCCCCGCCCGGGAACGCGTCGGTGTACGAACTCACGCCTAGCGGCCGTGAGTTGACGGGCGTGTTGCACGCCCTGGGGGAGTGGGGGACCGGCGGGCTGGGGGAGCGCGCGCCGACCGACGCGATCCGGGCCCACTGGTTCGCGCTGCCCCTGCTGCGCGCGCTGGAGGGCGCGGGAGTGCGGGGGGTGGTCCAGGTGTCGCTGGAGGAGGGGGAGTTCCACCTGTACGCGGGCGCCACGGAGGGGCCGGTGTACGGCATCGGACCGGCGCCCGTCGAGCCCGACCACAGGCTCGCGCTGGACGCGGAGGCCTGCCTGGCGCTGGCCCGGGGGGAGTTGGACGCGACGGCGCTGCCGGCACGGGCCTGAGGTCAGTGGGGCGGCGGGGGCGGGACCCGCAGCACGTGCCCCGCGTCCGCGCCACGGTTCCGAGGGCGGTCGGCCGTGTCGTCGGGGGGCGCGCGCAGGGCGATGCCGGGGATCGGCGGTTCGGCCGGCGTGCCGTCCACGGCCGCTGCCCACCGGCCCGCAATGGAGCCGGGGTCATCTCCCGGTGTCGGCCAGCGGGTTGGGGAGGTCGGCCCACCGGTCGCCCGGCCTGTCCGGGGAGAGACGCATCAGGGTCAGCGCCTTGACCGGCAGCGGATCGCGGAGCAGCGCCTCCCGGTCCGCGGTGGGCGGCAGCCGCGCCGCCGCCCGCCGCAGCAGCCCGGCCAGGGCCTCCGCCGAACCCGCCGCCGCCCCCAGCGCCCCCGCGACCAGCGACCCGAAGAGCTTGCGGCGCAGGGCCGTCGCGTCGTCGGTGACGATCCGCGCCGGCACCCCCTCGGGCAGCCGCAGCCCGTGCCGGGCCAGGCGGGCGGGACTCACCCGGATGTCCGCGAGGTCCCGGTAGACCAGCCGGGCCGGCCGCCCGTCCGCGGCGAGGACGACGAGGAGGTTCTGGCCGTGGGCCTCCAGGGCCACCCCCAGCTCCAGCAGCCGCAGGCCCACCGACAGCGCCAGGGCGGCGAAACCGTCCAGCCAGGCAGCTGAGGAGGTCAGTCCGGCCGCGCCGAGAGCGGCCACCGGAAGCACGCGCTCGCCGGGCCCCGCACAGGTCTCCGGGTCCTCCCGCACCACCGCCGCGAGATCCGGCGTGCCGTCGCAGGCGGCTCCCAGGGTGCGGGTGACGTGGAGCAGGCCGTCCAGACGCGGGGTCAGCGACTCGGCGAAGGCGGAGACCGCCGCCGAGGACGCGACCGAGCCCGGGGAGATGTCCCGGACCGAGGAGGTCAGCCGGGTGGAGAGGGCCGTCTTCACCTGCGGACCGCCGGGTACCGCGAGGGTGCGCAGCGCCATCAGGGGGTGCGCGGCGACGCCGTCCTCCTCCCGCCCCCTCCGGCCCGGCAGCCGCAGGACGTGCCGCGCCTGCCAGGGGTGCACGGGCAGCAGCAGACGCCCCCCGTCGCGCCAGGCGGCCGGCCAGTCGCCCGACACCAGGCAGTCCTCCCGGTCCACCGGCACCAGACCCAGCCGCACCACCGGCCGGTGTTCGGGCGCGTAGGCCAGCTCCTCGGCCACCGTGAAACCGGGCCGGGAGCGGCAGCCCGGGTGGTACGGGTGACCGTCCACCACCCGCTGCTCCCACTCCCACGCCGCCCGGCCCGGAAGCGGCACCGCGTCGGCGCGCGAGAGGGCCGACGAGGCCACACTGCCCGCCAGCTCGGCGGCGAACGCGCCGCCGTGGGGGACGCCCAGGTCCGTCATCAGCGCGGCGGGATCCCGGTACGCCGCGCCCGCGAGCCGGACCTCCGTCACCGTCCCGTCCACCGCGAACGGGTCGGCGGGCGGTCCGTGCAGGGCCCGGCCGTCCGCCAGCCGCACGGTCAGGCCGTCCGCGGCGTGCTCACGGCCGGTGACCCACGGCAGCGGCTCGAAGGCCAGGGCCCGCCACAGCCGGGACAGCACCGCCGCCCGCGCCCCGGGCAGCGCCGCCCGGAACGGCTCCACCAGGTCCGGGCGCACGGCCGCCAGCTCGCGCGCGACCTCGTTCTCCTCGCCTGCTGCACGCGGCACGTACGGCCTCCTCGGGGCTCGCGGTCGAGTCCGGCCCTTCCCGTGACGGGTCGGACTGCCCGTGACGGGTCGGGCTTCGCCCCGGGCGGTCGCACTTCCCCCGGACGGGTCAGACGGCGGGCTCCTCGTGCAGGCCGGCGTCCGCGGGCCCCAGGGTGAAGCGGGTGAAGCGGACCTCGAGTCCGCCCCGCTGCGGGGAGCAGCAGAACGGGCCCGCCGTGGCCGCCGCACCGGGCTCCAGCGGCGCGAGGCGGACCATGCGCCAGGGCTCCTCCGGAACCCGGGCACGGACCGTGACCGCGTCACCCGACCGGCTGGCCCGGACGGTGACCGGCCGGTCCCGCCAGTCGGGCACCGGCGCCAGGGACCAGTCCGACAGGCCACGGGTGACCACCGCGCCGAGGTGCGGGACACCGTCGTTCATCTCCACGCCCGCCTTGATCCACGTACTCCCGTCCACCCGGACCATGAGCCCCGCCTGGTCGTACAGCGCGTCGAAGCGCGCCAGGAACGTCACCTCCACGGCCGCCCCCTCCGGGAAGCCCGTGAGCAGCGCGTGACCGTCGTCGCGGACGAAGCCGTAGCTGGTGGTGCGCCAGAAGTCGGAGCCCTCCCGGGCGGTGACCACCAGGTCCGAGCCCTCCACGGCGGTGGCGGGCGGCGGGTTGAGCCAGGTGGCGTCGTTCCAGTCGAGCTGGTGCCGGTGATCCATGTGGTGTCCTCACGCCGGTGGTCCGAACGCTCCGGCGAGGACGGCCGACGGCCTCCCGCCCCTGTCGTGGCTCTCGCGACTCCGAGAGCCGCACCAAGATCTTTCAGCCCGGAGCGCCTCTTGTCCAGGGCGTCCCGCGCACGTGGCCGTCCCGCGCCCCTCCCGCCGAGGCCCACTTCGCCCCCGTGCCGATGCCGGAGATACTGACCGCGACCGCGCCGCCGGACGAACGGACCACCACCGCACATGCCCCCCATCGCGGACCTCGGCGAGAGCGCCGACGCCTACGCCGGCACCCCCCTCCTCAACTGCCTGCTGCGCGAGGTGGCACACCCCGAGGACGGCGGGAACCAGGACGACGCCGGCCGGCACGTCCACCGGCTCGCGGGCAGCGGACGACTGCTGCGCGTACGGGGAACCCGCCGCCCGGCCGAGCCCGAGGTCCGCGGGGAACACGGCTGGCGGCGGCTGGACCACACGGAACTGGTCAAACTCGCCGCCGAGGAACTGCGCCTGCACACCGGCCTCACCAACGACGAACTGCCCGGCGAGATGCTCGACAGCCGCGACGCGGTCGCCGCCCTGCTCGCCGCCCGCGCCACGGCCACCGCGCCGGACGACCCGTACCTGCGCTCCGAACAGGCCCTGATCACCGGGCACCCCTTCCATCCCGCCCCCAAGGCCCGCGGCGGCGGCCCCGCCGCGGCCTGGCTGCCGTACGCGCCGGAGGCACACGCCCGCTTCCCGCTGACCCTGCTCGCGGTGCGGGAGGACACCGTCGTCCATGAGGGTGACCCGACCGCCCTGGACGGCCTGGGCGAGGCGCCGCCCGGATACCGGCTGCTGCCCGCCCACCCGTGGCAACTGGCACTGGTGGCCGGCAACCCCGAGATCCGCCAGGCCTTCGCCGACGGCCGGCTGCTGCGCCTGGGGACGACCACCGAGTCCGCCGGCCCGACCGCGGCCGTACGCACCGTCCACCTGCCGCGGGCGGACCTCTTCGCCAAGTTCAGCCTGGACGTGCGGATCACCAACGACATCCGGCGCCTGTGGCGCCACGACCTGCTGCGCCTGCGCGGCACCGACGAGGTCGTCACCACCGCCCTGGCGGCCCTGCCCGCCGAGGAGTCGGCCGGGGCCGCCTGGCTGAGCGACCGCGGGTACCGGACGGCGGCCTTCGCCTTCGAGGAACTGGCCGTCCTGGTCCGCGACGGCCTCACCGCCCACCTGCCGCAGGGCTCCACCGCGTTGCTGGCCGCGGCCCTCGCCGAGGGCTTCGACGGCAACCCGCTCGACCGGATCACCGACCCCGGAACCTGGTGGACGGCGTACCTCCGCCGCGTGGTCCCGCCCGCGCTGTACCTCTTCCACCGGCACGGGGTGGTCCTCGAGGCCCACCTGCAGAACTGCCTGATCGCCGTGGACCGGACCGGAACGCCGGTACGGGCCCTGTTCCGCGACGCCGAGGGGGTGAAGACCGTGCCGCCCACCGCCCGGGAGGCGGGCTGGGAACGCCTGGTCTACTGCCTGGTCGTGAACCATCTGGGCGAACTGGCCGAGGCCCTCCGGGAACGGCATCCCGGGCTGGACCCGTGGTCCGCGGTCCGCCGCGAGCTCGCCCGGCACGACATCCCGGAGGTCCGGCGGCTGCTCGGCCGGCCCACGCTGCCCGGCAAGACCAACCTGCTGCTGCGCTGGGCCGGGGCGGACGGCGCGGACGCCCGCTACCTGCCGCTGCCGAACCCGCTGGTGGGAGCGGGCCGAGGACGCCGCGGGGGGCGGTGAGCGCGGGAGGAGGGCCGGGACCGCCGCACGGCCGGTGCGGCCGGTGCGGCCGGGGTGGCCGGGGTGGCCGGTCCGGGGGTGCGGCCCGCGGCGGGTCCGGGCTGCGGCCCGCGGCGGGAGCGCTCACCCTGGGAAGGGACGCCCGCGAGAGGCGCGACGCGTCGGCACCGGCGAAGGGAGCGGTCCATGGCCAAGGACGACGGGCCCAAGAAGCTGAAGAAGGGCGACGAGGTCGCCTGGAAGAGCCACGGCAGCGAGACCGAGGGCACGGTGGAGAAGAAGATCACCGAACGGACCGAGGCGGCCGGACGCACCGTCGACGCCTCCTCCGACGACCCGCAGTACCAGGTCCGCAGCGAGAAGTCCGGGAAGTCCGCCGTGCACAAGCCGTCGGCGCTGAAGAAGAAGGGCAAGTGACCGGCGTGGACGAGGACGACCGGAAGGAGACCTGGGACGACTTCCGGGAGGTGGTGAACATGAAACCGGCCGACCTGGAGAAATGGCTCGCCACCCCCGAGTCGCAGGAGGCCGGGCAGCACAAGGACGGCGGCGAGTCCACCGGCCACGCCTCGGGCCGCCGGATCGTGGAGATCCTGGGCGCCAAGAAGGGCGACCTCTCCGACGACGACTACGCGCACATGCGGAAGGTGGTCGGATACGTCCGGCGGCACCTCGCCCAGCGGCCCTCGGGCGACGTGCGCGACAGCCGCTGGAGGCACTCGCTCATGAACTGGGGCCACGACCCGCTGGCCTGACCGGCGCGGGTGCGGTCGAACCGGCTGCCGGGCGTCGAACCCGCCTCGAAGAGGGGGCGGCATCCACCGCTGCCTCGGTGCCCTCGGCCGCGATCGCGGCCGAGGGCACCGGTGGAACTCCCCGAGACGGGTCCGTCAGGTGCGGGTCCAGCGCTGGTTGCTGCCGTTCGAGCAGGAGTAGAGCTGGATCAGGGTGCCGTTGGCGGTGCCGGCTCCGACGGCGTCGAGGCAGAGGCCGGACTGGACGCCGACGATCGAACCGTCGGAGTTCAGGCGCCACTTCTGGTTGTCGCCGCCCCAGCAGCTGTAGATCTGGACCCGGGTGCCGTTGCCGGTGCCTCCGGCGTCCAGGCACTTGTTGCCGTAGACCCTGAGCTCACCCGCCGCGGTGAACGACCACTGCTGGTTGGAGCCGTTGTTGCAGTCCCACAGCTGGACCTGGGTCCCGTCCGTGGTGGTGGCGTTGGGCACGTCCAGGCAGCGGCCCGAGCCCACGCCCTTGATCTGACCGGCACCGGAGGGCGGAGTCGGGGTCGGCGTGGGGCCGGGGTCGGACGAGGCGTTGTTGAGGGCGTTGAGGACCGCGGTGTACGCGGGCTTCTTGCTGCCGTCGTTGTTGAACAGCAGCGGAGTGTCCCCGGACCGCCAGGAGTCGCTGTCGCGCACGCCCCACACGGTGATGCCGAGGCAGCGCGGCACGGCCAGGCAGTCGTTGACCACGTTGGCGTAGGTCGTGGCGGAGGCGCCCTGGATGTCGAGCTCGGTGACGGCCACGTCGACGCCGAGGGCGGCGAAGTTCTGCAGCGTGGTGCGGAAGTTGCTGTTGTAGGGGCTGCCGCTGTTGAAGTGGGCCTGGAAGCCGACGCAGTCGATCGGCACGCCGCGCTGCTTGAAGTCGCGGACCATGTTGTACATGGCCTGGGTCTTGGCCCAGGTCCAGTTCTCGACGTTGTAGTCGTTGTAGCAGAGCTTGGCGGCCGGGTCGGCGGCGCGTGCGGTGCGGAAGGCGACCTCGATCCAGTCGTTGCCGGTGCGCTGCAGGTTGGAGTCGCGCCGGGCTCCGGAACTGCCGTCCTGGAAAGCCTCGTTCACGACGTCCCACTGGGCGATCTTGCCCTTGTAGTGGCCCATCACGCCGTTGATGTGGTCGATCATCGCCTGGCGCAGCGTGCTGCCGCTGAGGCCCTGCATCCAGGCGGGCTGCTGGGAGTGCCAGGCCAGGGTGTGGCCGCGCACCTGCTTGCCGTTCTGCACCGCCCAGTTGAAGACGCGGTCGGCGGAGGTGAAGTTGAACTGACCCCGCTGCGGCTGGGTCGCGTCGATCTTCATCTCGTTCTCGGCCGTCACCGAGTTGAACTCGCGGTTCGCGATCGTCGTGTACGCCGAGTCGCCGAGCCTGCCCGAGGCGATCGCGGTGCCGAAGTACCGGCCGCTCTGCGCCGCGGCGGCGCCGAGCGTGCTCTCGGCGGCGCTCGCGGTCGGCGGCCCGACCAGTGCGGTGGCCAGGCCGACGGCGCCGACGAGCAGGGCCAGTAACAGGCTGCGGATCTTCCGTCGGACAGGGAGTCCGGGAAGGGCTGAGGAGCCCATGGATGTGCCTCCAGGGTGGTCATCGGGGGAGAGGGGTGAGGGGTGTGAGGGGGGAGGAACGAGGGACGCGCCGTCGGCGGGGCCGGCCGCGCCGCGTCCCCCGTGCTCAGTAGCCGTAGATCATCTTGTAGGCGACCTCGGGGAGGAACTGGCCGGCCGAAGAGCCGCCTCCGACGCCGCAGTTGCCGTCGGACTCACCCGGCGTCTTGATCCACAGCAGCATCTCGGCGCCCCCGCCCAGCTGGGTGGGCGTGCCGATCCGGCGGCCGGAGGGATTGCACCACTGGCCGTTGGAGCCGTTGCCGTTGCGGCTGGTGTCCACCACGAACGGCTTGGTGTAGCCGTAGCGGGAGCTCAGCGCGCTGTTGATCGCGTTGCCGTAGGCCGTGTTCTGCTGCGTGGTGAAGTAGTTGGAGACGTTCAGCGAGAATCCGTGGGCCTGCCGGAGGCCGGCCTCGTGGAGACGGCGGGCCATGGTGGCCGCGTCGGCCCAGCCCGGGTTGCCGGCGTCCATGTACACCCAGGTGTTGGGGGCCTGGCGGCTGAACTCCGAGAGGGCGCCGGTGAGCATGGCCTCGCGCTCGTCGATCTGCGCCTGGTTCATGCACCCGTAGTCCCCGAGGGAGTCCGGCTCCAGGATGACGACGGCGGGACGACTGCCGATCCCTCCGGCGAACTGGGCCACCCAGCTCGCGTAGGCGGACGGCGAGGAGGCTCCGCCCGCGGAGTGTCCGCCGCAGTAGTCGCGGTGGTAGATGTTGTAGGCGACCATGACGGGCAGCTTGTCCCTGCTGTCCGCGGCACCCGCGTACGCCCCGGTGGCCGTGCCGATGGTGCCGCTCCACGAGCCGAACCAGCGGGCCATGGGCGTGTTGGCTATCGAGGAGTTGATCGCCGCGGCCCGGCCGTCGCCGGGGTTCGCGGCGGCCCACCGCTTGGCGCTGGAGTCGGGGTCCACGTAGAACCCGCTGGTCATGGTGGTCGGGTCGGCGGCGTGGGCGGACGGGGCGGCGGTGAACGCGAGCGGCAGGGCGCAGAGCGCTGCCAGCAGGGTGCGGACATTGCGGCGCATGTGGGTACCTCGGTTTCCTGGCGATGACGCGCCGCCGGACCTCGTCCCGAGCGGGCGACGCGCTGAAGGAAGTGCGGGCGGTGCGACGTCCCCGTGCGATGCCGTCCTTCGGAGGGACGACACGGGCAGGAACTCGAACTGACCTCGAGGGAGCGCTCCCAAACTGGAACCGCTTCCAGCCCTGAGTTCAGGGATGCCATCGGTAAGGTTGTGGCGTTCCGCTTTCGCTGTCAAGGCTCCGGGTGAGCCCGGTCGTCGAACCGACGGGAACGGGCCGCGTTTGACTGGAAGCGATCCCAGCCCGATCGCGGAGTCCGATCCCAGCCCGATCGCGGAGTCCGATCCCGGCCCGATCTCGGAGTCCGATCGCGGAGCTCTCCTGGCGGTGCCCGTGACGTCGTCCCCCGGTCCACGGCCCCGCCCCTCCGGGGGAGCGGCGCCATGGGTGAGGATGGTGCCGTCCGGTCGACAGGAGAGGAACGCGTTTCATGGCACAGGATGCGCCCCGCCGGCAGCCGACGCTCGACGAGGTGGCCGAACTGGCAGGCGTGTCACGCTCGGTGGCCTCCCGCGCCCTCAACAACGCCCCGCACGTCGCCCGCGTCAAACGCGAGGCGGTCGAACGGGCCGTGCGCCGCCTCGGGTACGTGCCCAACTCGACAGCTCGGGCGCTGGCCACCCGGCAGACGGGCGCGGCCGCCCTGGTCGTCTCCGGGGAGGACCCGTCGATCTTCGCGGACCCGTTCTTCGCCCAGGTGATCGTCGGCGCGTCGGCCGCCCTGGAGGAGGCGGACCTGCACCTGATGCTGTGTCTGGCCGCGTCCGACCGGGGTCGCAGGAGGGTGGAGGAACTCCTCCGGTCCAACGGCGCGGACGGCGTGATGCTGATGGCGCTGCGCCAGGACGACCCGCTTGCCCGGATGGCCGAGAGGGCGACGATGCCCGTCGTGTTCGGCGGCCGGCCGGTCGGCTCGGTGCCGCGCTGGTACGTGGACGTCGACAACGCGGGGGGTGCGCGCGAGGCGACCGAGTACCTGATCTCGCGCGGTCGCACGCGCGTGGCCGCCCTCTGCGGCCGGCTGGACACCGAGGCCGGACGCGCCCGGTACCGCGGGTACCGGGACGCCGTGCTGGCGGCCGGACTCGACCCGTTCCCGCCCCGGGAGGGGGACTTCACCGAGAGCGGCGGGGCCGCCGCCATGTCCGAGCTGCTCGCCGAACACCCCGACGTCGACGCGGTGTTCGCCGCCAACGACAACATGGGAGTGGGAGCGCTGCGCGCGCTGCGCGAGGCCGGCCGGAGAGTCCCGGACGACGTCGCCGTGGTGGGCTTCGACGACCTGGCCGTCGCGCGGATGTCGGACCCGCCGCTCACCACCGTGCACCAGCCCATACAGGCCCTCGGCCGGGAGATGGCGCGCATGCTCGCCGCCCTCGTCAACGGGCAGGATCCCACCGCGCTGATCCTGCCCACCCGGCTGGTCGTCCGCGCCAGCGCCTGACGGCGATGCCGGGAGCGCGACGCCCAGGGCGGGAGCCCGGGGACGTGCGCATTCGGTGTTAGCGATAACAACTCGGCCCGTGGCTTGTACCCGTCGCCCTGCTCGCCGAGGCGTGCGGCCGGGGTGGAAGCGACCCGGGCCGGCCGAGCGGCGTGTGCGACGTGCTCACCCGTGGTCGGTCCGTATCCCCGCAGTCATCCGTCCGGCACGTTGCCGGATGCCCTGAAAGATCGACAAACCGCTGTTCAGTGCCGTGCTGCGGCACGCCGGGGGCACGCGCGCGGGCGTGATCCACCGACCCTCACCCCCGACGGTCGTCCGGCCGTCTTCGTCGGCCCGGCGGTGATTTCCGTTGCACGAGCCTGGCCTCCCCGTGGTGTTAGCGGTAACAATCGACAGCGTCACAGTCCCATCCGTTCCCTCTCGCTCGATGGCACTCGACCTCCTTCCGGAGGTGGGGCACGGTGTGCGTCGAGTGCGAACGGTCCGTGGACGCACAGCGTCACACCGACAGTCCGGACGGTCCCCACGGGTCGGGCCGGAACCCTTTGCCCAAGACGAGGAAGTCCTCATGCGCAGAGAGAATCTCCACCGCAGGCATCTGTCCGCGGTGTTCTCCGCCGCGGTCGCGGTGCTCGCCGCGCTGGCGGCGATGCTGGTGGCCGAACCGGCCCAGGCGGCCAGTAGCGGCGCCTTGCGTCACGCCGCCTCCGGCCGCTGTCTCGACCTGCCCAACTCCAACACCGCCAACGGCACGTACCTGCAGATCTACGACTGCAACGGGCAGTCCAACCAGCAGTGGACGCTGACGGACAGCAACCAGCTGACCGTCCTCGGCCGGTGCCTGGACGTTCCGGGGCACTCGACCACGGCCGGTGTCCAGCTGCAGATCTATGCGTGCAGCGGCGGCGCCAACCAGCAGTGGCGGGTGAACTCCGACGGCACGATCGTCGGCGTGCAGTCAGGACTGTGCCTGGACGCGAAGGACAACGGCACGGCCAACGGCACTCGGGTGCAGCTGTGGACGTGCACCGGCAGCAACAACCAGAAGTGGAGCGGTCTGACCGGTGGCGGCGGGCCGACCCCGACCACGCCTCCGCCTTCGGGCTCGTGTTCCCTCCCGTCGACGTACCGGTGGTCCTCCACGGGTGCGCTGGCGCAGCCGAAGAGCGGCTGGGTGTCGCTGAAGGACTTCTCCGCCGTCAAGCACAACGGCAAGTACCTGGTCTACGGGTCCTACTCGACGGGCTCCTCCTACGGCTCGATGGCGTTCACGCCGTTCACCAACTGGTCCGACATGGCCTCGACCGGCCAGAACGGGATGAGCCAGGCCGCGGTCGCGCCGACGCTCTTCTACTTCGCGCCGAAGAACATCTGGGTGCTCGCCTACCAGTGGGGCCCGGCGGCCTTCATGTACCGCACCTCGAGCGACCCCACCAACGCCAACGGCTGGTCCTCCCCGCAGCCGCTGTTCACCGGCAGCATCTCCGGTTCGGACACGGGTCCGATCGACCAGACGCTGATCGCGGACGGCCAGAACATGTACCTGTTCTTCGCCGGTGACAACGGGAAGATCTACCGGGCGAGCATGCCGATCGGGAACTTCCCCAGCAGCTTCGGCTCGTCGTACACGACCATCATGAGCGACACCAAGGCCAACCTGTTCGAGGCCGTCCAGGTCTACAAGGTCCAGGGCCAGAACCAGTACCTCATGATCGTCGAGGCGATGGGCGCCAACGGCCGCTACTTCCGCTCGTTCACGTCCTCCAGCCTGAACGGCTCCTGGACACCGCAGGCGGCCAGTGAGAGCAACCCGTTCGCGGGCAAGGCCAACAGCGGCGCCACCTGGACCAACGACATCAGCCACGGTGACCTGGTCCGCAACAACCCCGACCAGACCATGACCATCGACCCCTGCAACCTCCAGCTCCTCTACCAGGGCAAGGCCCCGAACTCGGGAGGCGACTACAACGCCCTCCCGTACCGGCCGGGCATCCTCACCCTGCAGCGCTGACGCGCACCACGTCGAGGAACCCCGGCCGCATGTCGGCCGGGGTTCCTTCCCCGGCGCGCGGGCCGGAGGGTGCCGGGCGGACGGGGCCGTCTCGCAGGAGATCCAGGTCCGCCCGCCGATCCTCCACGATCTGCTGGCCCGAACGCAGCCTGAACCCGATGTCGAAGGGACGACGATGACCGCACGATTACCCAGGCGACTGTCATGCCTCCTCACCGCCGCGGCCGCGGTGCCGGCTCTCCTGGTGGCCACGCTCCAGGCGCCCGAGGCGCAGGCCGCGCCCGAGGTGCAGGCCGCCGCACCCGGCAGCCCGGCCCTCACGCCGCCCATGGGGTGGAACAGCTGGAACAGCTTCGGCTGCCAGATCACCGAGACACAGGTCCGCCAGGCCGCCGAGGCGATGGTCTCCTCCGGGATGCGGGCCGCGGGCTACCAGTACGTGGTCGTCGACGACTGCTGGTTCGACCCGCAGCGTGACGCCCAGGGCAACCTGCGCGCCCACCCCACCAAGTTCCCCAGTGGCATGAAGGCGCTCGGGGACCACATCCACTCCCTGGGCCTGAAGTTCGGCATCTACCAGGCGCCGAACGAGAAGACCTGCGCCCAGGGCAGCGGCGCCTTCCCCGGAGCCACCGGAAGCCTCGGCCACGAGGCACAGGACGCCCGCACCTTCGCCTCCTGGGGTGTGGACTACCTCAAGTACGACTGGTGCTCCGGCAACGGCACCCGCGACGAGCAGGTCGCCCGGTTCGGCATCATGCGTGACGCGCTGCGCGCCACGGGGCGTCCGATCGTCTACAGCGTCAACCCCAACAGCTACCACGCCATCACCGGCGACAAGTACAACTGGGGCCAGGTCGCCGACATGTGGCGCACCACCGAGGACCTGCTGGACATCTGGCAGAACGGCAACACCAACAGCTACCCGATGGGCGTGGGCAACGTCCTGGACGTCACGGCGCCCCTGGCCGCCCAGTCCGGCCCCGGGCACTGGAACGACCCGGACATGCTGGTGGTCGGACGGCCCGGACTCACCCTGCACCAGTCGCGCTCGCACTTCGCGCTGTGGGCGCTCATGGGCTCGCCGTTGATGGCGGGCAACGACGTGCGGTCTATGTCCGCCGACGTCAGCGCCGTGCTGCGCAATCCGCGGCTGATCGCGGTCGACCAGGACCCTCTGGGCGCCGGCGGACGGCGGGTGCGCGACGACGGGAACACCGAGGTCTTCGCGAAGGAGCTGTCCGACGGCTCGGTGGCCGTGGGGCTGTTCAACCGCGGCGGCTCCACCGCGACCGTGAGCACCACCGCGGCCCAGATCGGGCTGTCCGGCAGCTCGTTCACCCTGACCGACCTGTGGACCGGTGCCAACTCGACGAGCGGCGGCCAGATCTCGGCCTCGGTCCCCTCCCACGGCATCGCGGTGTTCCGGGTGTCCGGCGGCACCCCGCTGTCCCACCAGACCTCGCGGCTGCGCGGCACCGGCTCCGGCCGCTGCGTGGACGTGGACGACGCCTCCACCGCCTCGGGCGCGACCGTCCTCGTCTGGGACTGCCACTCCGCCGCCAACCAGTTGTGGACGACGTGGGCGGGCGGCGAGATCCGGGTGTTCGGCGACAAGTGCCTCGACGCCCACGAGCGGGGCACCGCCAACGGCACCCGGGTGATCACCTGGCCGTGCAACGGCCAGGACAACCAGAAGTGGACCCTGGCCTCCGACGGGTCGATCCGCAACACCCTCTCCGGCCTCTGCCTGGACGTCGAGGGGGCCGCCACGGCCAACGGAAGCCGGCTCGTCCTGTGGACCTGCAACGGGCAGAGCAACCAGAAGTGGAGCCGCAGCTGACGAGGTGACCGCCGCGGGGCGCCCGCGCCGACCGGTCCTCCCGGCGGCGCGCGGCCCGACGCCGCCCCCGCCCCGGTCGGCGCCCGTCGCCGTTGTCGCCCGTGCACGCTCCCTGCCGGACGGTCCGTCCGGCAGGGAGGCGGCCGGCTCTTCCTCTGCCCCTCGCCCCCACCGTCACGAAGGAGCACCCCCCCCCATGTCCTGGCTCCACCACCCCCTGAGCCGCCGAACCGTCTTCACGGCGGCCACCGGCGCCGCCCTCGCCGCTGCCGCGCCCCGCGCCCAGGCGGCTCCCGTCCCCGGCGCGGCCACCCCCGCGGCGAGCGCCCTGGCCGCGGCCACCCCCGCGGCGAGCGCCCTGGCCGCGGGCGCCTACACCAACCCCGTCGTCTGGCAGGACTTCGCGGACGTCGACATCATCCGGGTCGCCGACACCTACTACATGTCGGCGTCCACCATGCACTACTCACCAGGGGCCCCCGTCCTGCGCTCGTGGAACCTGGTCGACTGGGAGCTCGCGGGCCACTCGGTGCCGGTGCTCGACTTCGGCGCCAAGTACGACCTGTCCGGCGGCCGCGGATACGTGCGCGGCATCTGGGCGTCCTCGCTCAACCACCGCCGCAGCGACGACACCTTCTACTGGATCGGTCAGATCGACTTCGCGCGGACGTACGTGTACACCGCCAGGACCGTCGAGGGTCCGTGGACGCGGCGTGCGGAGCTGCCGCAGGTCTACTACGACGCGGGGCTGCTCGTGGACGACGACGACACCCTGTACGTGGCCTACGGCAACACCCGTCTCAGCGTCGCCCAGCTCTCCGGCGACGCCCGCAGCCAGGTCCGGGCACAGGAGGTGTTCGTCACCCCCTCCTCCGTCGGGACGCTGGAGGGGGCCCGCTTCTACAAGATCAACGGCCGCTACTACATCTTCGTCACCCGTCCGGCGAACGGCCAGTACGTCCTGAAGTCGGACTCCGGTCCGTTCGGCCCCCACACGATGAAGCAGTTGCTGCTGGACCTGCGGGGGCCGATACCCGGCGGAGGAGTCCCGCACCAGGGAGGACTGGTCAGCTCCCCGCAGGGCCAGTGGTACTACATGGCCTTCGTGGACGCCTACCCCGGCGGCCGCGTGCCGGCCCTCGCACCCGTCACCTGGACCTCCGACGGCTGGCCCGTCCTGCAACTGGTCGACGGCGCCTGGGGAGCCTCGTACCCCGCCCCCCAACTGCCGCCCCCGCCCCGCGCGACCAGGCCGCTCACCGGCGTCGACACCTTCCAGGGGCCCGCGCTCGGCCCCCGGTGGGAGTGGAACCACAACCCGGACACCAGCCGGTTCACCGTCGGCGGCGGGCTCACGCTGCGGACCGCCACCACCACCTTCGACCTGTACTCCGCCCGCAACACGCTCACCCACCGCATCCAGGGCCCCACCTCGACCGCGACGATCGTCCTCGACCACTCCGGCATGCGGGACGGCGACCGCAGCGGACTCGCCCTCCTGCGCGACTCCTCGGCCTGGATCGGTCTCAAGCGCGACAACGGCACGACCCGTGTGGTGATGGTCAACGGCATCACCATGGACAGCAACTGGAACACCAGCAGCACAGGAGCCGAGGCCGCCGGGGCGTCCGTCACGGGCAGCAGGATCTGGCTGCGCGCCACCGCCGACATCCGTCCGGGCAGCGGGCGCCAGGGACACTTCTCCTACAGCACCGACGGCGTCACCTTCTCCCCACTGGGGCCGGCCCTCACCCTCAAGAACGAGTGGCAGTTCTTCATGGGCTACCGCTTCGGCATCTTCAACTACGCCACCGTCGCGCTCGGCGGCTCCGTCCGCGTCGAGCGCTTCGAACTGACTCCGGGGACCGTCTCCGCGCCCGCCTCCGCCGTCCGCCTCCGGGCCCGGGTGAACGACCGCTACGTCTGCGCCGAGAACGCCGGGGCCTCCCCGCTGATCGCCAACCGCACCGGCGCCGGCGTCTGGGAGACCTTCGACATCGTCGACCTCTGCGGCGGCGACGTCGCCCTGCGGTCCCACGCCAACGGCCGCTTCGTCTGCGCCGACAACGCCGGGGCCTCCCCGCTGATCGCCAACCGCACCAGCGCGGGCAGCTGGGAGACGTTCCGCCGGGTCGACAACGCCGACGGCACCGTCAGCCTGCGCGCACGGGCGAACGACCGGTACGTCGGCGCAGCGGACGGCGGCGCCTCCCCGCTGATCGCCGACCGCACCTCGATCGGCCCCGGGGAGTCGTTCACCCTCGCCCCGGCCTGACCGGCCGGCGGCCTTCCGTGGTGCACACGTGTTCCCCGTGCGCACCACGCTGCCGTCGCCGCACCGCACTCCTCGCCGTCGATCACCCTCGGTTACTATGCTCACTTCATGCCCGAGGGACGGAAGCTCCCCACGGCTGATCGGATGATCCGCCAAGGTGGCGCCGTCGGAAAAACAGCCTCGGACGCAGGGTAGGTAACCGGTAGGGGCTCTGGAAGTTGATGAGAAACGTCGTGGCGACTCGCTACATCATGCCCCTGCGCTCCGGCGGGTCCGTGCCCGGCGTCGTGGAGGCCGACGACCTCGGCACCTACGTCCTGAAGTTCACCGGGTCGGCGCAGGGCCGCAAGGCGCTGGTCGCCGAGGTGATCGTCGGCGAACTGGGCCGGCGCCTCGGACTGCGGGTCCCGGAACTGGTACGGGCCCAGTTCGACCCCGCGCTCGGCGCGCACGAACCCCACCAGGAGGTCCGTGACCTGCTGAACGCCAGCGCGGGGCTGAACCTCGGCATGGACTACCTCTCCGGCGGCGTCGACCTCACCCCGGAGCTGGCCGAGACCTTCCGCGTGGATCCGCTGGAGGCCGGACGGGTCGTCTGGCTGGACGCCCTCACCGCCAACGTCGACCGCACGGTGCACAGCTCCAACCTGATGGTCTGGCCCACCCGCGGCACCGCCCCGGCCCGCCTCTGGCTGATCGACCACGGGGCCGCCCTGGTGTTCCACCACCGCTGGGACGGCACCGCGCCCGACAAGACGTACGACTTCCGGCACCACGCCCTCGGCCGGTACGCCCCGGACACCCGCGCCGCGGACGCCGAGCTGGCGCCCCGGGTCACCGAGGCGCTGCTGCGCGAAGTGGTCGCCGAGGTCCCCGACGAGTGGCTGACCGAGGAGGCCGGTCTCGACACCCCCGAGGCGGTCCGGGAGGCCTACGTCGGCTGGCTGGCCGCGAGGGCCGCCTGTTCGGCCGCGTGGCTGCCGACCGACTTCCCCGGCGCCGAGCAACTCGCCGCGGAGGAGGACGCCCGCCGCGAGAAGAGCCGCCGGGGCCGTCCCGGCTGGCTCCAGCGCGTCCCCGACCTGCACGGCAAGCCCGCCGCCGCGCAGGACTGGTCCGTCCACCTCGGCGACGCCGGCACCGACTGACCCCGGGGGCGGTGCCGCCACCCGGGGCCGGGGAGGCGGTGCCGCCACCCGGGGGGCCGCGGCGGCGGTGTCAGCTCATCAGGCTGCGGTAGGCCGGGAGGGTGAGGAACTCCTCGTACCGCTCGTCGAGCGCCACCTTCAGCAGCAGGTCGTGCGCCTCCTGCCAGCGCCCCGCGGCGAACGCCTCCTCGCCCAGCTCGGCCCGCAGGTTCTCCAGCTCCTCCGCGGCGACCCGGCGGGCCAGCTCCGGCGTGGCCTTCTCGCCGTTCTCGAACTCGACGCCCGCGTTGATCCACTGCCAGATCTGCGAGCGGGAAATCTCCGCCGTGGCCGCGTCCTCCATCAGGTTGAAGATGGCCACCGCGCCCAGACCGCGCAACCACGCCTCGATGTACCGCATCCCGACCTGCACCGCGTTCACCAGACCGGCGAAGGTGGGCCGCGCCTCCAGCGAGTCGACGGCGAGCAGGTCGGCGGCGCGCACGTCCACTTCCTCGCGCAGCCGGTCCTTCTGGTGCGGCCGGTCGCCCAGCACCGCGTCGAAGGACGCCTCGCACAGCGGCACCAGGTCGGGGTGCGCGACCCACGAGCCGTCGAACCCGTCGCCCGCCTCGCGGTCCTTGTCGGCCCGCACCTTCTCCAGCGCGACCTTGTTGACCTCCTCGTCCCGCCGCGACGGGATGAACGCCGCCATGCCGCCGATGGCGTGCGCGCCCCGCTTGTGGCAGGTGCGGACCAGCAGCTCGGTGTAGGCCCGCATGAACGGGGCCGTCATCGTGACCGAGTTGCGGTCCGGCAGCACGAACGCGGGACCGCAGTCACGGAAGTTCTTCACGATGGAGAACAGGTAGTCCCAGCGGCCGGCGTTCAGGCCGGAGGCGTGCTCGCGCAGCTCGTAGAGGATCTCCTCCATCTCGTACGCGGCGGTGATCGTCTCGATCAGCACCGTCGCCCGCACCGAGCCCTGCGGAACGCCCAGTGCGTCCTGGGCGTGGACGAACACGTCGTTCCAGAGCCGGGCCTCCAGGTGCGACTCCAGCTTGGGCAGGTAGAAGTACGGCCCCTTGCCCATGTCCAGCAGCCGCCGGGCGTTGTGGAAGAAGTACAGCCCGAAGTCGACCAGGGCGCCCGGCACCTTCTCGCCGTCGACCTCCAGGTGACGCTCGTCCAGGTGCCAGCCGCGCGGCCGCATCACGACGGTCGCCAGTTCCCCGTCCGGGCGCAGCGCGTACGACTTGCCGGACGCCGGGTCGGTGAAGTCGATCTTCCGCGTGTAGGCGTCGATCAGGTTGAGCTGACCGAGCAGCACGTTCTCCCAGGTGGGGGAGAGGGCGTCCTCGAAGTCGGCGAGCCAGATCCGGGCGCCCGAGTTGAGCGCGTTGATCGTCATCTTGCGGTCGGTGGGACCGGTGATCTCGACCCGGCGGTCCTGCAGCGCCTCGGGACACGGGGCCACCCGCCAGGTGTCGTCCGCCCGGATCGCCGCCGTCTCGGGCAGGAAGTCGAGCGCGGCACTGCGGGCGATCGCTTCCCGGCGCCGCGCACGGCGCTCGAGAAGTTCGTCCCGTCGCGGGGTGAAGCGGCGGTGCAGCTCGGCCACGAAGGCGAGCGCCTCACCGGTCAGGACCTCCTCCTGCCGCGACAGGGGCTCGGCGTCGACGACGACGGCCGGGGACGAGGCGGGTGCGGACATGCGGACTCCTTCAGCAGAGGCACTTTCGCTACTCGGTACTACCCGTACGCCGGCGCCTCCGTACCACGTCGGCGCTCGCGTACTTCTGGACAGTGGACACCAGTTTCCTCATGGTGGAAAGGGGAGTTCAACGCCCCGGGCGCAGACGGGCCAGATCCGCCGGGGTGTCGACGTCGTACGGGTCGGCCACGTCCGCGCACTCCACCAGCGCGATCTCCGCCTGACGCGTCCTCAGGTAACCGCGTGCCCCCTGGTCGCCCTCCGCACGCGCGGTGATCCCCGGCCAGTGCGCGGCGCCGAACAGCACCGGATGTCCGCGCACGCCCGCGTACGCCGCCGACACCAGGGCGGCGGGAAGACGGTCCGGACCCCGGGCCAGGCCGGCCTCCGCCACCCTCCGCACGGCCTCCTCGCCGATCCCGGGCTGGTCCACCAGCAGCACCAGCGCGGCCCGGGACCCGCTGCCCTCCAGCGAGGCCAGACCAGCCCGCAGCGAGGAGCCCATGCCCCGCTCCCAGTCGGGGTTGTCCACCAGCACGCAGCCGGGCAGCCGGGCCCGTTCGCGCACCCGGTCGGCGCCGGCGCCGAGCACCACGTGGACGCGCGCGCAGCCGCCCGTGCGCAGGGCGGCGGAGGCCCGCTCGACCAGCAGGGCACCGTCGTGTTCCAGCAGGGCCTTGGGGCGCCCGCCGAGGCGCCGCCCGCCGCCCGCGGCGAGCAGCAGACCGGCGATCCCGGGGGTGGTCGCGTGCCTCACAGGTGTTGTCATGGGTCCTGCATACCTGACCTGGAAGAACGGCGTCGTGGGGCTGTGGACGACCGGCAGTTTCGTTGCCTGGAGTGAACCCTATGGGTGGAATTTGTCGCCATGGAGTGGCGCGACCGCCACGGGGTGGCGTTTACTGGCTCCCCCGCCTCCGCAGCGCCCGACCAGCGCCGTGGGCGGGAGGGGTTGCGCATGAGGGAGAGCATGATCCGCGAGCCGGCTCGTGCCCCTGGTTCCCAGGGGAGTCGACGTGCGACACACGGTGCCCGGCCGACGACGTGAGGGGGAGTGCGGTGCTGCGGAGCTTGGAACGTCCGCCGGCCGAAGGTCGGGGTGAGGACCCGCGGGTGACGGGCCTGCGGGCCGCGGTTGCCCGGCTGGGGCGTGAACTGGCGTCCTACCGGGTGGAGTTCACCGACCGGGCGGTGGCCGAGGAGGAGA
This sequence comes from Streptomyces sp. NPDC002640, assembly GCF_053592575.1. Lineage (NCBI taxonomy): Bacteria > Bacillati > Actinomycetota > Actinomycetes > Kitasatosporales > Streptomycetaceae > Streptomyces > Streptomyces sp. NPDC002640. The sequence goes on along the minus strand of NZ_JBSFVZ010000009.1, from coordinate 189,176 downwards.
TCGCGGGTCTCGCCGCGCTGGCGGCGGAGCCGCTGCCCGACCCCGCGCGGCTGCGGCGCTCGCTGCTGCTGATCGCCGGAGCGGTCGGGTCCGTCTCCGCGCTGGCCGGCGGGATGGGCGAGGTCCGCCGCGCGGTGGAGGAGTTCGACTCCCCGGCCCCGGCGGTCTGACGGCCCGTCCCGTTCTGCGGCTGCCGCGAGGGGCGGTCGTCCCGCACCGGCGCGGCCTCGGGGCGGGTTCGCGGGCCCGGTCGCGGGCGCGGCTGGGAGTGCTGCTCGCCGGGCTGTCCGCGGGCGGGGGTGCTGCTCGCCGGGCTGTCCCGCGGTGTGCGTGCGACATCGACTGCCCGTCACTTGGCCACTCGGCAGTGACTGACGGCCACCGCGCAGTGCGGGTGCGGCGGTCCGGCCGCGGCCTCGGAGACGTGACCGTCGGATTGGTCGTGCGGACGTGACCAGCGATCGGAAGCCGCGTGGACGTCACGGAGCACCCGGGGCGGCTCCTGCGGAGACGGGCGGCTCACCCGGGGTTGGCGCGCGCCGGCCAGGCAAGGCCCGTGAAAGCGCGGCGGCTCGTCAGGCTGTGGGGGCGGCGCCCTGGAGGGTTTCGCCGAGTTCCGCCGCGACCGCCCGCAGCACCGGCACGATCCGCGCCGTCGCCTCGTCGGTGACCCGTCCCGCGGGCCCCGAGACCGACAGTGCCGCCCGCGTCGGTGACCCCGGCACCACCACGGCCAGGCACCGCACGCCCAGTTCCTGCTCGTTGTCGTCCACCGCGTACCCGTTCCGCCGGACCTCCTCCAGTGCCGCCAGGAACGCGTCCGGCGTGGTGATGGTCCGGTCCGTGGCCGCCGGCATCCCGGTCCGGGCCAGCAACGCGCGCACCTCCTCCGGCGAGGAGTCCGCCAGCAGCGCCTTGCCCACGCCGGTGGAGTGCGGGAGCACCCGGCGCCCGACCTCCGTGAACATCCGCATCGAGTGCCGGGACGGGACCTGCGCCACGTACACCGCCTCGTCGCCGTCCAGCAGCGCCATGTTGGCGGTCTCGCCGGTCTCGTCGACCAGCCGCGCCAGGTACGGCCGCGCCCACGACCCCAGCAGCCGTGAGGCGGACTCGCCCAGCCGGATCAGCCGGGGCCCCAGCGCGTAGCGGCGGCTCGGCTGCTGGCGGGCGTACCCGCACGTCACCAGCGTGCGCATCAGCCGGTGGATGGTCGGCAGCGGCAACCCGCTGCCCGCCGCCAGTTCGCTCAGGCCCACCTCGCCGCCCGCGTCCGCCATCCGCTCGAGCAGGTCGAAGGCGCGCTCGAGGGACTGGACCGATCCACTCGGGGAGCTGGGCGTCGGCACGGGCGTGGTCCTTTCGGCCTGAGGCTGGAACGGGGGAAGCGTAGCCCCAGCCGACCGAACGGGCGTCCGGCCAGGTCGCTCTTGACGCGGGAATGCCAGAGGGGAATCCTTCAACAAATCGTTGAAGCCAGAGGAGGGCCGTCCTCGTGCCCGAGGCCGAACTGCCGGATCACAGCGGGAATCGGGTGGTGCGCTCCACCCGCGTGGTCACCCCGGGCGGCATCCGCCCCGCCTCCGTCGTCGTCACCGAGGGCGTCATCGACGCGGTCCTCGACCACGACGCCCCCGTCCCGGCGGGAGCCGGACTCGAGGACGTCGGGGACCTGGTGGTGCTGCCCGGACTGGTCGACACCCACGTCCACGTCAACGACCCCGGCAGGGAGCACTGGGAGGGCTTCCGGTCCGCCACCCGCGCCGCGGCGGCCGGCGGGATCACCACCCTGGTCGACATGCCCCTCAACTCCCTTCCGCCGACCACCACCACGGACCACCTCGAGGTCAAGCGGACCGCGGCGCGCGGCCGGGTCCACGTGGACGTGGGGTTCTGGGGCGGCGCCGTCCCGGACAACGGCGGACGGCTCCGCCCGCTCCACGAGGCCGGCGTCTTCGGGTTCAAGGCCTTCCTCTCGCCGTCCGGCGTCGAGGAGTTCCCCGAACTGGACGCGCGGCAACTGGCCCGCGCCATGGCGGAGATCGCCGCGTTCGACGGGCTGCTGATCCTGCACGCCGAGGATCCCCACCGCCTCGCCGAGGCCCCCCAGCGCGGCGGCCCCCGGTACGCCGACTTCCTGGCCTCCCGGCCCCGGCACGCCGAGGACGGCGCGATCGCCCTGGTCCTCGGCCTGGCACGGGAGCACGGCACGCGGGTGCACATCCTGCACCTCTCCTCCTGCGACGCGCTCCCGCTGATCGCGCGGGCGCGGGCCGACGGCGTGCGCGTCACCGTCGAGACCTGCCCGCACTACCTCACCCTGACCGCCGAGGAAGTCCCCGACGGCGCCAGCGAGTTCAAGTGCTGCCCGCCCATCCGGGAGGCCGCCAACCAGGACCTGCTCTGGAAGGGGCTCGTCGACGGCGTGATCGACTGCGTCGTCACCGACCACTCCCCGTCCACCGCCGACCTCAAGACCAAGGACTTCGCCACCGCCTGGGGCGGCATCTCCGGACTCCAGCTCAGCCTGCCCGCCGTCTGGACCGAGGCCCGCCGCCGCGGACACGGCCTGCGGGACGTCGTGCGCTGGATGGCCGAGGGCACCGCCGCCCTCGCCGGGCTGGACCGGAAGGGCGCCGTCGCCCCCGGCCGCGACGCCGACCTCGTGGTCTTCGACCCGGACGCCTCGTTCACCGTCGACCCCGCCGGGCTCCACCACCGCAACCCCGTCACCGCCTACGCGGGCCGCACCCTCCAGGGCGTCGTCCGCGCCACCTGGCTGCGCGGGCGGAGGATCTACCTGGACGGCGCGTTCACCGAACCGTCCGGCCGCCTGCTGCACCGCTGACCCCTGCGGCCGAATCCCTCCGGCCGTTCCCGAGGCCGTCCCTCCGGCCGGCCCCTTCCGCCGTCGGCCGGGGGACGCCACCCGCCGACCACGCCGGACCGCCGGCCCCACCCCGAAAGGCAGGACACCCACCCGTGACGGCGATCCCCCGCTTCACCGGCCCCGCCCAGCCCTACCGCGGCGGCGACCCGTACGCCGACCACCGCACGGCCCCGTTCCCCTTCGCAGCCCTGCCCGACCTCGCCGACCGCCGGCTCGGCGGAGCGGTGATCGCCGCCAACGACGAGTTCTTCGCCCCGCGGGAGAACCTGCTGCTCCCCGGACCGGCCGTCTTCGAGCCGGAGACCTTCGGCCACAAGGGCAAGGTGATGGACGGCTGGGAGACCCGCCGCAGGCGCGGCGCCACCGCGGCCGACCCGTGGCCGGCCGACGACGACCACGACTGGGCGCTCGTCCGCCTCGGAGCCCCCGGCGTGGTGCGCGGCATCGTCGTCGACACCGCCCACTTCCGCGGCAACCACCCCCAGGCGGTCTCCGTCGAGGGCACCGCCGTTCCGGGCACGCCGTCACCGGAGGAACTGCTCGCCGACGACGTGAAGTGGACTCCGCTGGTGCCCCGCACCGAGGTCGGTGGACACGCGGCCAACGGCTTCGAGGTGACGGCGGAACGCCGCCTCACCCACCTGAGGGTCCGCCAGTACCCGGACGGGGGCATCGCCCGGCTCCGGGTCCACGGCGAGGTGGTGCCCGACCCCGCGTGGGCGGCGGCCCTGGGCGTCCTGGACGTCGTGGCCCTCGCCAACGGCGGCACGGTGGAGGACGCCTCGGACCGCTTCTACTCCCCGGCCTCGCACACCATCCTGCCCGGCCGGTCGGCCCGGATGGACGAGGGCTGGGAGACCAGGCGGCGACGCGACCGCGGCCACGACTGGATCACCTACCGGCTCGCCGCCCAGGCCTCGGTCACGGCCGTCGAGATCGACACCGCCTGCCTCAAGGGCAACAGCGCGGGCTGGGCGTCGGTGTCGCTCAGGGACGGCGACGCGGGCGCGTGGACCGAGGTCGTCCCCCGCACCCGCCTGCAGCCGGACACCAACCACCGGTTCGTGCTGCCCGCGGCCGCCACCGGTACCCACGCCCGGCTCGACGTGTACCCCGACGGGGGCGTCTCCCGGCTGCGCCTGCACGGAGCCCTCACCCCGGCGGGCCTCCAGGCACTCACCGTCCGGCTCCGCGAACTGGGCGGCTGACGGCGGCTCACCAGCCTCCGCGTCCCACCGGGCGAGGCGCCCTGCCGGGCTCGGCGCCCCACCGGGCGAGGCGCCCTGCCGGGCGAGGCGGCCTGCCGGGCGAGGCGGCCTGCCGGGCGAGGCGGCCTGCCGGGCGAGGCGGCCTGCCGGGCTCGGCGGCCAACGGGGCGAGGCGCCCTGCCGGGCTCGGCGCCCCGCCAGGCGCCCGGCCGCCGGGCGGTACCGGGCCGCGACACGCCGGAGCCGGAACCCGCCGCGCGCCCCGCCCGTTGCGGGAGTGGGGGACAGGGCGTCCCCCAGGGGACGGACAGGGGGATCCCATGGCCGACGTGGTGGACCTACGGCGGTACGGCGACGGCTTCCGCGCGGACCCGCATCCGGTCTACGCGGAGCTGAGGCGCGACGGGCCGGTGCACCGGGTGCTGCTGCCCCCGCCCGACGAGTACGAGACCTGGCTGGTCGTCGGCCATCAGGAGGCGCGCGCCGCGCTCGGCGACCCGCGCCTCGCCAAGGACCCGGAGAAGCTGGGCGGCGGCTTCGAGGCGGATCCCATCGGCAAGCACCTGCTCTTCGCCGACCCGCCCGACCACACCCGGCTCCGGCAACTGGTCTCCAAGGCGTTCACGCCCCGCCGGGTCGAGGCGCTGCGCCCGAGGATCCAGGAGATCACCGACGGACTGCTCGACCGGATGCTCCCCGCCGGCCGCGGCGACCTGGTCGAGTCGCTCTCCTACCCGCTGCCCATGGCGGTGATCTGCGAACTGCTCGGTGTCCCCGAGGAACAGCGCGCGAAGTTCCGCGCCATCTCCACCGACGCCGTCGCCCCCGCCACCGGCGCCGACGGGCTGAAGGCGGCCACGGCGTTCACCGAGTACCTCACCGAACTCGTGGAGGACAAGCGGTGCGCCGGTCCGGGCGACGACCTCCTGAGCCGGCTCGTCCACCCGGCCGCGGGGGACCACGACCGCCTCTCGCAGCGTGAACTCGTCGGCATGTCCTTCCTGCTGCTGCTGGCCGGCCACGAGACCACGGTCAACCTGATCACCGGCGCGGTCCACGCCCTGCTCACCCACCCCGACCAACTGGCGCTGCTCCGCGCCGACATGTCGCTGCTGGACGGCGCCGTGGAGGAGACGCTCCGCTTCGAGGGCCCGGTGGAGACGGCCACCTTCCGGTTCGCCGCCGAGCCGCTGGAGCTGGGCGGCGTCCGGGTCGAGCGCGGCGAGCAGGTGATGATCGGCCTCACGGCGGCCAACCGCGACCCCGCCCGGCACGCCGACCCGCACCGCTTCGACATACGCCGCCGGAACACGGGCCACCTGGCCTTCGGGCACGGTATCCACTTCTGCCTGGGCGCGCCGCTGGCCCGGCTGGAGGCCCGCATCGCCATCGGCTCCCTGCTGCGGCGGGCCCCCGGGCTCGCCCTCGACGGCCCGCCCGGCGAGTGGCTGCCCGGCGTGCTCGTCCGCGGCCTGCGCAGCCTGCCCCTGCGGTGGTGACCCGACGGGGACGCGGTGGTGCGCCGGGCGACCGGCACGTCGCCCGGCCCGGTGGTCAGTACAGGCTCTGCGGGATCTCGCCCATGTGCACGGGCCGGCGCTCGCGGCGGGACAGCTCGCACGCCTCCGCGATCCTGAGCGCCTCCAGCGCCTGCCGGCCGTCGCACGGGTTGGGCCGCGCGCCCCGCACCACGTCCAGGAAGGTGTACAGCTCGGCCTGGTACGCCGGGGCGAACCGCTCCAGGAAACCGGACCACGGCTTCTCCGCGGCGACCGGCCCGCCCGGCCCCGCGGAGAAGAACGGCGTCCGCTCGTCCAGGCCCACCACCATCTGGTCCAGCTCCCCGGCCAGCTCCATCCGCTGGTCGTAGCCCGAGCCGTTGAGCCGGGTCCCGGTCACGGTGGCGAGCGTGCCGTCCTCCAGGGTGATCAGCACGGCACCCGTGTCGACCTCTCCGGCGGCCCGGAACATCTCGGGACCGGCGGCCGACCCGGCGGCGTACACCTCGGCCACCTCCCGGCCGGTGACCCAGCGCAGCGTGTCGAAGTCGTGGATCAGCACGTCCCGGTAGAGACCGCCGGACAGCGCCAGGTGCTCGGCGGGCGGCGGCGCGGGCTCGGACGACAGCGCCCTCACCGTGTGCAGCCGCCCCAGCCGGCCGCTCCACACCGCCTCCTGGGCGGCGACGTGGGCGGCGTCGAACCGGCGCTGGAAGCCCATCTGCAGCACGGTGCCCGCCGCCTCCACGTCGGCGATGGCCTCCAGCGTGGAGCGCAGGTCCAGCGCTATGGGCTTCTCGCAGAACGCGGGCAGGCCGTAGCGGGCCGCGCGCCGGATCAGGTCGGAGTGCGCCGAGGTCGCCGCGGTGATCACCACCGCGTCGACGCCCCAGTTGAAGACCTCGTTCACACCGGGCGCCACCGTCGCCCCCAACCGCTGGCCGATCTCGTGGGCCCGGCCCTGGTCCGTGTCGGTGACGACGAGGGACCCCACCTCACTGTGACGGCTGAGGACATGGGCGTGCAGGGCCCCGATCCGTCCCGTACCGATGACTCCGATGCGCATGAGGACACAACTTGGTCTTCGCCTGACGCGATGTCAAAGCGCATGTCCGTTTGACCGGACATGCGGTTCCACTTCCCCCGACCGGGCGCGTCCCTCGCCCCCCGACGGGGGGCGGAACGTGGTGGCGGGGCACACCTTCCCGCCGTCGACCAGCACCTACCTGCCGCCGGCCGCCCGCGCCCCACTCCGAGCCACCACCCCGCCCCCCGCCACCGCGCGGGGTAGGGCGACGCCCCCGCACGTACCCGCCGCCGCGGCCGGCCGCCCGGCTGCCCGGCTGGCCGGGGTTGCCGAGAACCGCCGGGCGGCCCGGGGCCTCGCGGGTCACCGCCCGGCGGACCGGGCCCGCGCCCGCGGCGGCAGGCCGCGCCGTCGCGTCCCTCACGTGGCGGCGGGTCGGGCTCGTGGCGCTGGTCCGTGTCGCCCGTCGCGCGGGGCGGCGGGGCCTCAGGCGCCCGGTGCGGGGGCCGCGCAGCGCGCCGTGGAGCACGCGAGCCGGGGCTCCGACGGGCGGAGTGACGCATCTCGCATCCCCGTCCGTCGTCGCCGCCACGCGTCACCCCGCCGACCTTCCCGCCCCCCGGATGTTCGATAATGCTGCGTTCGGGGGTGATGGCCGGTGGCCGTCACCCCCGAGCCGGGAAGCGCGGAAAGGATCCGCGGAAGCCGAGAAGGAAGTAGGTCAGGCCTCGTGGGACGGTTTCGGACCTGGGTGGGTATCGCGGTGGCGGGGGCGCTCTGCGTCTCGGTCGCGGGCTGCAGCAGCACCGGCGGCAAGCGCGCCGAGGACGCCCGGAAGGCCTCGGCCGCCCAGGGGAAGGCGGCGGTGAACACCCCCCGCTGGACCTTCGCCATGATCACCCACTCCGGTGACGGCGACACCTTCTGGGACATCGTCCAGAACGGCGCCGAGCAGGCCGCCGTGAAGGACAACATCAACTTCCTCTACTCCCACGACGCCGAGGCGCAGCAGCAGGCCCAGTTGGTGGACGCCGCCGTGGACAAGAGGGTCGACGGCATCATCGTCACCCTTGCCAAGCCGGAGGCGATGAAGGCCGCCGTGGCCCGCGCCGTGAAGGCCGGCATCCCGGTGATCACGGTGAACTCCGGTTCGGACGTCTCCAAGGACTTCGGCGCCCTCACCCACATCGGCCAGGACGAGACCGTGGCCGGCCGCGCCGTCGGCGAGGAGCTCAACGCCCGCGGGAAGAAGAAGGCGCTCTGCATCCTGCACGAGCAGGGCAACGTCGGCCACGAGCAGCGCTGCGACGGCATCAAGGAGACCTTCGACGGCAAGGTCGAGAACCTGTACGTCGAGGGCACCAACATGCCCGACGTGCAGGCGTCCATCGGGGCCAAGCTGCAGACCGACAAGCAGGTCGACGCGATCGTCACCCTGGGCGCCCCCTTCGCGGACACCGCGGCGAAGGCGAAGGAGGAGACCGGCAGCAAGGCCGAGATCGACACCTTCGACCTCAACGCCAAGGTGGCCGCCGGCCTCGCGGACGGCACCCTCGGCTTCGCCGTCGACCAGCAGCCCTACCTGCAGGGCTACCAGGCCGTCGACCTGCTGTGGCTGTACAAGTACAACGCCGACGTGCTCGGTGGTGGCGAGCCCGTGCTGACCGGCCCGCAGATCGTCACCGAGGAGCAGGCCGGCGAGCTGGCCGAGTACGCGGAACGAGGCACCCGATGAGCACCACCGCACCGGCCGCGGCCGCCACGGCGGACGAACGGCTGCTGCGCACCTCGCCCCTGCGACGGCTGCTCGGCAGACCCGAGCTGGGCGCGGTGGTCGGCGCGGTCGCCGTCTTCGTCTTCTTCGCCGTCGTCGCCGATAGCTTCCTGCGCGGCTCCAGCCTCAGCACCGTCCTGTACGCCGCGTCCACCATCGGCATCATGGCCGTGCCCGTGGCGCTCCTCATGATCGGCGGCGAGTTCGACCTCTCCGCCGGCGTGCTGGTCACCACGTCCGCGCTGATCTCGTCGATGTTCAGCTACCGGATGACGGCCAACGTCTGGGTCGGCGTCGGCGTCTCGCTGCTGGTCACGCTGGGCGTCGGGGCCTTCAACGGGTTCATGCTGACCCGCACCAAGCTGCCCAGCTTCATCATCACGCTGGGCACCTACCTGATGCTCATCGGCATGAACCTGGGCTTCACCAAGCTGATCAGCGGCACGGTCTCCACCAGGACGATCGCCGACATGGACGGCTTCGACCAGGCCAAGGCGGTCTTCGCCTCCACCTTCACCGTCGGCGGGATCGACTTCAAGATCACGATCCTCTGGTGGCTGCTGCTGATCGCCGTCGCCTCCTGGATCCTGCTGCGCACCCGCGTGGGCAACTGGATCTTCGCCGTCGGCGGCAACGAGACGGCGGCCCGGGCGGTGGGCGTGCCGGTGCGGGCCACCAAGATCGGCCTCTACATGGGCGTGGGCCTGGCCGCCTGGATCTCCGGCCAGCACCTGCTCTTCAGCTACGACGTCGTCCAGTCCGGCGAGGGCGTCGGCAACGAGCTGATCTACATCATCGCGGCGGTCATCGGCGGCTGCCTGATCACCGGCGGCTACGGCTCCGCCGTCGGCTCGGCGGTCGGCGCGCTCATCTTCGGCATGACCAGCAAGGGCATCGTGTTCGCCGAGTGGGACCCCGACTGGTTCAAGTTCTTCCTCGGAGCGATGCTGCTCCTGGCGACCCTGCTCAACCACTGGGTCCGCAAGCGCGCGGAGGCGACCACGTGACCACGGCGACCGAACCGACCGCCGAGCAGACCCCCGGGGCGGCCCCGCTGGTCGAGCTGGAGCGCGTCAGCAAGTACTACGGCAACGTCCGCGCCCTGGAGGGCGTCTCCCTCGAGGCCCACGCGGGCGAGATCACCTGCGTGCTGGGCGACAACGGCGCGGGCAAGTCCACCCTGATCAAGATCATCTCCGGCCTGCACGGCCACGACGCGGGCACCTTCCGCATCGACGGCGAGGAGACCACCCTGGCCGGCCCGCGCCAGGCACTGGACCGCGGGATCGCCACCGTCTACCAGGACCTGGCGGTCGTCCCGCTGATGCCGGTCTGGCGGAACTTCTTCCTCGGCTCGGAGCCCACCACGGGCCGCGGCCCGTTCCGGCGCATGGACGTCGACCTCATGCGCCGCACCACCCACGCCGAACTGCTGCGCATGGGCATCGACCTGCGCGACGTGGACCAGCCCATCGGGACCCTCTCCGGCGGCGAGCGCCAGTGCGTGGCCATCGCCCGGGCCGTGTACTTCGGCGCCAAGGTGCTGGTCCTCGACGAGCCGACCGCCGCCCTGGGCGTCAAGCAGTCGGGTGTGGTCCTCAAATACGTGGCCGCCGCCCGTGACGCCGGACTGGCTGTTGTGTTCATCACCCACAACCCGCACCACGCCTACCTGGTCGGCGACCGGTTCGTCCTGCTCAAGCGGGGCACCATGGCGGGCCACCACACCCGCGACGGCATCACCCTCGACGAGCTGACCCGGCAGATGGCCGGCGGGGACGAGCTGGACGACCTGCGCCACGAGTTGGAGCGCGCGGAACCGGCCGCTCCCCTCGGGGCCACCGAGGCGGACGAGGAGCGGCCGCGGTCGTGAGCGCGACGACAGCGGGGACGGCTCCGGCCCGGGCCGCGGGACACACGGGCCGGACGGCACGGACGGGCCGGGTGGGGCGCCGCCATGCGGCGGCTCACCGGATTGAGGCAGAATCGGCGCGATGAGCACCTACCGCGACCTCGCACTGCCCCGGGCGCTGAACCCGGCCAGGACGGCCGGAGCCCCGATCGGCTCGCGCCGTGCCCCCGTCCTGAGAACGGTGGGTTCCCGGGAGCGCCGTTCGCACCTGTCGGCGCCCCGCGTGCCCACGGTCGGCATCGACATCGGCGGTACCAAGGTGATGGCCGGCGTCGTCGACGCCGACGGCAACATCCTGGAGAAGCTCCGGGCCGAGACCCCGGACAAGTCCAAGAGCCCCAAGGTCGTCGAGGACACCATCGCCGAACTGGTGCTGGACCTCTCCGACCGGCACGACGTGCACGCCGTCGGCATCGGCGCGGCCGGCTGGATCGACGCCGACATGAACCGGGTCCTGTTCGCCCCGCACCTGTCCTGGCGCAACGAACCGCTGCGCGACCGGCTGGCGGAGCGGCTCGCGGTGCCCGTGCTGGTCGACAACGACGCCAACGCGGCCGCCTGGGCCGAGTGGCGGTTCGGCGCCGGCAAGGGCGAGGACCACCTCGTCATGATCACGCTCGGCACCGGCATCGGCGGCGCCATCCTCGAGGAGGGGCGCGTCAAGCGCGGCAAGTTCGGGGTGGCCGGCGAGTTCGGCCACATGCAGGTCGTCCCCGGCGGCCACCGCTGCCCCTGCGGCAACCGCGGCTGCTGGGAGCAGTACAGCTCCGGCAACGCCCTGGTCCGCGAGGCCCGCGAGCTGGCCGCCGCGGACTCGCCGGTCGCGTTCGGCATCATCGAGCACGTCAAGGGCGACATCTCCGCCATCACCGGTCCGATGATCACCGAGCTGGCCCGCGAGGGCGACGCCATGTGCGTCGAACTGCTCCAGGACATCGGCCAGTGGCTGGGCGTCGGCATCGCCAACCTGGCGGCCGCCCTGGACCCGTCCTGCTTCGTGATCGGCGGCGGCGTCTCGGCCGCCGACGACCTGCTGATCGGTCCCGCCCGGGACGCCTTCCGGCGGCACCTCACCGGTCGCGGCTACCGCCCCGAGGCCCGCATCGCGCGCGCCCAGCTCGGCCCCGAGGCCGGCATGGTGGGCGCCGCCGACCTGTCCCGCCTGGTCGCCCGGCGTTTCCGCCGCGCCAAGCGCCGCCGCACCGAGCGGTACGAGCGCTTCGAGCGCGTCCCGGACCCCGCCGCCCGCACCTCCGGGGACGGCCTGTGACCGACGTCCGACCTCCTGGGCCCGGCGGGAACGGCGAGCAGTCCCGCAAATACGCCCACCAGGACCCCCTGCTGCTGGCCGGCGACGACCGGGAGGCCCGGCGCCGGGTGATCCGGCGGCGTGCGCTGACGCTGCTGACCATCGTGCTGCTCATCGGCATCCCGGCCGGCTACCTGGTGATCTCCGGAGCCCAGAGCCGGGACAGCGGCAAGGACAAGGAGGCGCGCTACTCCGCCACCGGCCTCACCTGGGGCTGGCCCTCCAAGGTGCAGCGCCGCATCTACCAGGTGCCCATCCCGCACCCGGCCGAGCTGGTCGCCCAGTACGAGACCAACAACTGGCGCACCAGCCGGCTGCACGTCCAGTTCCTCACCACCGAGGCGGGCCTGGACACCTTCCTGCGCTCCATGGGCGTCACGCGCGACGACCTGAAGAAGGACGAGATCGCCATCGGCGAGCGCGACCGGCGCACCGCCGGGTGGGAGTTCCGCGGGCCCGGTCCCTGGTACGGGCTCACCCGCACCCAGGAGAACCCGCTGCCCACCCAGAACGTGGTCGTCAACATGTCGGACCCGGCTAACCCGATGGTGTACGTGGTTTCCCGGACAACTCCCTGACCTGCGACGTCGTCGGCAGCAGAGGGCCGCTCGCCGCCCGTTCCGGGGCCGTGGGCGGCCCTCCGTCCGTCCGGGGAGGCCCCGGCCGCTCCCGTTGTCGGAAGCCGAACGTAGAGTCGAAAACAGTCGGGAGTGACGAGCGAGGACGAGGAGGACAGGCGCATGAACGACACCGGCGGTACCGCACTGGCGCGCCTGGCCGCCGTGTTCCTCCCCTCCGCCCTTCCCCGCGAGGGCCGCGTCGCCTTCTGGGACCCGGCCGGACACCCGCCGCCCGGGGGCTCCACCACCACCGAGCTCACCGTGGTGCGGGCGCACGGCCAGGGCGTCCGCCGCCGTACCGTCCCCGCGGTGGTCCTGCCGGTCGTGGCCGCCCTGCCCCTGCTGGTCCGTGCCCGTCACGACCCCACCGCCCACCCGGCCACCGCCTGCTGGGGCGCAGCCGCGCTGCACGCGCTCCGGCTGGTCGCCCGCGGCCGCCTCCTCCCCGGCCTCACCGCCGAGGGGTACGACGCCTGGCGGGCCGGCCCGCTGGACCCGGAGGACGCCGCGCACCTGCGCGCGGTCGCCGCCGCCCTGCCCCCGGAGGGCCACGCCCACCCGCTGCCCGGCCCCGCCCCGCTGCGGTTGCCCGGCCCGGAGACCCTGGTCCGCGCCTTCCTGGACGCCGTGGCCGACGCCCTGCCGCGCACGCCCGCCGCCCCCCACGCCGTCGGCGGACCCTTCGCCGCGCCCGAGGCCCAGCACCTGCCCGGTGCCCACGAGTGGGCCGCCGAGGTCGCCTCCGGGATGGACGCCGGCGTGCGGATCTCGCTCCGCCTCGACCTCTCCGCCTTCAGCCTGTTCGACAGCGAGGACGCCCGCGACGGCGTCACCGCCCCGGCCGGGACCGGCGGCGCGGCCGGCGCCGTGACCCGCCGGGCGGGGGCGGCCGTCGTCCAGGTGCACAGCCTCGCCGACCCCACGCTGATGGTCGACGCCGCCGCCCTCTGGGCCGGCCAGGCCCCCGACGCGTTCGGTCCCCGCGCCCGGATCGACGCCGCCCTGGCCGTCCGCCGCGCCGCCCGCGTCTGGCCCCCGCTGGAACGCCTCGCCGAACAGGACGTGCCCGACGTGATGGCGCTCGGCGAGGAGGAGGTCGCCGACCTGCTCGGGGCCGCCGCCACCCGGCTGGCCGCCGCCGGGGTCACCGTCCACTGGCCGCGCGATCTCGCCCAGGATCTCGCCGCCACCGCCGTGGTCCGCTCCGCCCCGGGCTCGGCCACCGACGGCACCGGCTTCTTCGAGAGCGAGGACCTGCTCCGCTTCGAGTGGCAGCTCGCCCTCGGCGGCGAACCGCTCACCGAGGCCGAGATGGACGCCCTCGCCGAGGCCCACCGTCCCGTGGTGCGCCTGCGCGACCGGTGGGTGGTCGTCGACCCCGCGCTGGTCCGCAAGGCCCGCAAGCGCGACCTGGGGCTGCTCGACCCCGTCGACGCCCTCGCCGTCGCCCTCACCGGCGCGGCCGAGGTCGACGGCGAGACGGTCGAGGCGGTGCCGTCCGGCGCCCTCGCCACCCTCCGGGACCGCCTGGTCGCCGGGCCACGGCCCGCGGCCCCGCCGGCCGGCCTGCGGGCCGAGCTGCGCGACTACCAGCTCCGGGGCCTGGCCTGGCTCGACCTGATGACCTCCCTCGGCCTCGGCGGCTGCCTCGCCGACGACATGGGGCTCGGCAAGACCATCACCCTGATCGCCCTCCACCTCCGGCGCGCCGAACGCGGTCCCGCCGGGCGGCCCACCCTGGTGGTCTGCCCTGCATCCCTGCTCGGCAACTGGCAGCGCGAGGTCCAGCGGTTCGCCCCCGGAGTGCCCGTCCGCCGCTTCCACGGCGCGGGCCGCACCCTCGCCGACGTCGACGGCGGCTTCGTCCTCACCACCTACGGCACCATGCGCTCCGCCGCCGAGGAACTGGCCGGAGTGGAGTGGGGCATGGTCGTCGCTGACGAGGCGCAGCACATCAAGAACCCGTACTCGGCGACCGCCCGCGCCCTGCGCACCATCCCCACGCCCGCCAGGGTCGCCCTCACCGGCACCCCGGTCGAGAACAACCTCTCCGAGCTGTGGGCCCTCCTCGACTGGACCACGCCGGGCCTCCTCGGCCCGCTGAAGTCCTTCCGCGCCCGGCACGCCCGCGCCGTCGAGGGCGGGGAGGACCCGGAGGCCGCCGAGCGGCTCGCCCGCCTGGTCCGCCCGTTCCTGCTGCGACGCCGCAAGTCCGACCCGGGCATCGTGCCGGAACTCCCGCCGAAGACGGAGACGGACCGCCCGGTGCCGCTCACCAGGGAACAGGCGTCGCTGTACGAGGCGGTGGTCCGCGAGTCCATGCTGGTCATCGAGGGCAGCGAGGGCATCGCCCGCCGTGGCCTCGTCCTGAAGCTGCTGACCGCGCTCAAGCAGATCTGCGACCACCCCGCGCTGTACCTCAAGGAAGGCTTCTCCCCGGACCGGACGCGGGCCGACCGTTCCGGGAAGCTCGCCCTGCTCGACGAGCTCCTGGACACGGTCCTCGCCGAGGACGGGTCGATGCTGGTCTTCACCCAGTACGTCGGCATGGCCCGCCTGATCACCCACCACCTCGCCGCCCGTTCCGTCCCCGCCGAGATGCTCCACGGGGGCACGCCCGTCCCCGAGCGCGAGCGCATGGTCGACCGCTTCCAGGACGGCGCGACCCCCGTGCTGGTGCTCTCCCTCAAGGCCGCCGGCACCGGGCTCAACCTCACCCGGGCCGGACACGTCGTGCACTTCGACCGCTGGTGGAACCCGGCGGTGGAGGAACAGGCCACCGACCGCGCCTACCGCATCGGGCAGACCCAGCCGGTGCAGGTGCACCGGCTGATCACCGAGGGCACGGTGGAGGACCGGATCGCCGAGATGCTGGAGGCGAAGCGGGCGCTCGCGGACGCGATCCTGGGCTCCGGCGAGGCGGCCCTCACCGAACTCACCGACCGCGAACTCACCGACCTCGTCTCCCTCCGGAGGCCCGCATGACCCCGCCCCAGCCCGCGAAACCGGAACGGGACGCCGCCGCGCCGGGCGCCGCCGCGCCGGGCGCCGCCGCGCCGGATGCCGCCGCCCCGGAAGCCGCGCGGGGGCCGGACGAGCATCGCCCGGGAGGGGAACCGCCCCGTGCGGGTCGGCCCGGCTCGGGTGAGCCGGTTCGGCCGGACTCCACCGCGGACGGGTCGGGGGCCGTCTCCGGTGACTCCGAGGAAGCCGGTGCGCAGGCTGCGGGCCGGGAGGACGGCGGTGTCACCGGCACCGTGTCGGACGCGCGGCTGACCGGCACGGGCACGGGGGAGGCCCCCGGCGGACACTCGCCGCACGACCGGGCAGCCGAGGGCGGAGACGACACGCCTCACGGCGTCGGCGGGCCCGCCGGAAACGAGAGTCCCGCCGAGGCGGCGCGGCGAGCGCTGCGGGTGGCTCGCGCCCTGGCGCGCCCCGCCACGCCTGGCGAGCGCGACCCGGCGGCCTCCGGCACCAGCCCCTTTGCCGCGCACAGGCCCACGGACCCCGCGTCGGCCGCCGGACCGGCCGGAGCCCGTCCGTCCGCCGCCGCCCGCGCCGCCATCCGCCGCCGGGGACCCGTGGCGGAGACCGAACCGGGGAGCACCAGGCCGGAGGAGGACGCCGGGGCCGCCCCGCCGGACGCGGACGCTGCACCGGGCGTCGCCCGAGGCGCGGGTCCGGCGGAGAGCACCGAGCAGTCGACGCCGCGGACCGACGAACCGTCCCCCGCGGAACGCGCCCGCGAGGCGCTCCGCGCGGCCCGCGCCGCCGCCGATCCGGGCCACGCCCCCGGAGCGACCGCACCCGCCGGAGCCCCCTCCGCGGACGCCCCCGCCGTGGCGGACCAGAGCGACGACGCGGACCCCGCACCGGCTGCGCGGGCGTCCACCCCCGCGGCGTGGGCGCGGAAGGCGGCGGCCCCGGCCCCGGCCCCGGCCGCGGACCGAAGCCCTGCTGCCGGTCGGGGCCCGGCTTCGGACCGGAGCCCGGCCCCGGCCGACGCCGATGCGGCCGACGCCGAGGCGGCCGAGTCGGAGGCGGCCCGGTCCCAGCCGGCCGACGTGAACGGCACCGCCCGGCACCGCGGCACGCCGCCCCGCGAGACCCGTCCCGTCCAGGACGCCCTCCCGCACGACCCGCCCGCGCCGCCCTCCACCCGGCCGCGCGGCGTCGGCGACGACCACCGCAAGACGTTCGACCGTCTGCCCCCGCGGGAGGAGGGCGCGGCCCTCGCCGAGACGCCGTGGGGCGACGCCTGGCTGACCGCGCTCACCGAGCGCGCGCTGGACCCCGCCCGGCTGGCCCGCGGCCGGCGCTACGCCGAGGGCGGCCGGGTCGACGCCATCACCGTCACCCCCGGACTGGCCATCGCCTACGTGCACGGCAGCCGCCCCCGTCCCTACCGCGCCCAGGTCCGCGTCCGCACCCTGGACGACGCCGAGTGGGAGGCGTTCCTGGACGCCGTGGCGGAGCGCCCGGCTCACATCGCCGCCCTGCTGGACCGCCGGCTGCCCGAGGCGCTGCTCGACGGAGGCGTCGGCGCACCGCTGCTGCCCCGCCGGGGCGACCTGCTGCCGTTCTGCGGCTGCCCGGACACCGGCCGCCCCTGCAAGCACGCCGCCGCGCTCTGCTACCAGACCGCACGTTTCCTCGACGCCGACCCCTTCGCGCTGCTCCTGCTGCGCGGCCGGGGCGAGCGGGAAATCCTCGACGCCCTCTCCCGCCGCAACGCCGCACACGCAGCGCGGGCCGCCGCCGAGGCCCGCGCGTCCCGCCGACGGGACGGGGGAGTGCCGGAGGGACTGCGCGCCAAGGACGCCCTCGCCCGCGCGGCCGCGGGACTTCCGCCGCTGCCGGCCCCGCTGCCGCCGCCCGAGCACCCCGGGCAGCCGCCCGCCTACCCCGCCGCCCCCGGCGGCCCGGACCCCTACGCCCTGGACCAGTTGGCGACGCACGCCGCCGTCCGCGCCCACGCGCTGCTCACCACCGGCGCGGACCCGGTCGGCGGGCTGACGCTCTGGCAGGACGCGGTGCACATCGCGGCGGCCCGCCCCGGCTCCGGGCTCACGGCGGCGACCCGCACCCTGTACTCGTCCCTCGCCGCGGCGGCCGGCCGCACCCCCGTGGAACTTGCCCGCGCGGTCGCCGCGTGGCGGCAGGGCGGGCCGGCCGGGCTGGTGGTGCTCGAGGGGGAACCGTGGGACCCGCCGGCCGGTCGCTTCGACCGCGCCCGTCCTCTGCTGCTGGCCGCCGGCCTGGAGCCGTTCCGTCCCTGGCGCAACCGCCTCACCCACCCGGTGGGCCATGCCCAGATACGCCTCGGCCAGGACAACCTCTGGTACGCCTACGAGTCCGAGCCCGGCGCCGACGACTGGTGGCCGCGCGGCACCGCCGACGCCGACCCGGTGGCCGCCCTCAGCGCCCTGGGCCCCGGCCTCGACCCGGCGGAACTCCCCCCGGAACCCCGGCATCCACACGACCACACCACTGACGCGCGACGGTGACACCGGACAGGCGCCGGGCCGGACAGGTGCCGGCCCCCGCCGCGAGAGGGGAGCCCGTCAGGACTCCGACGCCTCCGCGTAGACATGGCAGAGTTCCGGCGCCCCGTCCGCGGCCCACGCCCGCCCGGCCGTGACCACGTCGATCTCCCGACCGGACGCCAGCCGTACCACCGGCAGGCCGTTCGGCCAGATCTCCCACAGCGCCCCGGGCACCGTGCGCACCACCACGGTCCCCAGGTACAGCCCCGCGTCGTTGCCCAGGCGCAGGACCGTCTCCTCGTCGTCCCGCCACCGCGGGGCGAGCTGGTCGAGTGCCTCGAGCGAGGCCGGGGAGTCGTCCAGCACGACGCCCTCCCCGGCGGCGTGCTCCCGCAGCAGCTCGCACTCGGCGAGCAGTTCGGCGACGCCTCCGGCCGCCGCCCCCGGTCCGCCCGAGCCGGTGTCCGTGCCGTCCGCGGCGGAGGGCGGCACGCCCCCCACCAGCACCGTCGTCCCCCGGGAAGGACCGTGCCTCTTGCGCCAGTAGTCCAGGAAGGGGATGTTCATGCCTTCCAGACTGGCACCGGCACCCGCTCCCTGACCATGGGGCGCGCGGACGCCGGACCGTCAGACGTCGAGGTCCACCACGACCGGGGCGTGGTCGGACGCACCCTTGCCCTTGCGCTCCTCGCGGTCCACGTAGGCGTCCTTGGCCGCCTTGGCGAACGCCTGGTTGCCGAAGACCAGGTCGATGCGCATGCCCCGGTTCTTGGGGAAGCAGAGCTGCCGGTAGTCCCAGTACGTGAACGGGCGGTCGTACTTGAGCGGCCGCGGCACCACGTCCTGAAGGCCCGTCTCCAGCAGCGAGGCCAGCGCGGCCCGCTCCGCCGGGGTGACGTGGGTCATCCCCTCGAAGGCGGCGACGTCGTGCACGTCCTCGTCGGTCGGGGCCACGTTGTAGTCGCCCATCACCGCGAACGGGCGGCTGCCGGCCGCGTCCCCGGCCACGGCGGCCCGCAGGGCCTCGAACCACTGCAGCTTGTAGGCGTAGTGGGGGTGCCCGACCTCCCGGCCGTTGGGCACGTACACCGACCAGACGCGGACCGGGCCGCAGGTCGCGGAGATCGCGCGGGGCTCCTCGACGCCCTCGTAACCGGGGTCGCCCGGCAGGCCCTTGACCACGTCCTCCAGACCCACCCGGGACAGGACGGCAACGCCGTTCCACCGGCCCGTGGCGTTCACCGCGGCCTCGTAGCCCAGCTCACGCAGCGGCTCGAAGGGGAACTGCGCCTCGGCGACCTTGGCCTCCTGCAGGCACAGCACGTCCGTGCCGCTGCTCTCCAGCCAGGCCAGCAGCCTCGGGAGACGGGCGGTGATCGAGTTCACGTTCCAGGTGGCGATGCGCATGGCTCCACGCTACCCGCTGGGTCCGACAGCCCCGCGCGGCCCGGGTCAGAGCCGGGCCGAGTCGCCCGGCGCGAGCCGCAGGTGCTCCGTGCCGCCGAGCGCGCCGATCTGCCGGTCGTAGATCGGCCGGGCCAGGTCGGTCAGCAGGGCGTCGTGCACGTCGTAGGCGCGCAGCGGCCGGACCTCGCGGACGTAGTCGATCACCTCGGAGATCTTGCTCCACGGCGCCTGCACCGGAAGCAGCAGCGTCTCCACCGAGGCACCCTCGGGCACGGTGAGCGCGTCCCCGGGGTGGAAGACGCGGCCGTCGACCAGGAAGCCGACGTTAGTGACGCGGGGGATGTCCGGGTGGATCACCGCGTGCAGCTCGCCGTGCACCTGCACGTCGAACCCGGCGGCGGAGAAGGCGTCACCGTTGCCGACCGTGTGCACCCGGCCCGGGAACGCCGCCGAGAGCTGGTCGGCGACCGAGGCCAGGGTCCAGATCTCGGCGGCCGGGTTCCCCTCCAGCGCGGCGCGCAGCCTGCCCTCGTCGAAGTGGTCCGGGTGCTCGTGGGTGACCAGGACGGCGTCCGCCCCGGCCACGGCGTCCTCCTCGGTGAACGAGCCGGGGTCGACGACCAGGACGCCGCCGTCCTTCTCCAGACGGACACAGGAGTGGGACTTCTTGATGAACCTCATGGTCCCCATCCTGCCCCTCATGCACCACGAGTCGGCGGTCACTCCTGCGGCATGGTCTCCTCACGCACCACCTGCTGGGCGATCGCGAAGGCCCGGTCGGCGGCGGGGAGGCCGCAGTACAGGGCGGTCTGCAGCAGCACCTCGCGGATCTCGTCCGGGGTGAGCCCGTTGCGCAGCGCGCCGCGGGTGTGCGCGGCGAACTCCTCCCAATGGCCGCCCGCGACCAGCGCGCCGAGCGCGACACAGCTGCGGGACCGCCGGTCCAGGCCCGGGCGGTCCCAGACCTCGCCCCAGGCGTAACGGGTGGCGAACTGCTGGAAGTCGCCGGAGAAGTCGTCCGCGCCGTCCAGCGCCCGGTCCACGAAGGCGTCGCCGAGCACCTCCCGGCGCACCTTCAGCCCGGTGTCGTACAGGCCGTCCCGGTCCCCGGCGCCGGAACGGCCCGGGGCGGGGGCCAGTTCGGCGATCGGCATGGCCCGGGGGCGGGAGACGCTCTGGGTGACGCCCGACGGCGCCGGAGTCCCCGGCCCCTCGGCACCGGACAGCCAGGCGGTGGAGAAGTGGCGGACCAGCAGGTCGGTGACGGCGGCGGGCTGCTCCACCGGAACCAGGTGGGAGGCGCCGGGCACCACCGCGAGCCGGGCGTCGGGGATCCCCGCGACCAGCGTCCGGGCCTCGGCGGGGCCGGTGATCCGGTCCTCCGACCCGGCCAGCACCAGCGTCGGCACGCCGATCCTGCCCAGCTCCGCGCGCACGTCGAACGAGGCCAGCGCCTCGCAGCAGGCGATGTAACAGCCGGGGTCCGTGGTGCGGACCATCTGCACCGCCCACTCGGTGATGGCCGGCTGGGCCGCCGCGAATCCGCCGGTAAACCAGCGCTCCGGGGAGGACCGGGCGATCTGCTCCAGCCCGTTGCTGCGCACCACCACGCCCCGCTGGCGGAACTCGTCCGGGGTGCCGAAGCGGGGCGAGGCGGCGATCAGCGCCAGCGAGGCGACCCGCTCGGGGTGCCGCAGCGCGAGCTCCAGGCCGACCGCCCCGCCGAGGGCGCAGCCCGCGTAGCCGAAGCGGTGGACGCCCAGGCCGTCGAGGGTGGCCAGCAGGCGGGTCGTCAGCTCGGCGACCGAACCGCCGGGATAGGCGGGGGCCCCGCCGTGCCCGGGCAGGTCCCAGCGCAGCACGCGCCACTGCCGGACGAGTTCGGGAACCTGGCGGTCCCACATGTGCCAGGTGGTGCCCAGTGAGGGGCCCAGGATCAGGACCGGGGCGTCGTCTGGCCCGTCGAAGCGGAACTGCAGGGCCGGGGTCTTCGTCTCGCTCACCCTTCCCAGGGTCTCATCTCCCGCGCCGTTCCCCACCGCCGGGGTCGTGGAGGCGGCGCCCGTGGGCGCTCCCGCGCGGTGCCGCGCCACCAGCCGCGCACGACCGTCAAGGGGGGGCGCGGCCACCATGCCGCGCCACAACCGGAGTTCCGCCGCACCCCCCGTGCGGGGGGTGCCGTGGACCCGCTCCGGCCGGGGGACCAGCAGCCGGGCCGGAGTCCACACCGGTGTCCTCGGGCAACGGTATTGACGGGCCGTGAAACAAGTCGATAGTTCTTGTATCACTGACTCTTGTCTCACCGACTCTCGAGGGCAGGACCGACGTCGCCGCACGGGCGCCCCGAGGGTCCGCCGGTCCCGGGCAGCCGCCCGAGCCGCCCGTACCCTCCCGTAAGGAGGCACCATGACCGACACCGCCCCGGACGCCCCGCCGCGCGCCGCGACGTTCACCACCCGCTCGCCCGCCACCGGTGAACCACTCGCCGAACACCCGGTGCACGGCGCCGAGGACGTGGCCCGTGCGGTCGCCCGCGCCCGGGAGGTCCAGGCGCGCTGGGCCGCACTGCCCGCCGCCCGGCGCCGGGACCACCTGCTGCAGTGGAAGCGGGCCCTCGCCGAAGGCCTGGACACCGTCGCGCGGACCGTCGCCGAGGAGACCGGCAAGCCGGTCGGGGACGCCGAGTCGGAGGTCGTGCTGACGCTGGAGCACCTGGGCTGGGCGGCCCGCAACGCGGAGCGCGTCCTGCGGCGGCGGAAGGTGCGCACCGGGCTGTTCACCGTCCACCAGCGGGCGTCGCTGGTGTACCGGCCGGTGGGTGTGGTGGGCGTGATCGGGCCGTGGAACTACCCGCTCTACACCCCGATGGGCTCCATCGGCTACGCCCTGGCGGCGGGGAACGCGGTGGTCTTCAAGCCCTCCGAGCTGACGCCCGCCACCGGGGTCGTCCTCGCGCGGATCTTCGACGAGGCGGTGCCCGGGTTCGCGGGGCTGCTCACCACCGTGACCGGCGCCGCCGGGACGGGGGAGGCGCTGGCCCGGTCCGGGGTCGACAAGCTGGCGTTCACCGGTTCGCCGGGGACGGCGCGCGCGGTGATGGCGGTGTGCGCCGAGACGCTGACGCCGTTCCTCGCCGAGGCCGGCGGGAAGGACGCGGTGATCGTCACCGCGGACGCCGACCTGGACGCCGCCGCCGACGCGGTCGTCTGGGGCGCGCTGAGCAACGCGGGCCAGACCTGCGCAGGCGTGGAACGGGTCTACGCGGTGCGGGAGGTGTACCAGGAGCTGTGCGACCGGGTGGTGCGGCAGGCCGGGGAGCTGGCGCACGGCCCGGCGGCCGGCGCGGTCTACGGCCCGATGACGCTGCCGGGCCAGGTCGCGGTCGTCCGGCGGCACGTGGAGGGAGCCCTCGCGGCGGGCGCCCGGGCGCTGCTGGGCGGGCCCGAGGCGGTCAAGGCGCCCTACGTCGAGCCGGTGGTGCTGACCGGCGTGCCGGAGGACGTCGAGGCGATGACGGAGGAGACCTTCGGGCCGGTCGTGGTGATCAACGAGGTGGCCGACACGGACGAGGCGGTGCGGCGCACCAACGCCTCCCGGTACGCCCTGGGCGCCGCCGTGTTCTGCGGCAACGGCCGTACCGGCGCGGCGATCGCGGCACGCCTGCGGGCGGGAGCGGTCTCGGTCAACTCGGTGCTGGGCTTCGCGGCGGTTCCCGCGCTCCCCTTCGGTGGCTCGCAGGAGTCCGGGTTCGGGCGGATCCACGGCGAGGAGGGGCTGCGGGCCTTCACCTCGGTGCAGTCGACGACGGTCCAGCGGTTCTCCCCGCCGGTCGCGCTGACCTCGTTCCGGCTCACCGAGGAGGCCCGGCGGAAGGCCGTACGGATGGCCCGCTCCCTCCACCGCAGGCGCTGACGTCACCAAAGACCCGTACGTTACGTCTGGCGCTGACGTCACGACAGGCCGCCGGAGGCCCGTCGGGCGCCGCCGGTGGGGAGGTGCCGGCGGCGCCTCAGGCGTGCAGCAGCGGGGCGAGGTAGCGGCGGGCGAAGGCGCGGGCCTGCTCCTCGTCCTCCGTCGCGATGTACCCGGACGGGTTGAGCAGGAAGGAGACCGCCACCCGCACCATGAGCTCGGCGACGGGCCACAGGTCCTTCTCCGGGCGCCCCTCCGCCTGCTGGGCCCGGTGCAGGTGGGCCACCAGGTAGGAGACGGTGACCGAGAGGATGGTGCTGCCCCGCACCGTGAGGTAGGGCAGCACCAGTTCGGGCTCGAGCCGCAGCAGGCCGCCGAGCAGCGGGTGGGCGCGGGTGTGGCGCAGCGCCACGGCGAACCCCTCCACCACGCGCTCCTCCATCGTCGGCAGCCCCGCCACGGCGGCGTCCAGCCGCAGGAAGAAGCGGCGGTGCTCGCGCAGCAGGGTCGCCTCGACCAATTTGTCCTTGGCCTGGAAACGCCGGTAGACGGTGACCCGCGAAACCCCGGCCCGCTTGGCGACGTCGTCCATGGAGGAGCGGCGCAGCCCCAGCAGGGTGAACTGCTCCAGAGCGGCGTCCAGGATCTGCCGTGCCGTGGGGTCCTCGGTCTCCGGCTCGGCGAGGGCCCGGGCGAGCCAGGACTCGTTGATGTCAGTGCTCATGGTGGTCCTCACGATACCCGCGAACCACTCCCCGGGAAACGATGAAACAACTAGCATGTCTTTGTTGCACGCCTCGATGTGCACGCCTCGATGTGCACGCCTCGATGTGCACGCCCGGTGTGCACGCCCGGTGTGCACCCCCGCGGCGCACACCGCTGATCGCACAGCCTGGCGCGCGGCTCGCGCCGCGCCGACGGCCGCCATGACCGGAGGACCTGATGGGCAGTCGACTCACCGAAGAACAGGCCGCGTTCGTCGCGGCGCTCCGCGACTTCGCGCAGCGCGAGTGCGGGACCCGCGAACAGCGTGACGCGCTGACCGACGGCGGGCAGGAGGCCCACGAGCCGGGGCTCTACCGCAGGCTGGCCGACCTGGGCTGGCTCGGCGTGTGCCTGCCCGAGGAGTACGGCGGCGCGGGCGGGGGCCTGGCCGAGGCCTGCCTCTTCCTGGAGGAGACCTCGTACGGCATGGTCCCGGCCGGCGGATTCGTCACCACGGTCATCGCGGCCAAGGCCTACGAGCGGTTCGGCACGGACAAGCAGCGGCAGGAGGTGCTGCCCGGGGTGGTCGCCGGCGACGTGCTGTCCATCGCCATGTCCGAGCCGGGCGCCGGGTCGGACGTGGGCGCGCTGCGCTGCCGGGCCGTGCGGGACGAGGACGGCACCTGGGTGATCGACGGCCAGAAGACCTGGATCTCCAACGCGCACTTCGCGAAGACGATCCTGCTGGTGGCGCGCACCGGCGCGAGCAAGCACGGCGGCCTGACCATGTTCCACCTGCCGGCCGACACCCCGGGGGTGGAGATCCGGCGCATCGACACCATGGGCGGCCGGGAGGTGAACGACGTCTTCCTCACCGGGGTGCGGCTGCCCGCGGACGCCGTCGTCGGCGAAGTGGACCAGGGCTGGCCGCAGTTGATGGCCGGGCTCAACTACGAGCGGCTGTTCCTCGCCTCGAACATGCTGGGGCGGGCCCGCCGCGCCTTCGACGACGCCGTCGCCTACGTCCGCGAGCGCGAGCAGTTCGGGCGCCCGGTGGGCACCTTCCAGGCCCTGCGGCACCGGGTCGCGGACCTGGCCACGGAGCTCGAGTGCACCCGGCTGCTGGTGCGGGAGGTCGCGCTGGACTGCGACGCCCAGCCCGACAAGGTGTTCCCGCGCGAGGCGTCCATGGCCAAGCTGAAGGCGACCGAACTCGCCAAGCGGGTCGCGCTGGAGGGCATGCAGATGATGGGCGGCTACGGCTACACCACGGAGTTCGACATGGAGAGCCACCTGCGGGCCGCGGTCGTCTCCACCGTGTACGGCGGGACCAGCGAGATCCAGCGCGACATCATCGGCAAGTCCTACGGCCTCTGACCCGACGACGCTCCCGGCCGCGCGGCACCCGCCACGCGACCGGGAGCGCTCCGGCCGGGTCAGTTGTCGTACAGGCCGTCCAGCAGGTCGCCGTACTTGTCGCGGACCACCCGGCGCCGCAGCTTCAGCGACGGGGTGAGTTCTCCGGTGGCCGGGCCCCACTCCTCGGTGAGGAGCGCGTACCGCTTCACCTGCTCGGTGCGGTTGAGGCGGGCGTTGGCGGCGGCCACCGCGCGGTCGACCTCGGCGCGGACCTCCGGGTGGTCCACCAGGGCGGCGAGGCCGCCCTCCGCGTCGATGCCGTGGGCCGCGGCCCAGGCGGGGGCCGCCTCCGCGTCGAGGACCAGCAGGGCCACCAGGTAGGAACGCCGGTCGCCGTGGGCCAGCACCTGACCGATGAGCGGGTGCTCCTTGAGCGTGTTCTCCACCAGGGCGGGGGAGACGTTCTTGCCGGTCGAGGTGATGATCATCTCCTTCTTCCGGTCGGTCAGCCAGAGGAAGCCGTCCTCGTCCATCCGGCCGATGTCCCCGGTGGCCAGCCAGCCCTCCGCGTCCAGCACCGAACGCACCGAGCCGTCCGGCTGGAGGTAGCCGTCGAAGACGGAGGGGCCGCGCACCTCGATCTCGCCGTCCGCGGCGATCTTGACCTCCACGGACTCCACGGGACGCCCCACCGAGCCGATGCGGAAACCGGTACGGGGGCTGTTGGTGGTCGCCACGCCCACGGTCTCGGTCAGTCCCCAGGCGTCCATGATGGCGATCCCGAAGCCGGACCAGAACCGGACCACGTCGACCGGCATCGGGGCCGAGGCGCTGGTGGCCCAGGTGACCCGGTCCAGGCCGGCGGCGGCGAGGACCGGCAGCAGCACCTGCTCCCGGGCGGCCGCGTACCGCTCCTCGAGATCGGCGGGCGGCGTCTCGCCCCGCTCGCGGTACCCCACGTGCTCGCGGGCGACCGCGGACGCCTGCTCGATGGCGGCCTGCCGCTCGGCGGGCATCCGGGACAGGACGGCCCGTACGGCGGCCGACAGCTTCTCCCAGATCCGCGGGACGCCGAAGAACTGCGCCGGGCGCACAGCGCGCACCACCGTGCCGACGGCCGTGGGATCGGGGCACAGGTAGACGTGCGAGGCGCGGTGACAGGGCAGGTAGATGCCCAGCATCCGCTCCGCGATGTGCGCCAGCGGCAGGTAGCAGACGTGCTCGACGTGTGGCGGCAGGTCCACCACCGCGTCGAGCGCCAGCGCGTTCGCCATCACGTGCCGGTGGGTCAGCACCACGCCCTTGGGGTCGCCGGTGGTGCCGGAGGTGTAGACGACGGTCAGCGGGTCCCCGGACCCGGCGGCGTCCAGTTCCTTGTCGAACGACTCCGGCACCGGGGCCTCGAGCAGGGTGGCGAAGGCGATGTGGGCGCCCTCCTCGCCGGTCTCGGCCACCACCAGCAGCTCCAGCGGGGTGTCCGCGTCCTCCAGCAGCGGCTCCCACACGGACGCCTGCGCGGACGCCTCCACCACGGCCAGCCGGGCCCGGCAGTTGCGGGCGATGTGCGTGATCTGCCCGGGGGCGGCGGTGCCGTAGACGCTGACCGGCACCGCCCCGAGGCGGACCAGCGCGAGGTCCGACAGCCAGTGCTCGCGCCGGTTGGACATCATCATCAGCACGTGGTCGCCGCGGCCCACCCCGAGCGCCGCGTACCCGGCCGCGAGTCGGCGGGTGTGCTCGTGGATCTCCGCCCAGGTGAGCGTGGTCCACTCCTCCGAACCGTCCGGGCCGGCCGTCATCCAGGACAGACCGGGGAGGTCGGGGTAGTCGCGGGCGTTGCGGGCCAGCAGTTGCGGCACGGTGCGGTCGGCCGGGCTGTCGGCGGGACTGCCGGCGGGGCTGTCGGCGGTGCGCGGTACCGAGGTCAACGGAGCCTCCATGCGGGTGACGTGACGTCCGCGGGAAGGGGACGTCCGGGACGACGACCGGGGCGCGGATCGCCCCGGCGGATGTGCCGGGAGGTGCTGTGCGCGCCCCGCCGGGCCGGACGCGCGCGGGGTGACGGACGGACGGAGAGGGGGCCGGAGCCGGAGCCGGAGACGGAGCCGGAGACGGCTCGGCCCGGTCAGCTCAGGAGGGAGCGCCCGACGATCTCCTTCATGATCTCGGTGGTGCCGCCGTAGATCGTCTGGATCCGGCTGTCGACGAACGCCCTGGCCACCTTGAACTCCGTCATGTAGCCGTAGCCGCCGTGCAGTTGGAGGCACCGGTCGACGACCCGCTTCTGCAGCTCGGTGGCCCACCACTTGGCCATCGAGGCGTGCACGGCGTCCAGGCGCCCCTCGCCGTGGTCGGCGATGCAGCGGTCCAGGAAGGCGCGGGTGACGGCGGTCTCGGTGGCCATCTCGGCGATCTCGAAGCGGACGTGCTGCAACGCGGCCAGCGCCCGTCCGAACGCCTCCCGCTCCTTCACGTACGCGGTGGTGACCTGAAGGACCTCCTCGGCCGCGGCGGCGGCTCCGACCGCGATGGCCAGCCGTTCCTGGGCGAGGTTGCCCATCAGGTAGGTGAAGGCCTTGTTCTCCGCGCCGAGCAGGTTCTCCTTGGGGACCCGCACGTCACGGAAGAAGAGCTCGGCCGTGTCCTGCGCCTTCTGCCCGATCTTGTCGAGGTTGCGGCCCCGCTCGAACCCCGGCATGTCCCGCTCGACGACCAGCAGGCTCTGCCCGCGACTGCCGCCCCCGGGCGCGGTGTTGGCGACCACCACGACCAGGTCGGCGAGGATGCCGTTGGAGATGAAGGTCTTCGAACCGTTGAGGAGGTAATGGTCGCCCTCGTCGGTGGCGGTGGTGCGGATGCCCTGCAGGTCGGAGCCGGCGCCCGGCTCGGTCATCGCGATGGCGGTGACGATGTCGCCGGAGACGAACCCGGGCAGCCAGCGCCGCCGCTGCTCCTCGTCGGCGAGCCGGGTCAGGTAGGGGCCCACGATGTCGTTGTGCAGGCTCAGGGCGAGCCCGGAGGCCCCGGCGCGGGCGAACTCCTCGATGAGAATGGCGCTGTACCGCCAGTCGCCGGTCCCCCCTCCGCCGTACTCCTCGTCGACGGCGAGGCCGAGCAGACCCTGACGGCCCGCCGCGCGCCACACCTCGCGGTCCACGAGGCCGTCCTCCTCCCACCGTTCGTGGTGCGGCACGACCTCCTTGGCGAGGAAGGCCCGCACGGTCTCGCGGAAGGCCTCGTGGTCGGGCTCGTACAGGGTGCGTTCCAGGGTCACAGCCGGCTCCTCACGGATGCCCTCGACAGCGTACTTACCGAGCGTTCGCTAGAACGTAGAGTCGCGACGGCGGCCGGTCAACTCCCCGTGCGGCACGGGTTTTCGCGGCTTCGGGGTGGGGAAGTCAGACCGGACCGGACGACCGCTCGCGCAATTCACCGAGCGATCGCTAAGCTGCGACCGTCGCGGCCGCGTCGGACCGTCCCCCGCCGCGCTGCGTGCCGCCGCCCGCCGTGCGCCGTACCGTCGTACGTCCTGAGGAGAGCCGTTGAGTACCGAGCCGAGCCAGGTCCCCACGCCCCCGGCGCAGCACTGGCGCTCCTACGGCCCGCTCGCCCTGCACCCGATCCTGGTGCACGCCATGGAGGCATTCAACGAGCAGGGCTACCACGGCACGTCGGTGCGGGACATCGCCTCCCGGGTCGGCGTCACCGTTCCCTCGCTCTACTACCACTACGAGAACAAGCAGGCGCTGCTGGCGACCCTGCTGGAGACCTCCATCAAGGACGTCCTGGACCGCTGCCGGGCGGCCACCGCCGAGGCGGGGGAGGACCCGCTGGCGCGCTTTCGCGCGATGGTCGAGTCGATCGTGCTCTACATGGCCCACCGCCGCCAACTGGCCTTCCTGGACACGGAGATCCGCAGCCTGGAGCCGCAGAACCGGGCCCGCTACGTCGCCCTGCGCGACTACCTGCAGCACATGCTGCTGGAGATGGTCGAGACCGGACGCGCCCAGGGGGTGTTCACCACGCCCTTCCCCGCGGACGCCGTCCGGGCCGTGCTCATCATGTGCCAGGGGGTGGCCAACTGGTACCGGGAGGACGGAGCGCTCACCCCGGAGGAGGTGGCCGAACGCCATGTGCTGCTGAGCCTGGGCACCGTGGGCCACCCCGGGGCGGTCGCCGGCGGCACGCTGCCCCCCGCACGGCGGCAGGGACCGGTCCGGCAGGCCGCCCGCTGACCCCGGCCGCGTCATCACGCCGCACCACCACCCCGCGCGGCAGCCCTGTCGCGCCAGGCACCGACGAGAGGACACCCGCATGGACCTGTCCGAGGCACGAGCCCGTCTCGAGGAACTCCGCGAGCAGGACGGCCCGGTGGCCGCGTCCGAACTCGACGCCGTGTGGGCGGCGTTGGAGACCGTGCGCCCCGAGGAGATCCTGGGGGAGTGGAAGGGCGGCGAGTTCGACACCGGCCATCCCCTCAACGGGATGCTGGCCAAGGCCGGCTGGTACGGCAAGACGTTCCACTCCGTGCACGACGCGAAGCCGCTGATGTGCCGGAACGCCGAGGGCGAGCTGTACTCGAACCAGGAGCTCGGCCAGGGGGAGGCCAGCCTCTGGACCGTCGAGTTCCGCGGCGAGACGACGGCCACGATGGTCTACGACGGCCGGCCGGTCTTCGACCACCTCAAGCGGGCCGACGCCGGCACGCTCATGGGCATCATGAACGCCAAGGGGGTGCCTCCCGAGGGCCCGTACTACTACTTCTTCCTCGAGCGCGTCGCCGGTGCCGGTGCCGGTGCCGGAGCCGGGGCGGGCGGGGACGAGGCGTGAGGAGCGTCCGCGCCGCGGTCCTCGACGCCCCGGGCGCGCCGTTCACCGTCCGCGACGCCGAGCTGCAGGACCCGCGGCCGCACGAGGTGCTGGTGTCGATGACCGCCGCCGGCGTCTGCCACACCGACCTGACGACGGCGGCCGCCTGGCCCGCGGCGCTCACCCCGATGGTCTTCGGACACGAGGGCGCGGGACGCGTCGAGGCGGTCGGGTCGAAGGTGTCGGACCTCGCGCCCGGCGACCACGTCTGCCTCACCTTCGCCAGCTGCGGCCGGTGCGGGCAGTGCACGGCGGACCATCCCGCCTACTGCCTCGACGGGCGGCGGCTGAACTTCTCCGGCGGGCGCGGGGACGGCACGACACCGCTGTCCCTCGCGGGCGGCGCCCCGCTGCACGCCGGGTTCTTCGGCCAGTCCAGCTTCGCCACCCACGCCGTCGTGCACGAGCGGGGTGTGGTCAGGATGCCCCCCGACCTGCCGCCCTCCGTCGTCGCCCCGCTGGGCTGCGGCGGACAGACGGGGGCGGGCACGGTGCTCAACCGGCTGCGTCCCGCGGAGGGCGACGCGCTGGTCGTCCTCGGGGCCGGCGGGGTCGGGCTCAGCGCCCTGATGGCGGCGCTGGCCGCGGGCTGCGGCCCGGTGGTGGCCGTCGACCCGGTCGCCTCCCGACGGGACCTGGCGGTGTCCCTCGGCGCCACGGCCGCACTGGTCCCGGACGAGGACCTGGTGGCCGCCCTGCGGGACGTCACCGGCGGCGGCGCCCACCATGTCGTCGACACCACCGGACGTCCCGAGATGCTCCGCCGGGCCGTGCGCGCGCTGCGTCCACGGGGCGCCCTGGCCCTCCTCGGCCTCGGCGGGGAGGTCGCCTTCGACCTGATGGGTTTGCTGAACAAGGGCATCCGGGTGCACGGGGTCCTCGAGGGCGACAGCGACCCCCGCCGGTTCCTCCCCGAACTGGTCCGCCTGCACCGGCGCGGGCTCTTCCCGGTGGAGCGGCTGGTGACCACCTTCCCGTTCGAGGAGATCGGCTCCGCGGTGGCCGCCATGCGCGACGGCAGCGTGGTGAAGCCGGTGCTGACCTTCCCCTGACGGCGAGGGCGGCGGATCCCCCATGGCGGCGGGCGTGATGTGATTCACTGATCACATGGTCATGTCTCTTCTCCTCCCCGGTCGTTGCGCCCCTCCCGCCCGGCCGTGACCGCGGGTCCGCCCGCCACGGTCAGGCCCCGCAACCGCAAGCAGCTCATCGTCGAGGCGGCCTGCCGGGTCTTCAGCGGGCGCGGTTACCACGCGGCGTCGATGGAGGAGATCGCCGCCGCCGTGGGGATCACCGCTGCCGCGCTCTACCGGCACTTCCCGAACAAGTACGCCCTCTTCGCCGCCTGCGCCGAGGTCATGGCGGACCGGCTGGTCGCCGCGGTGGACGAGGTCCCGCCGGGGGCGCCGGCCGCCGAGGTGCTGGCCGCGGCGGCGCGGGTCACCGTGGAGCACCGCCGCTCGGGCGGCCTGTACCGGTGGGAGGCCCGGTACCTGGAGCGCGCCGACCGGCGGCGGCTGGGCGCGAAGTTCGTCCACCTCGTCAAGCGGGTCGACGAGGCGGTGCAGCGGGAGTACGCGCTCCCGGACCGGAGGCTGCGGGCCGTGGCCGCGCTCGGCGCGATCGGGTCCGTCACGACGCACCACGTCTCCGTCGCCCGGCGCCGCACCGAGGACCTGCTGGTCGCCGCCGCGCTGCGGGTGACCGCCACCGACCCCACGGCGGCGGTGCCGCAAGGAGCGCGGCACGTCGAACTGCCCGCCCCGGTGCCGCGCACCCGGCGGGCGGAGATCCTCGCCGCCGCCGTTCCGCTCTTCGCGCGCGACGGGTTCACCAGCGTCACCAACGGGGACATCGCCCGGGCGGTGGGACTGGCCCCCTCGGCGCTGTACCGGCACTACCCGGGGAAGGTCGACATCCTGGCGGCGGCCTGCCTGCAGGCGGCGGAACTGCTGGCCCAGGGCGTCGAGCGGAGCCTGCGCGGGGTGGGTGATCCCCGCGACGCCGTGGTGGCGCTCGCCGCGACCTACGTGGCCTACAGCTTCGAGCACACCGAGCTCAACAGCGTCGCCGAGGCGGAACTGGCCGGCCTGCCGGACACGTTGCGGCGCCCGGTGGTCCTCGCACAGCGGGACCACATCGCCGTGTGGGAGCAGCAACTGCTGCTCGCCCGTCCGGAACTGGACCCGCGCGGCGCACGGACCCTGGTGCACGCGGGCTTCGGCGTGGTGGTCGAGGCCGGCCGCCGGCTGCGCTGGCAGGACCGCCCCGAGCACCGTGACGCGGTGACCGTCCTGATGGCCGCCGCCCTGGGGGTGTGAGCCGGCGGCCCGCCCCGCGGAAGGCGGGGCGGGCCCTTCGGCGGATCAGGAGGGACGGTTCCCGGTGGGGATGGTGATGGGAGTGGTCTGCGAGTCCTCGCCGCGGTTGAGGAACGCCATGGCCACGGCCCTGATGAACTGGTCCATCATGTAGAACGTGCCGGGCATGACGGGCGACAGCCCTTCGTGGAAGAGGATGTACGCCGGCCACGCCGTGCGGACCAGCGCCGCGGCCGCGTAGTCGCGCCGCAGCCCCAGCCAGTCCCCGACGTCGTCGCTGAGGACGTAGCGCACGAACTCGTTGAGGAAGCCGCGCGTCACCCCGAGGTCGATCTGGGCGGTCAGCCCGAGCAGCACCTCGGCCAGCTCGATGCCCTCGGTGGTGGGGGCCATGATCGGGGTGAGGACCTGCGCGGACTGGGCCTCCGCGGCCGCCCAGGTGCTGGGGATGTACTGGTCCGGCACACCGAGCAGGTGCAGGGCGACCTGCCACGAGTGCAGGAAGGCCTCCTGGTCGGCGGCCGGGTACGGGATCCGCCAGTCCTTCAGCTTCTTGTGCACGAACGTGCCGAGGCTGTGGAACGTGACCAGGACGTCGGCGGCGCTGATCGGGATGGTCTGGTCGGCGCCCGCGCGCCAGTGCGGCGACTGCGGCAGGAGGTGCCGCACGGTGGCGTGCACCATGCGGGTCTTGTTGGCGGTGACGATGAACTGCCCCGACGGCCGGAACGCGTCCAGCTGGACGAGGTCGTAGCCGAAGGTGAACGTCTTGGCCGCGCGGTCCTGCATGTCGGCCCCGCCCGCGGACCAGTACACGCTCCGGGCCTCGCGCGGGATCACCGTGCTCATGATGCCGCTGCCGAGGCCGTACAGCATGAACAGGTAGGTGCTGCGGCGCCGGTTGAAGTCGGCGGCACGGTCCAGCTTGGCCTGGTCGGCCCAGGCGGGGAGCCGGTTGACCTGCCGCAGGTAGGTGGCGACCGGAGCCGGCAGACCGGCGGGCAGCGGGTCGTTGTTGTTCACCCACGACGCCCAGGCGGTGTTGATCGCCGGTATCCGCCCGCTGTCGAACATCGACGCCATCAGCGGGTCGGCCAGGTCGTCCCAGACGTACTCGGGGTCGGTCCCGTCGCCGCTCCCGGCCACGGAGTTCGACGAGGACCAGGCCCACGCCGTGGCCGGGCTCGTGACACTCACGAGGCCGAGCGCCGCCCCGAGCGACAGCACCCTTCGCCGGTTGAGGTTCTGCATTGACTTACCTGCTTCCCTGAGGGGCCGGCCGGAGTTAATTCCCTGCTACGACTGGCCTGTTGGCTGTCCATCACGTAAAGAGCGCGCCCGAGCAGATGTGATTTCCCGTTAACATAGCGAGCCCTGTGGGTGGGGGCAATGGGCGTGACGGAGGCCTTTCGGGAAGCGGCGGAGGCGTCCTGCGGCGGCCGCGGCCGTGGTTCCGGGGCGGGTACACGGAAACGGCCCGCACCCCCCGGGGAGGGGGTGCGGGCCGTCGCCCGGTCCGGGTCACAGGGCGGAGCAGACCGCCCCGTCGAGGGTGAACCGCGCGGGGGCGGTGTTGACCGACCCCTTGGTGGCGAGGAAGCCCAGGGTCACGGAGCCGCCCGCCGGGACGGTGGAGGTGTACGAGGCGGGAGTGACCGTCACCGCACCGCCCGACTGCGCGGCCGTGCCGCCCCACATGTTGCCGATCCGCTGACCGTCGGCGAAGGCGAACTCCAGCTTCCAGTTGCCGACGGCCGCGGCGCCCGTGTTGCGCAGGACGATCTCGCCCTGGAAACCGCCCGACCACTGGTTGGTCGCCCGGTAGCCGACGGCGCAGCTCCCGCCCGGGGTCCCGCCGCCCGGCTGGGTCGTGACCTGGACCGTGGCCGAGTCGGCGGAGCGGTTGCCGGCCGCGTCCCGGGCCCGGACCGCGAAGGTGTAGGCGGTGTTCGCGGACAGGGCGCCCACCGTCGCCGAGGTGGTGGCGGAGGTCGCGACCACGGTCCGCGAGGAGCCGTCGACGCGGACCACCTCGTACCCGGTGACGCCCACGTCGTCGGTGGACGCGGTCCAGGTCAGCGTGGCCGCACCGGAGGTGACGCCGGAGGCCTTCGGTGCTCCGGGCGCGGTGGGCGCCTGGGTGTCGCCGCCCGTACCGCCGGAGTAGACGGTGGCCTCGCGGGAGGTCTGGGCGATGCCGTCGGCGCCCTTGAAGAAGCGGTTGCCCCAGGTGGTGAGGGAGGCGGCGTCGAAGTTGTTCACCATGTCGAGGTACTCGACCCCGCCGCCGTTGCCGCTCCACGACCAGCCGATGTAGCCGATGCCGAGCGAGCGGGCGGTCGCCATGACGGCGTCCTCGTCCGGGTTGCCGTCGCTGTGGTCGTGGCCGAACTCGCCGACGACGAGGGGGAGTTTGTTGGTGACGAAGTGGTTGAGGTAGCTCTGCACCTCGGCGGCGGTGTCGTACACGCCGTACATGTGGACCGAGAAGACGGTGTTGCGGTCCGGGTCGGCGGCGAAGACCGAGGCGGCGTTGTCGCGCATGGTGTTCGACCAGTCCTGGCCCCAGTTGGGGGCGTCCACCATCAGGGCGTGGCGGAATCCGGCGTCGCGCAGCTTGACGACGGCCCTCTTGGTGGCGTCCGTCCAGCCCGCGTGGTTGCTGTTGCCCCAGGGCTCGTTGCCGATGTTGACGACGACGTAGTCCTCCTGGCCCGCCAGGACGTCCTTGAGGCTGATCCAGTAGTCGGCGGCCTGGTCCAGCGTGGCGGCCCCGGACTGCTCGCCGTACCCGGTGGTGTCGTGCACCTCGAGGACGCAGATCAGCTTGTTGGCCTTGCAGCGGTCGACCACGGCGGCGACGTCCTGGGCGCTGTTGGCGGTCCAGCGCTGCCCGCTGGCGAGGACGACGCGGACGGTGTTGGCGCCGAGCGCCTTGATGTCGGCGAACGACCGGGTCTGGCTCTGGTACCAGGTGTGCGCGTGGTTGACCCCGCGCATGACGAAGGGGTTGCCGTTGGACTCGACCACCCGGCCGTCGACGACCCGGATCCCGGCCGGCGCGGCGTGCGCCGGGGCGGAGCCCAGGGCGAGGAGCCCGAGGAGCATGACCAGTGCGGAGACGACGGCCGCGACGGGCCGCCGTCCTGGTACGCGTGCGGTTCTCACGATGCCTCCAACAAGGCGGCGC
Source organism: Streptomyces sp. NPDC002640 (assembly GCF_053592575.1). Taxonomy (NCBI): domain Bacteria; kingdom Bacillati; phylum Actinomycetota; class Actinomycetes; order Kitasatosporales; family Streptomycetaceae; genus Streptomyces; species Streptomyces sp. NPDC002640. Next base: position 153,685 of record NZ_JBSFVZ010000009.1, on the reverse strand, counting down.
CAACGTTGTCATCGGCGCCTGTGACGAGGGGATGCGTACGTTCCTGGGAGCGCTCCCATGAATTCAGTTGGGCGGGTTCACGTCAAGGTTGGAGTTCCGCCAACAATCTCCGCCCCCGGCGCCGCGCCTCTCCTCCGTCAACTGCCCTAGTCACAGGGGGCGTCGCGGGGGGCGCCGCCGGGGGAGCGGAGGGCAACGGCGCAGCGTGACTCTGGCGCAATCAGATGTTGCCCTCCCGTTGACATGCCCGCAATCTGTGTGTGGGAGCGCTCCCATCGCTTCCACCCTCTGGGTGGCGACGTCGACCTCACCTCCTGCCCCCCGTTCCCGTGTGCCCCGCCGGTGGTTCCCTCCGCCCGGCGGGGCGCACGTCCACGTCGCGCCGGCGGCCCCGCCCGCTCCGGCCTGCGGAGTCGAAACTTTCGGCGAGTTTTCGTAATAAAAATTGTCCCGAGGGGATGCAACTTCCCCTCGTGTTCGCTAATTTCTCGGCTCGCAGCGGTAAACGGCGCCCCACGCCGAGGAGTGCGTACCGAAAATTGCGGCTGGGGCGCCGTCCAAGCCGTCCGCTGCCTGCTCGATCCTGACCACCCCCGGCGAAGGGTCGCACGACGATGACGATCCAGTCCCTGTGGCGGACGGCCATGCGGCTCGACGCCCTGAACGGCGCCACCACCACGCCGCCCCCAGGCGGATCCGGCTCCTGCACCGCCATCTTCCGGACCGACTCCGCCTGGAACGGCGGGTACAACGGCACGGTGACCGTCACGGCGGGCGGCTCCGCCGTCAGCCGCTGGACCGTGACGATGGCCATGCCGTCCGGGCAGAGCGTGGTGTCGCTGTGGAACGGCACCCCCACCACGAGCGGCAGCACGGTGACGGTCCGGAACGCCGCCTGGAACGGCTCGCTCGCGGCCGGTGCGTCGACCGGCTACGGCTTCACGGCCGGCGGCGGCGGTTCCGCCCCGACCGTGACGGGCTGCTCGACCTCCTGATCCCAGGCCTTCGGGCCTGACGGGGGACCGCCGGTCCGCCGGGCGGGAGGACGTGCCCCCCTCCTCCCGGCGGACCGGTCAGGGCCCCACGGCCGTGCCCCCACCACGGTCCGCCGCCGGCCACGCACCTCGTCGTCGGCGGCCCCCACAGGCGCCCCCGCCGGACCTCCGGCGGGGGCGTCCGCGCGCCGGGGGGCTCGCGCCGGGGGACTGCCTCGCCGCGGTGCCCGCTCACCGGTGCCCGAGGCACTCCCAGAACCGCTGGACGATGTTGTCGAGGTAGTTCTTCTTCCCCTCCTCGGCGGAAGCGGCGGCCGCGGTGGTCCGGCCGAGCGCCATCGCCATCAGGTTCTGGTACTCGCCGTGCATGGTCCGCAGAGCGTCCTGGAGATCCCGCTTCTCCATCGAGACGAGGCGGGCCACCGCCTTGATGTGGGCCTGCCACCGTGTGGAGACCGCCTCGACGAGCAGCGAGGCGAGCTGCTCCTCCAGGCCGGTGATGGCGATCATGGCGGACGCCGGCAACTGCAGTGCGCTGCCCAGCTGTCCCGCCTGGAACGGCGTGCCCGTCCACCGGCCGGACTCCTCCATGCGGAGGTAGTCGCCGAGCGGCATGCCGATCGCCTGGGCGACGTCCTCCGGCGCCATCCCCCGCGCCAGACGGTGCTCGCGCAAGGTGCGCGGGGCGCCCATCAGATCACCGGGAGCGCACCACAACGCCCCTGCCAGGGCGGTGAGTTCATGGAGGCTGGGCACCGCGATGCCACGCTCCCAGGCGGTGATGTGATCGGGCGTCACGTAGGTCATCCCGTAGGAGGCGCGCATTCCGTACGCGACGTGGCCGGGTGCCATCCCGAGCCTCTCGCGCAGTGTGCGGGCAGCGCGTGCATTGAAAGGGAGTTGTGGATGCACGGACGGAGAGTATGCAGTCACACCGGGTTGTTCCACGGTCGCTGTCGCCGGTGTCCCGATTGGGCGGGATAGATCACCGTCAGGTTCGTAGCAAGCTACGAGGAAAGTTTCTTGATCAAATCTACGCGCGTATGCGGGAGTTGAGAGTTCGCGTGTGATGCGTATGATCCGCTCGCAAGACGCCGCACGTGTGTTCGCGACGCCTGGCGGCAGCATGCCGTCCACGGCGCCACGCCGGCCGTTCCCCCTGCCCGTTCAGTTCCAGGAGACGTCATGCAGCAAACAGACACCGGAAACGCAGCGCCGCCCGCCAGAGCCGGCGGCGGCGGTGGCGGTGGACTGGACCGGTTCTTCCGCATCAGTGAGCGGGGCTCGACCTACGGTCGGGAGATCCGCGGCGGACTCGCCACCTTCTTCACCATGGCGTACATCCTGGTTCTGAACCCGATCATCCTCGGCAGTGCCAAGGACAAGTTCGGCGACCAGCTCGACCCGGCCCAGCTGGCCACCGCCACCGCCCTGGTGGCCGCCGTGATGACGGTGATCATGGGCGTGGGCGGCAACCTGCCGCTCGCCCTGGCCGCCGGCCTCGGCCTCAACGCCGTCGTCGCCTTCCAGATCGCCCCGCTGATGGCGTGGGACGACGCGATGGGCCTCGTCGTCCTCGAGGGCCTGCTGATCTGCGTGCTGGTGATGACCGGTCTGCGTGAGGCGATCATGCACGCCATCCCGCAGCCGCTCAAGCAGGCGATCAGCGTCGGCATCGGTCTGTTCATCGCCTTCATCGGCTTCGTCGACGCCGGCTTCGTCACCCGCATCCCGGACGCCGCGAACACCACCGTGCCCGTGCAGCTCGGCACCGGCACCCTCACCGGCTGGCCGATGCTGGTCTTCTGCCTGGGCGTCCTTGTCACGATCGTCCTGCTCGCCCGCAAGGTGAAGGGCGCCATCCTCATCAGCATCGTCCTGATGACGCTGCTCGCCATCGTCATCAACGCGCTGGCCGACGTGAAGAGCTGGGGCCTCACCACCCCGGCCCTGCCGGACAGCCCCGTCGCGGCCCCTGACTTCGGCCTGCTCGGCCAGTTCGACCTGCTCGGCGCCTTCGGTCAGGTCACCGTCCTGACCGTGGTCCTGCTGATCTTCACCCTGATCCTCTCCGACTTCTTCGACACCATGGGCACCGTCGTGGGCGTCACCGCCGAGGCGGGTCTGCTCGACGAGCGGGGTCAGGTGCCCGGCCTCAGCCGCGTCCTGCTGATCGACGGCGCCGCGGCGGTCGCGGGCGGCGCGGCCTCGTCCTCGTCCGCCACCACCTACGTGGAGTCGGCCGCCGGTGTCGGTGAAGGCGCCCGCACCGGCTTCGCCAGCCTCGTCACCGGCGGTCTGTTCGCCCTCGCGCTCTTCTTCACCCCGCTGCTCACCATGGTGCCGATGCAGGCGGCCTCCCCGGCCCTGGTCGCGGTCGGCTTCCTGATGATGACGCAGGTCCGGCACATCGAGTGGGACCGCTACGACGTCGCGATCCCCGCCTTCCTGACGATCACCGTCATGCCGTTCACGTACTCCATCACCTACGGCATCGGCGCCGGCTTCATCGCCTACGTGGTCATCAAGGCCTGCCTGGGCCGCGCCCGCGAGGTGCACTGGCTGCTGTGGGGGACCGCGGTGCTCTTCCTGGCCTACTTCGCCATCAGCCCGCTGAAGATGCTGCTCGGCATCGAGTAGCACCCGGCGGGCGGTAGGGGGCTCCTCCCACGGCGCGGACCGCGCCCCGGGGGGAGCCCCCTTTGCGTGCGGTGACCGGATCGGTCCGCCACCGGACCCCGTGCGGCCTGTTCCCGCCCGCCCCTTCGCGTGGACCGGTGGGATGGTGTCCGAAGTGCGTGCCTCCATCACATATCGGAGGGTGTCGGATAGTTTACGGAGCCAACGACACGTCGATGAGCAATGGGGCTGGGCATGGCCTTCGATCCTCTGATCGAGCCTTTGATCGAACTGCGCGACGTCAACAAGTACTACGGCGACCTGCACGTCCTTCAGGACATCAACCTGACCGTCTCGCGCGGCGAGGTGGTCGTGGTGATCGGCCCCTCGGGGTCCGGCAAGTCGACGCTGTGCAGGGCGATCAACCGGCTGGAGACCATCCAGTCCGGCAGCATCAGCCTCGAGGGGCGGCCGCTGCCCGAGGAGGGCAAGGCACTCGCCCAGCTGCGGGCCGAGGTCGGGATGGTCTTCCAGTCGTTCAACCTCTTCGCCCACAAGACGGTCCTGCAGAACGTCTCGCTCGCCCAGATCAAGGTCCGCGGCCGCAAGCGGGAGGACGCCGACCGGCGCTCCCGCGAACTGCTGGAACGCGTGGGGCTCGCCGCCCACGCCGACAAGTACCCCGCCCAGCTCTCCGGCGGCCAGCAGCAGCGCGTGGCGATCGCCCGGGCCCTCGCGATGGAACCCACCGCGCTCCTCTTCGACGAGCCCACCTCCGCCCTCGACCCGGAGATGATCAACGAGGTCCTCGAGGTCATGCGGCAGCTCGCCCGCGAGGGCATGACCATGGTGGTGGTCACCCACGAGATGGGCTTCGCCCGCTCCGCCGCCAACCGCGTGGTCTTCATGGCCGACGGGAAGATCGTCGAGGACCGTCCGCCGGAGGAGTTCTTCACCGACCCGCGAAGCGAGCGGGCCAAGGACTTCCTGTCCAAGATCCTCAAGCACTGACCGGGGCGCGCCCATGACGAATCCCGCCCGCAGCACCGCCGACCACCGCACCGCCGACCACCGCACCGCCCACCCCCGCACCGCCCTGCACCCCCGCACCGCACACCACAGCACCGTCCCACCCCGCCCCAGCACCGTCCCGCCCCGCCGCGCCGCCCGACGGCGCTTCGCCGGCCGTGCCGTCGGCTCCCTCCTCGCCGCCGCCCTGGTCCTCGCCACGGCCGCCTGTGGCAAGGACGGCAGCCCGCCGGTGAAGGGGCCCGCCCAGGACCAGCTCCCCACCTATCGGGTGAACGAGGACTTCCGGCTGCCCGAGTCCCCGACCTGGCGTCGCGCGGAACGGCGCGGCCACTTCGTCGTCGGCGCCAAGGAGGACCAGCCGTTCCTCGGGGAGAAGGACCCGGCCACCGGCGACTACACCGGCTTCGACATCGAGATCGCCCGCATGATGTCGGCCTCGCTCGGCCTGGACCCCGGCCGCATCCAATTCCGGACCATCGCCTCCGCCAACCGCGAGACCGCCCTGCAGAACGGGCAGATCGACTTCTACGTCGGCACCTACACCATCAACGACAACCGCAAGAAGCTGGTCGGCTTCGCCGGGCCCTACTACATGGCCGGGCAGGGGCTCCTGGTGCGCAAGGACGAGAAGGACATCAAGGGCCCCGACGACCTGTCCGGCAAGCGGGTCTGCTCGGCCTCCGGCTCCACCCCGTACCAGCGGATCAGGGACGAGTACCCCGAGGCCACCCTCGTCGCCTACGACTCCTACTCGGTCTGCGTGGACAACCTGCTGACCTATCAGGTCGACGCCGTCACCACCGACGACGCCATCCTCATCGGCTACGCCGCCAAGGTGCCCGAGGAGCTGAAGGTGGTCGGCAGGCCGTTCTCCGAGGAGCCCTACGGCATCGGCGTCCCCCGGGAGGACAACGCGCTGCGGGAGGCCCTGAACGACGCCCTGGAGGAGCGGCAGAAGAACGGCGACTGGAAGCGGGCGTACGAGGCCACCCTCGGCCTCTCCGGGGTGCCGGCGCCCCAGCCGCCCCCCATCGACCGATACCCGGCGGGCTGAGCGAGGGACCGGAACCTGACGTGAACGTACTGAGCGACAACTTCTCCACCTACGGCGAGGGCTTCCTCGGCACCGTCCAGCTCACCTTCTTCGCCTCGCTGCTCGCCCTGGCACTGGGCTTCGTGATGGCCTCCTTCCGGGTCGCCCCGGTCGGATCGCTGCGGGTCGTCGGCACGGTCTGGGTGACGGTGCTGCGCAACACCCCGCTGACCCTGCTGTTCTTCGCGGTGCTGCTGGGCCTGCCCCGGTTCGGCCTGGTGCTGCCGTTCAACGTCTTCGCGGTGCTGGCGCTGGGCTGCTACACCTCCGCGTTCATCTGCGAGGCGCTGCGCTCCGGCATCAACACGGTGCCCCGGGGCCAGGGCGAGGCCGCCCGCAGCCTCGGCATGACGTTCACCCAGACGCTCTCCCACGTCGTCCTGCCGCAGGCCTTCCGCACCGTCATCCCGCCGGTCGGCTCCACCCTGATCGCCCTGGCCAAGAACTCCGCCATCGCGGGCGCGTTCAGCGTCACCGAACTGCTCGGCACCTACAAGACGCTGGGCGAACTCGGCTACGACGTCATCTGGACCTTCGTCTGGATCGCCCTCGGCTACCTGATCATCACCCTCGCCATCAGCGCGCTCTTCAACGTGCTGGAGCGCAAGTGGGGAGTGCCCCGATGACCGCGAACACGCCCTCCGCCCTCTACGACCTCCCCGGCCCCAAGGCCCGTGCCCGGCACCGCCTCTACGGCGTGGGGGCCACCGTGGTGATCCTGGCGCTGCTCGGCTGGCTGGTGTACCTGCTGATCGACACGGGCCAGTTCGAGGGCGAGAAGTGGAGCCCGTTCCAGTACAAGGGGATCCAGGAACTGCTGCTGCGGGGGCTCGGCAACACCCTCAAGGCCTTCGCGATCGCCGCCGTGCTCTCCCTGCTGCTGGGATGCGTGCTCGCCGTCGGGCGGCTCTCCGAGCACCGCGTCCTGCGCTGGATCTCCACCCTGCTGGTGGAGTTCTTCCGCGCCATGCCGGTGCTGGTGATGATCTTCTTCGTCTTCGTGGCGCTGGAGGTCCAGCCGCTGCCCGCCCTCGTCACGGGGCTCACCCTCTACAACGGCTCGGTCCTCGCCGAGGTCTTCCGCTCCGGCATCAACTCGGTGGACCGGGGCCAGCGGGAGGCGGCCTACGCCCTCGGCATGCGCAAGACCCAGGTGATGACCTACGTGCTCGCGCCCCAGGCGGCGCGGGCCATGCTGCCCTCCATCATCAGCCAGTTGGTGGTCGCCCTGAAGGACACCTCACTGGGCTTCCTCATCACCTACGAGGAGTTCCTGCACGCGGGGAAACTCATCGCGTCGAACCTTGACTATGATTTGCCTTTCATCCCCGTGGTCCTGGTGATCTCGCCTGTCTACATCGGGATGTGCATGTTGCTCTCCTGGTTCGCCGGGTGGGTCGCCCGGCGCGAGCAGCGCAACCCCAAGACCGAGGCCGTCGGCCCGGCCGAGGCGGGACCGCTGCTGCCGGGCGAGGCCCCGCCCACGGCCGACAGGCCGTAGGGAGCGGCGGCTCACAGGGCACCCCTGGATCCGCCCGGCAGCAGCCGGAGATCACTGCTCGCGCGGTGGCGGCCCGTCCGCAGGACGGCCCGCCCCGGACGGGGAGAAGGTCAGCTGCGCGCCGGCCGGGTCCGAGCCCGGCCGCCCGGCACCGGCCTCCGCAGGGCGTCCCGCTCAGGAACCCGCCCGGTGCTTGGGCTGCGCCTGCAGCGTCTTCACCGGGGCCGCCGACTGCGCCGCCTTGGTCACGTCGCCCACCAGTTCGACCACATCGGCCCCGTAAGCGGCCGAGTTCACCACCTTGAGCAGCAGCACGAAGGAACCGCCGTCGTACTTCCGCGCCAGCTTCTCGTGGTTGCGGGCCAGGTAGCGGGTCGCCGCCTGGTTGGTGATGGCGCGCTGGCCGCAGAAGAGGAAGACCGGGCGCGCGTTCCTGCCCTGGCCCGCCGTCAGCCGCGCCAGCAGGACGTACTCCTCCTTGCCCGGCTCCATCCGGAAGCGCTCCGAGCCGATCTGGAACGCGCCCCGGTCCGGGCCGGCGTCCGGCTCCACGTTGATCCGCACGCCCGGCAGGAGCGAGTGCAGGTGCGCCGCCAGCCGCCGGTTGGCGCCCGGGCCGCCGACGCAGAACTCGGTCCGCTCGCCGAAGCTCTGCTGCGCCGCGTCGTGCGGCACCAGCTGCGCGTGGGCGTTGCACTCCTTGACCACGGCGGCGAGCTCCAGCAGGGCGAAGACGTCGTGCCGCACCACGGTGAGCTCCGGGCCGGCCCCCGGGTCGCGGTTGACGACCAGCAGTGACTCCGCGTTGTCCGGCAGGCCGAAGAAGGACTGTTTGCGGCGGAGCCGGCGGTCGGCGAGGCGGCCGCGGAACAGCCAGCCCAGTGCCGCGCCCACGCCCAGCGCGACCACGGCGACGGCGAGGAACAGTACGACGGTATTCATGGGCGCGCAGCCTAGCGGGAGCCCATCAGGCGTTCGAGCGCGCCTCTGAAGTGTGCACGGCAATTTGGGCTAGGCTGCGGCGATTCCCGACGACCGGAGGTAAAGGTGCGTCCTTCCGTCACACCCCAGCCCGTCACCCGGAACGAGGCCGGAGCGCCGGGAGGGCTCCGGCGCAGGAGGCCGGCCGTCCTCGCCGTCTCCGCCGCCCTCCTCTCCTCCCTCACCGTCGCCGCGCCGGCGCAGGGCTCGCCCGCGGACCGGCCCGGTGCGACGCCCGTCAAGACGCCGGTGGCCACCGGCTACGGCGGAGCCGTCTCCAGCGTCGACCCGGACGCCACGGCGGCCGGGCTGGAGATCCTCAGGAAGGGCGGCAACGCGGTCGACGCCGCGGTCGCCACCGCCGCGGCCCTCGGCGTCACCGAGCCCTACTCGGCCGGAATCGGCGGGGGCGGCTACTTCGTCCACTACGACGCCCGGTCCCGCACCGTGCACACCGTGGACGGCCGTGAGACGGCGCCGCTCAGCGCCGGACGCGACCTGTTCCTCGAGGACGGCCGGCCGATCCCGTTCGCCGAGGCCGTCACCAGCGGCCTCTCCGTCGGCACCCCCGGAACGCCCGCCACCTGGGACGCCGTGCTGGACCGCTGGGGCAGCAAGCGGCTCGGCACCCTCCTGGCGCCCGCCGAGCGGCTGGCCCGCGAGGGCTTCACCGTCGACGAGACCTTCCGCGCGCAGACCGCCGCCAACGAGGCCCGGTTCCGCAACTTCCCCGACACCGTGGACCTCTTCCTCCCCGGTGGCCGGCTCCCGGTGGTCGGCTCCACGTTCACGAACCCGGACCTGGCGCGCACCTACGCGCGGATGGCCCGCGACGGCGCCGGCGTCATGTACCGCGGGCCGATCGCCGAGGACGTCGTCGAGACGGTCAACCACCCGCCCGTGGACCCGGGTTCGGGCTACCGCGCGCGGCCCGGCGACCTCACCGCACGGGACCTGGCGCGGTACCGGGTCAAGGGGCAGGCGCCCACCCGCGTCGACTACCGGGGCCTGAAGGTCTACGGCATGGCCCCGTCCTCCTCGGGCGGCACCACCGTCGGCGAGGCCCTCAACATCCTGGAGCGCACCGACCTCTCCCGGGCCACCCAGGCCCAGTACCTGCACCGCTTCGTCGAGGCCAGTCGCGTCGCCTTCGCCGACCGGGGGCGCTGGGTCGGCGACCCCGCCTTCGAGGACGTGCCCACCCGCGAACTGCTCTCCCAGGAGTTCGCCGACTCCCGCGCCTGCCTGATCAAGGACGACGCGGTGCTCACCAGCCCCGTCGCCCCCGGCGACCCGCGCGACCCCGCGGCCTGCGCCACCGGCGGTGAGGCCGCCCCGACCACCTACGAGGGCGAGAGCACCACCCACCTCACGGTCGCCGACAAGTGGGGCAACGTGGTCGCCTACACGCTCACCATCGAGCAGACCGGCGGCAGCGGCATCACCGTGCCGGGCCGCGGGTTCCTGCTCAACAACGAGCTGACCGACTTCTCCTTCGCCCCCGCCAACCCCGCCGTGCACGACCCGAACCTGCCCGGTCCGGGCAAGCGGCCGCGGTCCTCGATGTCGCCCACCATCGTCCTCGACGGACACGGCAGGCCGGTGCTGGCGCTCGGTTCGCCCGGCGGCGCGACCATCATCACCACCGTGCTGCAGACCCTCACCGGCGTGGTCGACCGGGGGCTCCCGCTGGTCGACGCCATCGCCGCGCCGCGCGCCAGCCAGCGCAACGCCGCCCGCACCGAGCTCGAGCCCGGCCTGTACGACAGCGCGCTGCGGGCCGAACTCGAGGCGATCGGGCACGTGTTCGGCCGCAACCCGGAGATTGGCGCGGCCACAGGTGTGCACCGGCTGCCCGACGGCCGCTGGACCGCGGCCGCCGAAACGGTTCGCCGGGGAGGCGGCTCCGCCATGGTGGTGCGGCCCGCCCGCTGACGGGACCGCACCACCGCGGCCGGGGCGCTCAGGAGCCGGTGCCGCAGGGCCGGGTTGCTCAGGAGCCGGTGCCGCCGGAGCCGCCGAACGGCGCTTCCGGCGGAGCCTCCTGGCCCCCGGCCGCCGCGGTCGCCCCGCCGCCCTCCACCTGGAACGCGAGGCGGTCGTCCGCGCCGACCTCCACCGTGACCCGGCCGCCCCCGGACAGCCGGCCGTCCAGCAGCATCCGGGACAGCTCGTTGTCCACCTCGCGCTGGATGGTGCGGCGCAGCGGCCGGGCACCGTACTCCGGCTGGTGACCGTGGCGCGCCAGCCAGTCCACGGCCTCGTCGGTGAACCGCACCGTGACCTCCTGGGCGTGCAGCCGCCGCCGGGTCCGCTCCAGCATCAGGTCGGTGATCTGCCGCAGCTGGACGTCGGTGAGCTGGCGGAACACCACGATCTCGTCGATCCGGTTCAGGAACTCCGGCCGGAAGTGCTGCCGCAGCGGACGGAGCACCTGCTCCCGGCGGGCCTCCTCGTCCGCCGCCGCGTCCGCGGTGGTGAAGCCCAGCGTCCCGCCGCCCCGGACGATCGCCTCCGAGCCCAGGTTGCTGGTCATCACGATCACCGTGTTGGTGAAGTCGACCGTGCGTCCCTGCGAGTCGGTCAGCCGGCCGTCGTCCAGCACCTGCAGGAGGATGTTGAAGACGTCCGGGTGCGCCTTCTCCACCTCGTCGAGCAGCAGCAGCGAGTACGGATGGCGCCGCACCACCTCGGTGAGCTGGCCGGCCTCCTCGTGCCCGACGTAGCCGGGCGGGGCGCCGACCAGGCGGCTCACCGTGTGCCGCTCCTGGTACTCGCTCATGTCCAGGCGGACCATCCGCTCCTCGCTGCCGAACAGCGCCTCGGCGAGGGCGCGCGCCAGCTCCGTCTTGCCCACGCCGGTCGGCCCGAGGAAGAGGAAGCTGCCGATCGGCCGGTCCGGACCCGCCAGGCCGGCGCGGGCCCGCAGCACGGCGTCCGAGACCGCCCTCACGGCCTCCTCCTGGCCCACCACCCGCTCGTGCAGGTGCTCCTCCAGGTGCAGCAGCCGCTCCTTCTCCTCCGCGGTCAGGCTGGCCACCGGGATGCCCGTCTGCCGGGACACCACCTCGGCGATCGACTCGACGGTCACGACCAGGTGCTGCCCGTCGTCCGGGTGCTCCTCCTGGCCGGCCGCCTCGATCCTGCCGCGGACCTCCTCGATCCGGTCCCGCAGCCGCATCGCCTCCTCGTACTGCTCGGCGGCGACCGCCTGGTCCTTGTCCCGGGTGAGCTGCTCCGCCTCCCGCTGCAGCGCCCGCACGTCCGTGCCGCGGGAGCGCGTCCGCAGCCGGACCCGGGCGCCGGCCTGGTCCATCAGGTCGATCGCCTTGTCCGGCAGGAAGCGCTCGGTGAGGTAGCGGTCGGACAGCTCCACGGCCGCCACCAGCGCCTCGTCGGTGTAGCGGACCTGGTGGTGGGCCTCGTAGCGGTCGGCCAGGCCGCGGAGGATCTGGATCGCGTCGGCGACCGACGGCTCCGGCACCATGACCGGCTGGAACCGGCGGGCCAGTGCGGCGTCCTTCTCGATTTTGCGGAACTCCTCCAGCGTCGTCGCGCCCACCACGTGCAGCTCGCCGCGGGCCAGGGCGGGCTTGAGGATGTTGCCCGCGTCCATACCGCCCTCGCCGCCACCGCCGGCGCCCACCACCGTGTGCAGCTCGTCGATGAAGACGACCAGCTCGTTGGGGTGCGCGCGGATCTCGTCGATGATCCCGTTGAGCCGCTCCTCGAAGTCGCCCCGGTAGCGGGTGCCGGCGACCACGCCGGAGACGTCCAGGGCCACCACCCGGCGCCCGGTCAGCACGTCCGGGACGTCGTCGTCCGCGATCCGCTGGGCGAGGCCCTCGACGATCGCCGTCTTGCCGACGCCCGCGTCGCCGATCAGCACCGGGTTGTTCTTGCCGCGCCGGGAGAGCACCTCGACGGTCTGCTCGATCTCCTCCTCGCGCCCGATCACCGGGTCGATCCGCCCCTGGCGGGCCAGTTCCGTCAGGTCACGGCCGTAGCGGTCCAGGTTCGGGGTGTTCATGCCGTGCCGCGGCCCCTCGGGACCGCGGCGCACGGCCGTGGAGCCGGAAGGACCGCGTCCGGCCGCCGCACCGGGCGGCTCCTGCGCCTCCGGCGGGGGAGCGGGCGCGAAGCGGGCCGTACTGAGGATGTGACCGGCCGCCGAGTCGGGGTTGTCGGCCAGCGCGCTCAGCACGTGCTCCGGGCCGATGTAGCCGTCGCCCCGCCTGCGGGCCAGCTCGTGGGCGTCCAGCAGGGCCCGCTTCACCGCCGGGGTCATCGCCACCGACGCCGGGGGCGTCTCGTCCTCGCCCGGCGACGGGGCGCGGCTGTCGATGTCCGCGGCCAGCTCGTCCGGATCGGCGCCCGCCCGGGCGATCAGGCTCCGCGTCGGCTCGATGGCCAGGGCGGCGCGCAGCAGGTGCTCGGTCTCCAGGTCACGGCTGCCGTGCTCGGCCGCGTAGGCGGCCGCCGCGCGCACCAGGTCCTGGGCGGGGCGGCTCATCAGCCGGCCGATGTCCACCCGGCGGGGCGGGCCGCCGTTGCCGCCCTGCCCCTGCGCGCCCCCGCCCGAACTCCTGGCCGACGGCGCCGGGCCGAGGAGACCACTGCTGAACAGGCGTGCGAAGAACTCTGCGAAGGGGTCCGAGCCGTAGCCCTGCGGACCCGGAAATCCGCTGGTCATCAGCCATCCGTTTCGGCGCGCCCCCTGCTGCGGGCGGGCGCACGAGGTCGACGTCGCGTGCGCCCGCCGGGTGCCCCTGCGGCCGGTGGCTACACCTCGCCCCCGGAGGGGCGCCACCGGCGGCGGCCGTCACCGTTCGCGGGCGCGGGGCGACGCCGCGTCATGCCGGAAAACTCCGCGTAGCGCGGACGTAACACGGCTGGTGTTCCCTTCGGAGCCGGGAAGCTCCGGTCCGCAGCGGTGGGGTGAACACGGCATGGCAGGTGAACAGCTCCCGGCGCGGGTCCGGGAATTCGCAGGCTACCTGGGAGGCCTCCTCGGGCGCGTCGACCAGCGGGCCGGCTGGTCCGGCGTCTTCTGGGACCGGCACCCCGAGGGCATGCGCGCCTGCCTGGAGGGTCGGGACGTGCCGCCGTGGGACGTGGTCGCGGGACTGCTCCATGACCTGGCCGCCGCCCACGGCGCCCCGGCGGCGGCCGCCGAGACGGAGCCGGCCCGCGCCCTCCACGCCGCCGCCGCGACCGCGTACGACGCCCGGCCCGGCGGGCGGGAGGCACTGCGGGACCGGCTGGAGGCCGCGTGGCGCGAGGAGCAGGAGGCCGCCGGACGCCGGGCGGAACTGGGCCGCGCGCTCGAGGCGGCGGGCGGCGACCGGGCCCCCGAGGCGCTGCGGGCGGACCTGGCCTGGGCCTGCGACGACCACGAGCGGGCCGTCGCCCGGTGCGCCGAACTGCGGGGGCGGTGGGAGGCGTTGAGCCGCGTGGAACGGGCGGAGCCCGTCGGGGTGGCGGGTTCCTCCTCCTCCGCTGCCGCTGCCGCTGCCGACCGGCAGAAGCGGAAGCGGCCGCGGGGCAGTGCGCGGTTCGCCGGCATGCTGGAGGAACCGGACGCCCAGGCGGTTCCCGCGCCGCCCACGGGTCACTTTCCTCTTGTGGTCCCTGCTGCTGCTCCCGTGCCCGGGTTCGGTCCGGAGCCGGGGCGTGCGGGGGCTGGGGCCGGGGCTTGGGCCGGGGCACCGCGGGGTGCGCGGTTCGCGGGGGCGACGGAGGAGCCGGCGGCCGGCGGGACGGACACCCCGGGGCCCGAGGACCGGCGGCTGGCGGCCGAGCAGGTGGCCCGCCTGCTCCGGCTCCGCGGCCAGGGCCTCTCCGGCGAGGCGCACGCACTGCTGGCCGAGATGGCCTCCTGGCCCCCCGCCCGTCTCCCGCTGGTCGCGGAGGAACTGTCACGGTCCCGGGACGACGTCGAGTGGACCACGCTGCTCTGGGAGGTGTCCTCGCTGCCGGTGACGCGGCTGGTCCCGGTCGAGGACGCGCTCGCGGCGGCGGGGCGCGGGGAGGACGGGGAGCGGGTGCTGCGGCAGGGGGTGGCCCGCGCGGCCGAGGAGATCGGCGACGCGGTCCTCTCCCTCACCGCCGCGGGCCGTCACCGGGAGGTGCGGTTGCTGCTGGACGCGTACGTGCGGGTCCACGCCCCCGCGGAGGTCGTGCGTTGCGTCCGGCCCGACCCGGACCGCCTGGTCCCGCTCCTCCTCGCGGCCGGCCGCGGTGTCTCCGACGACCACCACTGGTCCCTCGTCCACGCCCTCCGCGTCACGGGCATCCGCGGGGTGTAGTCCCTCCGTCCGGATCAGCCGGCCGGCGGCAAGGAAAACGCCGGTGGGACGCCCCCACACGCCGGGCGAGGACATAACGCACAGGCCGCCGGGAAGCCGACACAGGCGTCCACCCGTCCTTCGAGGAGGCAGCATGAGCAGCCCGTCCCAGCAGGAACTCGTCGCCCGCCTCGTCGCCGTGGAGAAGCGCCTGGACCACACCGAGGCCGCCCCGCTCGCCGGGCAGCAGGCCATTCCCGTCACTCCGACGGTCCACGACCACCACTACGAGGGTCCCGGACCCTGCAGGGCGGAGGTGTTCGGCGAGCAGTGCGAGGCGCACCGCGACCTTCACCAGCACACCGCCGACAGCGCCTGAGACGCCACCGGCTTCTGCCCGCCGGGGCGAGCATCCCGTCGTACGAACGCCCGGGGCGGCTGCCCACGCGGCAGCTCCTCAGCCGTCGGGGAGCAGGTCGTTGAACACTGCTCGCCTGTTCTCCACCGCTTCCTGCCTGCTGATGTTGGTGTGGCCGAGGGGGGCGAAACTGTGAACGCCCAGCGCCTAGGAGTTCGAGCGCCGGTTCACCGATCACGACGGCGCCGGTGAGTCAGTCCGCCGTCAGGTCGAGGTCGGGAACATGGCGCCACGCTTACGACAACCACAGGCCCTCGCCACCGTGCGTCACGGAGTCGCCGACAGCCTCGGCCGCCTCTTCCAGGTAGTCCACGCCGCTGCGGGGCCGCCCCGGACGATGTGATGAACGACGAGCGGGGTCGGTGGACGGCGGCAGGGGCGGGGTGGGGCCGCCCCTGCCGTGGTGGACCGTGGGGTCGCGGGGTGGGTCAGGAGGGGTGGAGGTGGTCGTCGCAGGCGGGGCGGGGGGCGGGGCCGAAGAGGGGGGTCCAGCCCGGGGGGACCTCCCGCCAGGCCGGCCACAACGACCGCTGCCCCCGCCCGTTCCCCAGCACCAGGAACGGCGACTCCCCGTCGAACGGGGAGGGAATGTCCGTCGTACTCACGCGTCGAGCTCCTTGATCCGGGCCGAGACCGCCGCCGCCACCGCGTCCAGGTGACGGCCCTGCGTGATCAGCGGATGGGTGCAGTCGAGGTCGAGGTTCCGGACCTCGCCGCCGATGTGCGGACGCCAGGACTCCCACGTCAGCCAGTCCTCCGCCCGCGGTGCCGCCGCCGTGAAGAACAGCAGGTCGCCCTCGTAGCACCGGTGCTCGTGCTCCCGCATCAGCCGCGCGTTGTGCGGCACGATGTCGACGATCCGGTTGAGCGTGACGTCGGACAGGCCGCCCAGCGGGCTGCCCAGCCGGGCCAGCGTGGCGACGACGTCCTCCTTGGTCGCCTCCCCCGTCCGCTCCAGGCCCGCCATCCGGAGCACCGCGGTGAGGGCGTCGCCCTCCTCGGGGGCGGGCCGCTCCCGCCACTGCTCCGCGGGGAACGCGTCGAGCAGCGCCAGCAGGTCCACCTCCTCGCCGGCCTCCTGGAGCAGCACCGCCATCGTCTGCGCGAGCGCGCCGCCCACGGACCAGCCCATCAGCCGGTACGGCCCGTGCGGCCGCACCGCGCGGACCCGCTCGACGTACTCGGCGGCCAGCGACTCCAGCGACTCCGGCAGCGGACCGCCCTCGAGCAGGCCCGGCGCCTGGATGCCGTACACCGGCTGGTCGGGGCCGAGCCGCGCGGGCAGGCCCGCGTAGCACCAGGCGATGCCGCCCGCCGGGTGGAGCACGAACAGCGGCGGCCGGTCGCCCTCGGGGCGCAGCGGCAGCACGACGTCCAGCGCGTCCGAGGAGGACGGCCGGGCACTGTCCAGCCGCGCGGCGAGCGCCGCCGGCGTCGGCGAGGCGAACAGCGAGCCCAGGGTGAGCTCGGCGCCGAACTCCTCGCGGATCCGCGCCACCAGCCGGATCGCCAGCAGCGAGGAGCCACCGAGGTCGAAGAAGGCGTCGTCGGCGCCCACCTCGCCCAGCCCCAGTACCTCGGCGAAGACCCGGGCCATCGCCTCCTCGCGGGCCACCGTGGGACGGCGGCCTCCCGACGCGTGCACCGGCGCGGGCAGGGCACGGCGGTCCAGCTTGCCGTTGGGGGACAGCGGGAACTCCGCCAGCGCCACCACCGCCGTCGGCACCATGTGCTCCGGCAGGGTCAGCGCCACCGCCTCGCGGACCGCCGACGGGTCGGCGGAGCCGGTGACGTAGCCGACCAGCCGCTGGTCGCCGGGCCGGTCCTCGCGGACCAGCGCGCACGCGCCGTCCACACCGTCCTGGGCGGCCAACGCGGCCTCGATCTCGCCGAGTTCGATGCGCTGCCCGCGCAGCTTCACCTGGTGGTCGGTGCGGCCGAGGTACTCCACCTGACCGTCCGCCCGCCAGCGGGCCAGGTCGCCCGTGCGGTACATCCGCTCACCGGGCGGCCCGAACGGGTCGGCGACGAACCGGGACGAGGTCAGCTCCGGCCGGCCCAGGTAGCCGTCGGCCAGCTGGACGCCGGCCAGGTACAGCTCGCCGGGAACCCCGGGCGGGCACGGCTGGAGCGCGGCGTCCAGCACGTACAGGCGGGTGTTCCAGACGGGCGCGCCGATCGGCACCGGACCGTCGTGCCCCGGCAGCACCTCGTGGAAGCTGACGTCCACGGCGGCCTCGGTCGGGCCGTACAGGTTGTGCAGCCGCACCTGCGGCAGCCGGGCGGCGAAGGTCCGCGCGGTGTCCCGGGGCAGCGCCTCGCCGCTGCAGAACACCTGCCGCAGCGTGGAGCCCACCGACGCGGCGGACGGCTCGGCCAGGAACAGCTGAAGCATCGAGGGCACGAAGTGGCAGGTGGTGATCCGCTCCTCGTTGATCAGCCACGTCAGGTACGCCGGATCGCGGTGCCCGCCGGGCTCGGCCACCACCAGCGTCGCGCCGACACGCAGCGCCCAGAAGAACTCCCACACCGACACGTCGAAGGAGGCCGGGGTCTTCTGCAGCACCCGGTCGCCCGCGGACAGCGGGTACGCGTGCTGCATCCACCGCAGCCGGTTGTCGATCGCCCCGTGCGGGACCACGACGCCCTTGGGGCGGCCGGTGGAGCCGGAGGTGTAGATCACGTAGGCGGGGTGGGACGGCGTCAGCGCCCTGGCCGGGTCGCAGGCCGGGTGGGCCGACAGGTCCAGACCGTCCAGCACCACCAGCGGCGTGTCCACGCCGGACGGGAGCCGCCGCTCGTGGTCGGTCACCGCACAGACCGGGGCCGCGTCCGCCAGCATGTCGACGAGCCGCTGCGCCGGGTGGTCCGGGTCCAGCGGCAGGTAGGCCGCGCCCGCCTTGAGCACCGCCAGCAGGGCCGTCACCAGCTCCAGGGAGCGGGGGACCGCCACGCCGACGACCGTGCCGGGACCGGCGCCCCGCTCGATCAGGTGGCGGGCCAGCCGGTTGGCCCGGGCGTTGAGTTCGGCGTAGGTGAGGGTGGTGCCGTCGAAGACCAGGGCCGGGGCGTCCGGGGTGCGGGCCGCCTGCGCCTCGATCGGGCCGATCAGCGTGGTGGGCGGAAGCTCCCGGGAGGTGTCGTTGAACTCCCGCAGCACCAGGTCGAGTTCCTCCGGCAGGGCCACCGGGTGCACGGCCAGGGGGAGGTGCGGGTCGGCGTCGACCAGGCGGTCCAGCAGGGCCAGGAAGCGCCGCTGGTGGACGGCGACCTCGTCCTCGGAGTAGAGGGCGGGGTTGGCGTCGTGGTCGATCTCCAGGCCGTGGCCGTCGGCACGGTCGTAGATGTTGACGGTGAGGTCGTCGACCGGACCCGCGGACAGGCTGCGGAGCCGGGCCGGGGAGCCGGCGAAGCCCACCGCGTAGTCGAACGGCATGGTGTTGACCAACGGCCCCACCAGGGCGCGCTGTTCGCCCAGGAGACCGAGGTCGCGGCGGATGTCCTCGTAGCGGTAGCGCTGGTGGCGGCGGGCCGCGCGCAGCGCCAGCACGACCTGGCGGACCAGCTCGGCGAAGGTCTGCTCCGGCTCCACCGAGACGCGCAGCGGCAGCACGTTCATCACCATGCCGGGGACGCGCAGCGCCGCCGAGCCCATCCGGCCCATCAGCGGCACGCCCAGCACCACGTCCTGCCGGTTGGTGGCGCGTGCGGTGTACAGCGCCTGGGCGGCGATCATCACCTCGGGCCAGGTGGCCTTCAGCGCGGACGCGGTCCGCCGGAGCCGGTCGGTGGCCTCGGGGGACAGGTGGGCGGTGCGGCGCAGGAAGGTCCGCGAGGGGTGCGCGGGACGGCCGGCCAGGTGGGGGGCCTCCGGCCGGTCGGCCAGCAGCTCGCCCCAGTACCCGCGGTCGGCCTCGAAGGCGTCGCCGGAGCGGTACTCGGCGTCCAGCTCGACGAGTTCGGCCAGCGGCCGGAAGGTGCGCGGGGGCGGCTCCTCCCCGCGGGCGAACGCGGTGTACGCCTCGGCGGTGCGGCGGCCCAGCAGGGTGTAGCCGTAGCCGTCCATCACCAGGTGGTGGATCCGCTGGTACCACAGCCAGCGCTCGTCCCCGGTGCGCAACAGGGCCTGCTTGAACAGGGGTTCGGTGCCGGTGAGGTCGAACGGCTCGGCCAGGTCGGCGCGCATCCACTCCTCGGCGGCGCCCGCCGGGTCCGCGGCGTCCCGCAGGTCCAGCACCTGGAACGGCACCGCGACCTCGTCCGGGACGATCTGCCGCGGCCCCTCGGGGGTCTCGAGGAAGCGGGCGCGCAGCGCGTCGGCCTCCGCGACGACCAGCCGCAGGGCGCGCGCGAAGAGCTCCGGGTCCAGCGGCCCGTCGATCTCGGCGCACTCCGCGGTGTTCAGCGCCGGGCTCGCCGGGTCCAGGGCCTGCGCGTACCACATGCCCGACTGGGCGCCGGTCAGCGGGAGTTCGGCCGGTCCCCCGGTGCGGGACTGCCCGGTGGGGGCGGGCGTGGCGACCGTCACGAGGTCGCCCCCAGGAGCTGTGCCCAGGCCTCGACGGCGGGCTTCTCCGCGAGGTCCGCGAAGTCGGCGGTGACGCCGTGGTCACGGCGCCAGCCTTCCAGCAGCGCCATGATCCGGACCGAGTCCAGGCCGTAGTCCACGAGGTTCTCGTCCACCGGGATGTCGGCGAGGTCCTCGCCGAGACAGTCGGCGACGTCGGCGTGGATCCGGTTCAGGGTGAGGGCCATCGCGCGGATCAGTCCTTCTCGGTCAGCGCGCCCAGCAGGGCGTCGGTGGTGGTGACGGCCGCGCAGCGGCCGGCGGCCCAGCGCAGGGCCATGTCGTGGTCGTCGCGGCTGAAGTCGGCGACCGCGTCGGCGACCAGGTGGGCGCGGATGTCCCGCTGCCAGGCGTCGGCCGCGCTCATCAGCACGCCGATGTGGGCGTAGACCCCGGTGACGATCAGCTCGTCGCGTCCCCACCCGGCCATCAGGTCGGCCAGCTCGGTGCGGACGAAGGCGCTGTACTTCCACTTGCGGAGCAGCGTGTCGCCCGGCGCCGGCGCCACGATCTCGGGGGTGGCCAGCTTCTCGGGGTCGTCGGCCACGCCCGGCCCCCAGAAGTCCAGCTGGAGACCGCGCTCCTCGGGCGTCTGACCGCCCTTCTGGGCCGAGTACACCACCGGCACGCCGGCGGCGCGGGCCGCGGCGATCAGCCGGGCGGTGTTGGCGAGCATGCCGGTCAGTGGCTGCTCACCGGCCGGGAAGGCGCCGAGGAAGTGGTTCTGCAGGTCGTGCACGAGCAGCACGGCGCGCCTCGGGTCCGCCGTCCAGGAGACCCGGTTCTCGGGCAGTTCCTCGGGCGCGGGCAGCGGATAGGGGGCGATGGCGGGGAGTGCCATGGGATTCGTCGAGGGCCTTTCAGTGATCCTGGGCGGAGTCCGCGGCTGCCCGCAGCCCCTTCTTGCTGACCTTGCCGACGCCGGTCTGCGGGAACTCGTCGACGAACTCCACGAGGTCGGGCACCTTGAACGCGGCGATGCCCTGCTCGCGGACGAACCGCTTGATCGCCACGGACTTCACCGGCTCGGCGTCCTTGCGCAGCACCACGTAGGCCAGGCTGCGCTCGCCGAGGTACTCGTCGGGGACGGCGACCACGGAGACGTCGTGCACCGACGGGTGGCGGAGGATGACGTTCTCCACCTCCTCCGGCGCGATCTTCTCGCCGCCCCGGTTGATCTGGTCCTTGGCGCGGCCCTCGACCACCAGGTGGCCGCTCGGGGTGCGGCGGACGATGTCGCCGGTGCGGTAGAAGCCGTCCTCGGTGAAGGAACGCGCGTTGTGCTCCGGGGCCCGCCAGTAGCCGCGGATGGTGTACGGGCCGCGGGTCAGCAGGTGCCCGAACTCGCCCTCGGCGACATCCTGGTCGTGGTCGTCGACGATGCGGATCTCGTCGTCGGGGGAGATCGGCCGGCCCTGGGTGGAGACGATCGTCTCGTACGGGTCGTCCAGTCGGGTGTAGTTGACCAGGCCCTCGGCCATGCCGAAGACCTGCTGCAGGCGGCAGCCGAGGGCGGGCTCGAAGCGGCGGGCCGCCGCCTCGCTGTACTTCGCGCCGCCCACCAGCACCGACTTCAGGCTGGAGAGGTCGTGCTCGGTGGCCGCGGCGGCGTCGGTCCAGACGATCGCCAGCGGGGGCACCAGGCCGGTCATGGTGATCCGCTCCCGCTCGATCAGCGGGAAGGCGGTCGCCGGGTCGGTGTTCGGGGCGAGCACCGCGGTGCCGCCCGCGTGGAAGACGCCGAGCCAACCGGGGCTGCTGACCGGGAAGTTGTGCGCCGCGGGGAGCACCACCAGGAAGCGGGTGCCGGTGTCCACCGCGCAGATCTCGTTGGAGCCCC
This sequence comes from Streptomyces sp. NPDC002640, assembly GCF_053592575.1. Taxonomy (NCBI): domain Bacteria; kingdom Bacillati; phylum Actinomycetota; class Actinomycetes; order Kitasatosporales; family Streptomycetaceae; genus Streptomyces; species Streptomyces sp. NPDC002640. Next base: position 132,352 of record NZ_JBSFVZ010000009.1, on the reverse strand, counting down.
ACACCGAGTACAGGTAGTCGTCGTGGGTGCGGGGGATCAGCTTGGGCACGCCGGTGGTGCCGCCGGAGAGCTGGAGGAAGGCCAGTTCGTGCGGCTCGGGGCCGGCGAGCAGGGCGGCGGGGTCGCCGGTCACCTCGGTGAGCGGGGTGTGCTCGCCGGCCTCGCCGACCACGAACACCTCGCGCAGCGTGGCCACCTCGTCCTTCATCCGGCTCGCCAGCGCGGCGTGGTCGAAGCCGGCGTGCCGGTCGACGGTCACGTAGGCGACGGCCTCGGTGAAGGCGCAGAAGTAGCGGATCTCGGTCTCGCGGTGCGCGGGCAGCGCGAACACCGGCAGGGCGCCGATCCGGAACAGCGCCATGATCACGTGGATGAACTCGGCGATGTTGGGGAGCTGGACGACCACCCGGTCGCCCTTGGCCACGCCCCGGGCGGCGAATCCGGCGGCGAGCCGGTCCACCGCCGCGTCCAGCTCGCGGTAGGTCCACGAACGCCGCTCGGGCGCCGGGTCGACCAGGGCCTCCCGGTCCGGGTACCGCTCGGCGCGCTCGCGCAGCATCCCGCCGATGGTCTCGCCCCGCCACCAGCCCGCGGCGCGGTAGCGGGCGGCGAACTCCTCGGGCCAGGTCGGCGCGTCCACGCCGGGCGTCGTGGCGGGCGGGCGGGCGTCGGTACCGGTGTTCACAGCGAGGCTCCCACGGCGGTCAGGAAGGTACGGAACTTGGCGGCGGTCTCCGCCGTCTCCGCCTCGGCGGAGGACGCCCCCACGATGCCCGCTCCGGCGAACAGGCGCAGCAGCGCCCCCTCGGCCTCCGCGCAGCGGATGGTGACGACCCATTCGCCGTCGCCGGCGGCGTCCTGCCAGCCCACCATGCCGGTGTAGGCGCCGCGGTCGAAGGGCTCGTAGCCGGCGATCACCTCACGGGCGAGGCCCGTCGGCGTGCCGCAGACAGCCGGCGTCGGGTGCAGTGCCGAGGCCAGGTCCAGCGCCGTGGTGCCGGGGTCGGCGAGCTCGCCGGTGACGGTGGTGGACAGGTGCCACATCGCCGCGGTGTTGACCAGGGTGGGACGCTCGGGGACGTCCAGGCGGGAGCAGAACGGGGCCAGCGCGGCCCGGACCGCCTCCACCACGACGGCGTGCTCGTGCAGGTCCTTCGGCGACTCCAGCAGCGTGTTGGCGCGGCGGACGTCCTCGGCGAGGTCCGCGCCGCGCGGCAGCGAACCGGCCAGCGGATTGGCGACGAGGGTGGTGCCGCGGCGCGACACCAGCAGCTCGGGGCTGGCGCCGATCAGGGTGCGGGCCGGGCCGGTGGGCACCGCGAAGGTGTAGCCGCCGGGGTCGCGGCGGGCCAGCCGACGCAGCATCAGCGGCAGGTCGGGCTCCTGGCCGGACGTCAGCTCCAGGGTGCGGGCGAGGACGACCTTGTCGAACTCCCCGGCGCGGATGCGGGCCGCGGCGTCGGTGACCGCGCGTCCGTACTCGGCGGCGGACGGCACCTCGCGCACCTGCCAGGCGTGACGCGGGCCCTCGGGCGTCGGCAGCGCGATCAGCGGGTCCTCGCACAGCGCGGGCGCGGTGCGCAGGGCGGCGGGAACGGCCAGGGCGGGCGGCGCGTCGGGGGAGAACGGCACCGAGCCCAGGACGACCGTGCGGGCGGCGTCGTCCCCGGTGAGGTCGCGGGCGGCCGCCAGGACCTCCCGGACGCGCTCGGTCAGCGGGCGGGCGTCGTGCGGCACCTCCGCGACGACGCCCTCGCCGAGCAGGGTGCGGTGGGGGGTGGCGACGAAGCGGTCGCCCGGGCGGTAGGAGTCGAGCAGCGCGGTCGCCGCGCCGAGCGTGGCCGGCGGAGCGGGGAGGACCATGGGCTCTCGCAGGGGGGCGGTCATCACATCTCCAGTTCGTCGGACGGGGCGGTGGGGCCCGGAGGGTGTGGGGGAGGGGGAAGCGGTCGGCCTAGGCACGCAGGGTGGCTCCGCCGTCGACGTAGAGGTCGTGCATGGTGATGTGCCGGGCGCGGTCCGAGGCGAGGAACGCCACGGCCTCGGCGACGTCCTCCGGGTCGGCGATGCGTCCCAGCGGTATGCCGGTGCGGTGGGCGGCCAGGTCGCCCTCGATCACGCGGCGCGCGGCGGCCTCGGCGTCGCCCCCGGCCCACAGGCCGCGCTGCATGTCGGTCATGGTGGAGCCCGGGGAGACCGTGTTGCAGCGCACGCCGTGCGCGGCCACCTCCAGCCCGAGGCACTTGGTGAACATGACCGTGGCGGCCTTGGAGGCGGCGTAGGCGGCCAGACCGGCCCGGGGGATACCGGCCGCGTTGGAGGCGACGGTCACGATGCTGCCGCGGCCACGCTCCGTCATGCGCCGGGCGGCGGCCCGGGAGACGTGGAAGACGCCGGTGGTGTTCACGGCGAAGTGGGCGTCCCACCGCTCGTCCGTCAGGTCGACGACGGCGGAGGTCCACAGCACCCCCGCGACGTTCACGGCGACGTCCAGCGGGCCGAACACGTCCTCGGCGTGGGCGACCGCGGCGTCCACGGCGGCCGAGTCGCGGACGTCCAGCGCCAGGGCGGCGACCCGGCCGTCGTACCGGCGGGCCAGCTTCTTGGCCTTCGGCTTCTCGAGGTCGGTGGCCAGCACCCGGGCGCCCCGGGCGGCGAGCGCGTGCACCACGGCCCGGCCGATGCCCCGCGCCGCACCGGTCACCAGCGCGGTCCGGCCGGCGAACTCCTGCGCGCCGGTGGCCCCGGGATCCGGGAGTGCGGGTACGGGCGGAGTGGACGGGTGGGACACTGGTGGCTTCCTTCTTCCCGGGAACCGGACCGCCCGTGGCGGCAGTCGTCCCCGGTGAGCGTGCGCAGGGGTCACCACCGCTGCGGGCAGCGCAACGAAAGTAAGGTTAGGCTAACCAACGTTCCGGTGGGAAGAGAATCCGGGTACCGGATCCGGCCGTTCCAGCAGGTGCCGGCGGGTTTCCCGGTGGCCGGAACTGGCCCGCAAGGGTGCTTGCGGGCGGCGATTCGACGGTTTCGCCGGGATGGTCTTGGCAAGCCCTCCGGGGCGTCCTAAGTTCGAGCTTCCAGCGTGTGCGGCCGGCCGGCCTCCCCGGCCCCTTCCGGCCGTCCGGTGGTGCCAGTGCCGTCCCAGCGGTGAGTCGATGCAGTGAAGGCCCTCTGACGTTCCGTCGAAGGAGCAGCTCGTGGCCGACGTCGTACGCGCGGCCCTCGTCCAGGCGACCTGGACCGGGGACACCGAATCCATGATCGCCAAACACGAGGAACACGCCCGCGAGGCCGCCCGGCAGGGCGCGCGGATCATCGGCTTCCAGGAAGTCTTCAACGCCCCCTACTTCTGCCAGGTCCAGGAGCCCGAGCACTACCGGTGGGCGGAACCCGTCCCCGACGGGCCGACCGTGACCCGTATGCGGTCCCTCGCCCGGGAGACCGGCATGGTGATCGTGGTGCCGGTCTTCGAGGTCGAGCGGAGCGGCTTCTACTACAACACCGCCGTCGTCGTCGACGCGGACGGGACGGTGCTGGGCAAGTACCGCAAGCACCACATCCCCCAGGTCAAGGGCTTCTGGGAGAAGTACTACTTCAAGCCGGGGAACCTGGGCTGGCCGGTCTTCGACACCGCCGTCGGCAGGGTCGGCGTGTACATCTGCTACGACCGGCACTTCCCGGAGGGCTGGCGGCAACTCGGCCTGAACGGCGCGCAGATCGTCTACAACCCGTCGGCCACCTCGCGCGGGCTCTCCGCCCACCTGTGGCAGCTCGAGCAGCCCGCGGCCGCCGTCGCCAACGAGTACTTCGTCGCCGCCATCAACCGGGTCGGCCAGGAACCGTACGGCGACAACGACTTCTACGGCACCAGCTACTTCGTCGACCCCCGCGGGCAGTTCGTGGGCGAGGTGGCCTCCGACAAGGAGGAGGAACTCGTCGTCCGCGACCTCGACCTCGACCTGATCGAGGAGGTCCGGCAGCAGTGGGCCTTCTACCGCGACCGCAGGCCCGACGCCTACCAGGGGCTGGTCGAGCCGTGACGGACGCGCCCGCCGGCGCGCGGGGACTGCTCGGCCGGCACCGGGCCGTCCTGCCCGACTGGCTCGGCCTCTACTACGACGACCCCCTCGAGATCGTCCGCGGCGAGGGCCGCCACGTGTGGGACGCCGAGGGCCGCCGCTACCTCGACTTCTTCGGCGGCATCCTCACCACCATGACCGCCCACGCCCTCCCCGAGGTCACCCGGGCGGTCGCCGACCAGGCCGGCCGGCTGCCGCACTCCTCCACGCTCTACCTCAACCGGCCGATGGTCGACCTCGCCGAACGGATCGCCGCCCTGTCCGGCATCCCCGACGCCCGCGTCTTCTTCACCACCTCAGGCACCGAGGCCAACGACACCGCCCTGCTGCTCGCCACCACCCACCGGCGCGGCAACCAGATCCTGGCCATGCGCAACAGCTACCACGGCCGGTCCTTCTCCACCGTCTCCGTCACCGGCAACCGCGGCTGGTCGCCCACCTCGCTCTCCCCGCTGCAGACCCTCTACGTCCACGGCGGGGTCCGCCACCGCGGGCCCTACGCGCACCTGGACGACGCGGCGTTCACCGCCGCCTGCGTCGCCGACCTGCGCGACCTGCTCGGCCACGTCCGCGCCCCGGCCGCGCTGATCGCCGAACCGGTGCAGGGCGTCGGCGGGTTCACCTCGCCGCCCGACGGGCTCTACGCGGCCTTCCGCGAAGTCCTCGCGGAGCAGGGCGTGCTGTGGATCGCCGACGAGGTGCAGACCGGCTGGGGCCGCACCGGCGACCACTTCTGGGGCTGGCAGGCCCACGCGGGCAACGGGCCGCCCGACATCGTCACCTTCGCCAAGGGCATCGGCAACGGCATGTCGGTCGGCGGCGTGATCGCCCGCGCCGAGATCATGAACTGCCTCGATGCGAACTCCATCTCCACCTTCGGCGGCACCCAGGTCACCATGGCCGCCGCCCTCGCCAACCTCGGCCACCTCCTGGAGCACGACCTCCAGGGCAACGCCCGCCGGGTCGGCGGCCTGCTGCTGGAGCGTCTGCGCGCCTCCTGCGCCGGGCTGCCGGGCGTCCGCGAGGTCCGCGGGCGGGGGCTGATGATCGGCATCGAACTGGTCCGGCCCGGCACCGGCCTGGCCGCCCCGGAGGCCGCCGCGGCCGTCCTCGAGGAGACCCGCGCGGGCGGTCTGCTGATCGGCAAGGGCGGCGGCCACGACACCAGCGCGCTGCGGATCGCCCCGCCGCTCTCGCTCACCGCCGCCGAGGCCGAGGAGGGAGCGGCCGTCCTCGCACGCGCCCTGCACCGCATCACCGGCTGACCGCGGCGGTCCCGAGTCCTCGCATCCTCACGGCCCGCACCGGTCCCCCCGGCTCCCGGCCTCCCCGCCCAGGGGCGCCGCACGGAAGGAGAGGCACAGCCCATGTCGCGCACCCTGATCCGCGGCGGACTCGTCGTCACCGCCTCCGACGAGGTCCACGCCGACGTCCTGATCGAGGACGGCCGCATCGCCGCCCTCGCCGCCCACGGCACCTCCGCCGCCGAGTCGTGGACCGCCGACCGCACGGTGGACGCCACCGACCGGTACGTCATCCCCGGGGGCGTCGACGCCCACACCCACATGGAGATGCCGTTCGGCGGCACCACCTCCTCCGACACCTTCGCGACGGGCACCCGGGCCGCCGCCTGGGGCGGAACGACGACGATCGTCGACTTCGCGATCCAGCCCAAGGGCGGATCCCTGCGCGAGGGCCTCGACGCCTGGCACGAGAAGGCGGAGGGCACCTGCTCCGTCGACTACGGCTTCCACATGATCATGTCCGACGTCAACACGTCGTCGCTCCGGCAGATGGACGCCCTGATCGAGGCCGGAGTGAGCTCGTTCAAGCTCTTCACGGCCTACCCCGGGGTCTTCTACTCCGACGACGGCCAGATCCTCCGCGCCATGCAGCGCGCAGCCGGCAACGGCGGCCTGATCATGATGCACGCCGAGAACGGCCTCGCCATCGACGTCCTGGTCGAACAGGCCCTGGCGCGGGGGGAACGCGACCCGCGCCACCACGGAGAGGTGCGCCACGCGCTCCTCGAGGCCGAGGCCACGCACCGCGTCGTCCGGCTCGCGCAGGTCGCCGGCGCCCCCGTCTACGTGGTGCACGTCTCCGCGCGGGAGGCCGTGGCCGAGCTGGCCCGGGCGCGCGACGAGGGGCTGCCGGTCTTCGGGGAGACCTGCCCGCAGTACCTGTTCCTGTCCACCGACAACCTGGCCGAACCCGGCTTCGAGGGCGCCAAGTACGTCTGCTCCACGCCGCTGCGGCCCCGGGATCACCAGGCGGCGCTCTGGCGCGGCCTGCGGACCGACGACCTCCAGGTCGTCTCCACCGACCACTGCCCGTTCTGCTTCAAGGGCCAGAAGGACATGGGCGTCGGCGACTTCTCCAAGATCCCCAACGGCATGCCCGGCGTGGAGCACCGCATGGACCTCCTCCACCAGGCCGTGGTCGACGGTCACCTCACCCGCCGCCGCTGGATCGACATCGCCTGCGCCGCACCGGCGCGCATGTTCGGCCTCTACCCGAGGAAGGGCACCCTCGCGCCGGGCGCCGACGCGGACGTGGTGATCTACGACCCGCACGCGGAGCAGGTGATCTCGGCCGAGACGCACCACATGAACGTCGACTACTCCGCCTACGAGGGGAAGCGGATCACCGGCCGGGTCGAGACGGTCCTCTCCCGCGGGGTGCCGGTGATCGAGGCCGGCGCGTACGTGGGGCGCGCCGGGCACGGTGTGTACCTCCCGCGGGGGCTCTGCCAGTACGCGTGAGCGGCCGAGGGCGCTCCCGGCGCCCGCCGGTCCGGTCAGCCCCTCGGGTGCGGTTCGCCGGGAGCCGGGGAGGGGCGGGCACCGGCCGACGGCACGGCCGTGCCGGGCGGGAGGATCACTCCCTCGATCACCCGGGGTTCGGCCCCCGGTCCCGCGGCCGTCGCGTCCGCCCGGGTGCCGGACCCGGCCCCGGCGGCGTCCGCGGGGGTGCCGGGGCCCGCCCCGGCGGCGTCCGCCGGGGCGCCCGGCCCGCTGTCCGCCGCATCCCCGTTCTCCTGCTGCTTCGCGGCGCGCGCCTCGGCCTTGAGGATGCGCGCCGACCGGCCCGCCGCCCGGGCCAGGTCGGGAAGCCGCTTCGCGCCGAGGAGCAGGACGACCACGATCAGGATGATCGCGAGTTCGCTCAGTCCGAACATCTCAGGATCCCTTCTCAGACGTTGACGCCGTACGCGGCGGCGCCGCCGAGGAGAATCTACAGCACTGTAGAAACGCGACGGGGTGCGATTCCTGGACGTCCCGGCGGGAGGTGTCCTTACGATGGACCGTCCATGACGTGCGCGGCAGCGAAAGGAGGCGAGGGCGTGACGGAGCACCAGCGTCCCCGGCGCCGGGGGCAGGGAGAGCTGGAGGTGCAGGTCCTCGCCGCCCTCCGCGAGGCGGGTGAACCGGCGACGGCCGGCTGGGTGCAGGAGCGCCTGGGCGGTGACCTCGCGTACACGACGGTGATCACCATCCTCACCCGGCTGATGGAGAAGGGGGCCGTGTCCCGCGAGCGGGCCGGGCGCTCCTTCCTCTGGACGCCGTCGTCCGACGAGGCGGGGCTCGCCGCCCGGAAGATGCGCCGGATGCTCGACGGGGAACGGGACCGGCAGGCCGTCCTGGCCAGCTTCATCACGACCCTGGACCCCGCGGACGAGCGCCTGGTCCGCGAACTGCTGGAGCAGGGGAAGAACGAGAGGGAAGGCTGAGGCGCCGCCATGGGCTTGTTCGTCCTCCTGCCCCTGGTCCTGCCGCTGACGGCCTGGCCGATCGCCCGGCTGGCCCAGCACCTGCACCCGCGCGTGGCCACGCGGCTGCTGACCGGCGTGGCCGGAGTGATGGCCCTGTGCAGCACCGTGTGCCTGGGGCTGCTGATGGTCGTGGGCACCGCCCAGCTGCCCGGCAATCCGCTGCCCGACGGCTGGTCGGACCCGGAGGTCCGTGAGGCCGTCCCCTACGACGAGGTCGTCGGCACGGTGGCCGTCCCCGCCCTGCTCGCCGTCGCCGTGCTGTGCGCCGGGACGCTCCGACGGCACGTCCGGGTGCGGCGGCGCGCCCACCGCGTGCTCGCCGGGCTGCCGAAGACCCAGGTGGCGGTGCTGCCCGACCCGGAGGCCTACGCCTACGCCCTGCCCGGCAGGCCCCGCGGCCGGATCGTGGTGACGACCGGACTGCTCGACACGCTCCGCCCGGCCGAACGCCGGGCCGTCTTCGCCCACGAGCGCGCCCACCTGGTGGGCCGCCACCACCGCTTCCTGCTGCTGACGCACCTCGCCGCCTGCGCCAACCCGTTCCTGCGCCCCCTGCGGACGGCCGTCGCCTACACGGCCGAGCGCTGGGCCGACGAGGAGGCGGCGCGGGCCGTCGGCGACCGGCGGACCGTGGCGAGCGCGATCGGCAGGGCCGCACTCGTCTCCCGGGCCGTCCCCGCCCCCACGCTCGCCGGCCTCGCCGCGCCCGGTCCCGTGCCGCGCCGCATGGCCGCCCTGCTGGCGCCGCCGCCCGCGCCGCGTCACTGGCCGTCGCTGTTCACCGCGGTGGGCGCGGCGCTGTGGACCGCCGCCGCGGGGGTCGTCGCCTCCGCGATGTCCTCCGCGAACTCGGCGGTGACCATGATGCTCATCCTCCACGCGGCCACACCGCTCTGACCTGGCCGGGCCGGAGCTGGTCCGGCCCGACCTGGCCTGGTCCGGCCTGGGCCGACCCGCGGTGGGCCGTGGGGCGTCAGGCTTCCTCCGCCCCCTCGTCGTCGTCCTCGTCCTCGACGAGGTCGCCGACCTCGTCGACCACTTCGGCGGCGACCATGCCGCCCGCGACCCCTACCGCCAGCCCGGCCGCCCCGGCCGCCACCGCGCCGCCGTATCCGCCGCGGCCGTGCCCGTGGTGGTCGTCGTGATCGTGGCTCCCGTGGTGGCCGTCGTGCCCGTGGTGGCCGTACGCGTACGCGGTCCGGGGTGCGGGGTCGACGAGCTGCCGGACCCAGCCGTCGACGAGGGCATTCCAGTCCTGGCCCTCCGCCTGGTCGTGCGGGACCGTGAAGCGGGCCAGGGCGTCGTGCCCTCCGGAGAGGAGGCCGCCGTGCCGGTCCGCCTCCAGGACCACCTCCAGGCCGGCCGGAGAGGCGAGGAAGGTCAGCTCCAGCTCACCGATCCGGTCGGCGTGATCCGGCGCCGGGACCAGTTCCAGCTCCTGGTAAAACGGCAGCTCCTGGCCGGTGCCCGCGATCCGGCCGTACTCCAGGTCGGCCGACCGGAAGCCGAAGCCCAGCTGCCCGAAGGCCTCCAGGACCGCCTCCTGGGCCGGCAGGGGCGCGACGGCCAGGGGGTCGAGGTCGCCCTTGTCCCTCGCGCCGGCCACCTCCAGCTCGGTGCGCACGCCGAGGACCACGCCCAGCGGCTGGCCGTGCAGCTCGGTGACCGGCGTCTCCCACGGCAGCGTCACCGAGAACGGCACGTCCCGCTCCTCGCCCGCCCCGAGCCGGAAACCACCGCCCACGACGAACCGGCCGAAGCCGACGACGCCCTCGCTCTCGCCCTCCGCGTGCTCGGCCTCGACCCGGGCCACCAGCTCCAGGGTCACGCCGGCGATCTCGGCGTCGCGGTCGCCGCCCTTGATGTGCACGCGCCCCGTCAGGCTCCCGCCGGGGCGGGCCGCTCCCGCGTCGAGAACCGTGTCCACCGTGGGTCCGCCCACCCCGAGCGCGCCGAGCAGTCGCTTGAACACCATCGCGACGTCCACTCCCTCTCGTTCCCGTCCGGGGCCGCACGGCCCCGGTCATTTTCTACAAGCGCGTAGAAGCATAGGGTGGTCCTGACGGCGCACAGCACTCGGCAGCCTCCCCCGGTGTGCCGCGGCGTGGTGCGGACGCTCCCGTTCCACACTGACGGGAACGTCCCGTCCGTCTCGTCCGTTCACAGCTCGCACAACGATTTCCTGAAGGAGCAAGCCCGTGTCCGCCAGTCCGACGGACTCCCCCGGGGACAGTCCCCGGCCATCCCGCCCCAGCAACCGAGAACGCGGCACCCGGCGGGGTGGTGACCGATGAGTGCCGCCACCGCCCTGCTCGGCCTGCTGGCCGTCTTCGTGCTCACCGCGGGCACCGGGTACTTCGTCGCCCAGGAGTTCGCCTTCGTCTCCGTCGACCGCCTCGCCCTCGCGCGGCAGGCCGAGGCGGGGGACAGGAAGGCGGCGCGCGCCCTGAAGGTGCTGGAGCGCCTGTCCTTCATGCTGTCCGGCGCCCAGCTCGGCATCACCGTCACCGGCCTGGTCGTCGGCTTCATCGCCGAACCGGCCGTCTCCGCGCTGCTGCGCCCCGCCCTGACCGGCATCGGCGTCCCCGAGGGCGCGGTGGGCGGCGTGTCCGTCACCCTCGCCTTCGTGCTGGCCACCGTCGTCCAGATGGTGCTGGGCGAGCTCTTCCCCAAGAACCTGGCCATCGCCGTGCCCGAACGGCTGGCGAAGGCGCTGGCCGGCTCCACGCTCGTCTACCTCAAGGTCGTGGGCCCGCTCGTCCGCGTCTTCGACAGCGCGGCGAACAAGCTGCTGCGCAAGGTCGGCATCGAGCCGGTCGAGGAACTGCACCACGGCGCCACCCTGGAGGAACTCGGCCACCTCATCGGCGAGTCCCACGAGAAGGGCGAGCTGCCCCGCGACACGGCCGAACTCGTCGACCACGCCCTGGAGTTCTCCGAGCGCACGCTCGCCGGGGTGATGGTGCCGCGCGTCGACGCCGTCTTCGTCCGCCGGGACGCCACCGCGGCGGACGCGGTGGCCCTCATCGGCCGGCACGGCCACTCCACCTACCCCGTCCTCGGGGACCACCCCGACGACGTCGCGGGCGTCCTCGGCGTCCGCGACCTGATGCGGCTCCCCGCCGAGCGGCTCGCCACGACGACCGCGGGAGCGGCCGCCCGGCGCCCGCTGTTCCTCCCCGACACGCTGCCCCTTCCGCAGGCCGTCGAGCAGATGCGGGAACGGGGCGACGAGTTCGCGGTCGTCCTGGAGGAGCACGGCGGCGTCGCCGGCATCGTCACCTACGAGGACATCGCCGAGGAACTGGTCGGCGACATCGCCGACGAGAGCGACGTCGTCACCGAGCCCGCCGTCCCGGACGGGGACGGCTGGCTGGTGGACGCGGGCCGCCGCATCGACGAGATCGCCGCCGCCACCGGCATCGACCTGCCCGAGGAGGAGGACTTCGACACCGTCGCCGGCCTGGTCGTGGACCGCCTCGGCCGCTTCCCGGCCGTCGGCGACCGGCTGACCGTGGAACCGGACGACGGCGGCCGCGTGCTGATCGACGTGCGGACCCTGGACCGCCACGTGCCCGACCGGGTGCGCATCGAGCGGCTGGCCGAGGACGGCAGTGAAGCCGTGGAGGAGCAGGCATGAGTTTCCCGATGGCGGTCTTCGTCACCGTCCTGCTGCTCGTCGGCAGCGGCTTCTTCGTCGCCGCGGAGTTCGCGCTGGTAGCCGCCAAGAGGCACCGCATGGAGAAGGCCGCCGCGGCGGGTCAGCGCGGCGCCAAGGCGGCGCTCGCCGGCATGCGCGAGCTCTCGCTGATGCTCGCCGGGGCCCAGCTGGGCATCACCGTCTGCACCCTGGGGCTGGGGTCCGTCTCCAAGCCCGCGATCTCCCACGAGATCGACCCGCTGCTCAAGGACCTGGGGCTGCCGAGCGCCCTGAGCTACGGGATCGCCTTCGCCGTCGCCATGATCGTGGTGGTCTTCCTCCACATGGTCGTCGGCGAGATGGCGCCCAAGTCCTGGGCCATCGCCCACCCGGAGCGCTCGGCGATGCTGCTGTCCCCGCCCTTCCGGGCGGTGGCCAAGGCCGTCCGGCCGCTGATCGGGCTGCTGAACCGGATCAGCAACGTCCTGGTCCGGCTCTGCCGGGTCGCACCGCGCGACGAGCTCGCCTCGGTGCACAACCGCGAGCAGCTCACCCACCTCGTCGAGGAGTCGGAGCGGCTCGGACTGATCAGCGCGTCCGACTCGGAGCTGCTGACCCGCTCCCTCGTCGAGCCGGAGACGCCCGTGGAGGCGCTGCGGATCCCGGCCGCCGACATCACCTCCGTGGACGGCGCGGCCCCGGTCGAGGAGCTCCTGGCCCTGGCCGCGGCCCACGACCGCACCCGCCTGCTGGTCCGCGAGGACGGCGAGTTCCTCGGCTCCGTCCACGCCCGGGACGCGCTGGTCGCCCGTGCCCAGGGGCGGGCCATACTCGCCCGGGACCTGGCCCGGCCGGTGCCCGCCATGCCGGGCCGGACCACGGTGGCCGACGCCATCGAACTGCTCCGCCGCAACCGGGCCTCGCTGGCGGTGGTGCGCGACGAGGCCGGACGGGTCACCGGCATGGTCGCCCTCGACGACCTGCTGGCGCGCTACCTGCAGCCGCAGCCCTGACCGGGCGCGCGCCCGCGGGGCCCCGGCACCGGGGCCCCGCGGGCGTTCGGGCCTTCGCTCAGGTCTTCCCCCGGGCGCTCGCTCAGGACCCGGCGCGCGGTGACGTCAGTGACACGGAGCCCTGGGCGACGGCGCACAGCGACTCGGTGCCGTCCTCGGCGACGCAGACCAGGTCGCACCGGCACACCACCCGGCTGCGCCCCGCCCGCACCACCCGCGCCTCGGCGCGCAGCAGGACGCCGTCGGCGGGACGGAGGTAGTCGACGGTGAAGCCGGCGGTGAGGACACCCGGCCCGACGGCGGCGCCCGCGGCGAAGGTGATTGCGTTGTCCGCGGTGTAGCTCAGCACACCGCCGTGCAGGTACCCGTTCTGCTGGCGCAGCTCGTCACGGACGTTCACCTCCAGCGTGGCCCGGCCGTCCCCGAAGGCGGTCAGGCGCGCGCCGAGGAGGGTGCTGAACGGCTGCTCGGCGAGGATCTTCCGGCCCAGCGCCAGGCCCGGATCGTCGGTCATGGGGGCGACGATGCTCGGTCACCGGAGCCCTGTCAAGATCGCTGCGGCGGGGGCCGCGGGCGACCGGTGGGCCGCAGGGCTCGTAGGGGAAGGCGGTCTCCGGGAGCAGGCCGTGCAGGAACGTCCGGAAGTCCGGCGCCGGCGGGAGTTCGGTGCCGAGTTCCGCGTCCAGCCAGGTCTCGGACGGCTCCCCGTGCGGGCCGCGGAGCCGGTGGTCGAGGGCGATCCAGCAGTGTCCGTCCCCGTCGAGCAGCACGACGGGGGAGGGGAGGCCCCATTTATTAGGTACGGCGTGTCCAGGAGCGTGTGGCCGTCCGGGTCCGGGCCGGCGCCCATCAGGAGGTCCAGCGGGACGTGGTCGGCGCTCCACGAGGTCGGCGCGGAGGTGGGGAAGACGCTGTACCGGTCGGAGACCACCCCGCCGTCGCGCACCCGCAGCAGTTCGAGCAGGGCCTCCGGGAGGGTCACCCCGAGCACGCGCTCCGCCTCCCGCACGGCGGCGTCGGTCACCGGAGGGCGGATCGGCAACGCCGGGTCCGGGTCCCAGAAGGAGGACGGGGCGGGACCGGGGCGGCCGGGGCCGGGCGGAAGGCGCATCGCGCCAGGGTAGCCGGGGGCGCACCGGCGTCACCGGGCCCTGGGGGAGGCGTTCTTCGCCGGTGCGGGGGCGCCGTGTACGGTCCGAGGGAGCCTTCCGCCCGAAGGCCCGTTCGACGTGCCGTGCCGCCGCCCAGGAAGCGATGATGACCGAGACCTCCTACGCCCCCGCCGACGAGGCGATAGGCCGGTGGACCGACCGGCTCCTCGCGCTGAGCCGGGCGATCCACGCCGAGCCGGAGACGGCCTTCGCCGAGCACGCGGCCTCGGCCCGGGTGGCCGGTCTGCTGGAGGAGGCCGGGTTCGCGGTGGAGCGCGGCGTGTGCGAGCTGCCCACCGCGCTGACCGCCTCCTACGGCGAGGGGGACCTCACCATCGGCCTCTGCGCCGAGTACGACGCCCTGCCGGAGGTCGGCCACGCCTGCGGCCACAACCTGATCGCCTCCGCGGCCGTGGGTGCCGCGATCGCCCTGGCCGCGGTCGCCGGTGACCTCGGTTTCCGCGTGAAACTCCTCGGCACGCCCGCCGAGGAGCACGGCGGCGGCAAGGTGCTGATGCTCGAGCGCGGCGCGTTCGACGACGTGACCGTGGCCATGATGGTCCACCCCGGCCCCACCGACCTCACCTTCGGCGGCGACCGCACCACCGCGGCCGCGCGCTTCAGGGCGGTCTTCCACGGCCGCACCGCCCACTCCGCCAAGTCGCCGCACCTGGCGCTGAACGCCGGCGACGCCGCGGTGGTCGCCCAGGTGGCGGTCGGACTGCTGCGGCAGCAGACCACCCCCGGCTCCCGGATATCCGGCTACGTCCGCGAGGCGGGCCGGCGCACCAACATGATCCCTGACCGGGCCGTGCTCGAGTACGAGGTCCGGGTGCCCTCCGCCGAGGAACTGGCGCCGCTCACCGAGCGGGTGCTGGACTGCTTCCGCGGCGCCGCCCTCGCCACCGGCACCACCGCCGGGACCGAACGCACCCAGCCCGACTACCTCGACCTCCGCCAGGACCCGTGGCTGCTCGGCACCTACGAGCGGCACCTCGCCGACGTCGGCCGAACCGCCGAACCGCTGCCGCCCGGCAGCGTCACCGCCTCCACCGACATGGGCAACGTCAGCCACGCGCTGCCGTCGATCCACCCGCACATCGGGGTGCTGGGCTGCGAGGCGACGCCCCACAACGCGGAGTTCGCCGACGCCATGACCACCCCCGCCGCCGACACCGCCCTGCTGGACGCGGCCACCCTGCTGGCCCGCACCGGCATCGACCTCGCCGCCGACGGCGAACGCCGGAGCCACTACGTCGCGCTCCACCGCCGGCGCGGGAGCGCCCGGCGATGATGCGGGACCTGCTGCCCCCCACCGTGCACGTGGCGGAGACGTTCGGCGACCCGCCCGGGGCGGTGCTGCTGCCCGAGGAGGAGCCGGCCGTCGCCCGGGCCGTGGCGAAGCGCCGCCAGGAGTACACCACCGTCCGGCACCTGGCGCGGCGCGCCCTGGCCTGCCTCGGCCACGGCGACGCCGCGGTGGTCCCCGGCCAGGGCCGGGCGCCGCGCTGGCCGGCGGGCGTGGTGGGGGCACTGACCCACTGCGACGGCTACCGGGCGGCGGCCGTCGCGGACGCCGCGGTCGTGGCCTCCGTCGGCATCGACGCGGAGCCGCACGAGCCGCTGCCCGAGGGCGTGCTGGACGGCGTCACGCTGCCCGTCGAGCGCGAGCACCTGGCGGAACTCGCCGGGAAGCGGCCGGAGATCCACTGGGACCGCCTGCTGTTCTCCGCCAAGGAGTCCGTCTACAAGACCTGGTACCCGCTGACCGGCGCCTGGCTGGGCTTCAAGGACGCCGTCCTCACCTTCGACCCCTCCGGCGCGTTCCACGCCCGGGTGCTGCCGGGCGCGCTCGTCGACGGCGGTCCGGCCTCGTTCGACGGCCGGTGGAACGCGGCCGGAGGGTTCGTCACCACCGCGGTGGTGGTGCCCGGCACCGGATCAGGCATGCCCGGGACGGGATCCGGGCCGGCCTCCGCGCCCCCCGCGTGCCGGTGCGACCGCGGACCGGGAACCCTCCCTCTCCACGGCTGACCCGGTGACGCGCGGGGCGGGGGGAACGCCGGGACCCGGACGGAACCCTCCCCGGCACCCTGCCGGGCGGGCTACCCTCGACTCCCTTCTCATCGGCGCCCGTTGACCGGCGGCGCCGCGACGGACGACGGGGGTGGGCCGTGAGGGACGCGGGAGCCGTGCGGGCGGGAGCACGACGGGGCGCAGCGCCGCAACCCGGGGGCGGTCCGGGGGCGCGGCGGTGAGCGGGGAGGACGCGAGGAGCCTCCTGGTGACCCTCACCGAGGCGGCCACCGTGCGCATCCACCGCGGGACCGAGGGGTATGACCCGGACGAGGCGGGATGGGAGCCCGGGGTGTTCCTGGGCAGCGGCGTGTTCGCGGCGCCGGGACTCGTCCTGACCTGCGCTCACGTGCTGGACGGGGCCGGTGAGGGGGAGGGGGTGACGGTGGTGTACGAACCCGGACTGCCCGGCCGTACCCTCGCCGCCCGCGCCGTCGTCGAGGCGGTCCTCGGCGAACCCGACGGCCGCGGCGGTCACCACCCGCCGGACCTCGCCGTGCTGCGGCTGCGCGACGCCGGACCGCACCCCTGCGTCCTGCTGGCGCACCGGCCGGCCCGCACCGAGAGCGGCGCCGAGATGCGCTACTGCGGCTGGGCCCCCCGGGGCGACCGCGACGCCGTGCGGATCGGGGCCGGCGTCAAGGTCGGCGGCACCCACGACCACGGCCCGGCACGGCAGTTGATCCGCTTCGTCGGCGAGACCCCGCGCGAGGGCGTCTCCGGAGGGCCGGTGCTCGACCTCGAACGCGGCGAGGTGGTCGGCCTGGTGAAGAGCAAGGCCCTGGCCCAGCCCGACCCCTACCAGCGCAACGCGCCCCCGGAGAGCGGGGGTTACTTCGTCGACCTGACCAAGCTGAGTCTGCTGCCCCGCAAGGGCGGCCTGCACCACGAACTGCTGGCCGCCCACGACCGGTACCACGGCCAGGCGATGACCGGTGCCCCGCCCGCCGGCACCTGGACCGACGCGCAGAACCGGCTGCCGGCCACCGCCGCGGCCCGCGGCAGGGACCTCGGGCCGTCCGAACTGACCCGCCTGCTGGCCCGGCTGGCCACGCTGCCGCCGCCGCCCGACCCGATGGCGCTGCTGCACATGCTGCGCGGTCTGCTGCGCGGCCCCGGACTGGTCGCCCGGCCGTGCCTGTGGCGCGACGGCATCGGCCTGCTGCGCGGCGCCCGCGGTGACCGCGCGAGCCAGCTGGAGCTGTACCTGCAGTACGTCGTCGGGGCGCTGGAGACCGGCGGACCGCCCCGCGACCCGCGGCACGAGCAGGCCGGCAACGAACTGTGCGCCTGGGCGGAGGAACTCAGCGCCGACCTCGACCCGTTCACCCGCAGCGAGGTGCTCCGGCGCATCGGGCCGCTGCGGGACCGGCCGCTCCTCCCGCCCGCGGACCGGCCCGAGGGCGGCACCTCGCACGAGCCGTCCGCCGAGCCCCCCGCGGCCCGGACGGTCACCCTGCACTTCTGGCCGAGCGGCTGGGACACGGAAGTGGTCGACTGGTGGATCCAGATCACCGGTCCCGGCCCGGAGGCCCTCCCGGAAACCGTCGCGGAGGACCGCTCCGGCACACCTGTGCGCCTGCTCGCGGAGCGCGCCGCCGCCGAACTCACCGCCGCGTTCGACACCGCCGACCTCGACGGCGCCCCCGCCCTGTTCCGGCTGATGGTGCCGCTCGGCATGCTGCGCCTGCGCCCGGAGGAGTGGCCCCTGGGCCCGGGCGGCCGCCCGCTGGGGGAGTCACGCCCGGTGGTCATCGGCTGCTCCTCCCGCACGCCCTCGCAGTGGCAGGCCAAACGGTGGGCCGCCGCCCACCCCGAGGACGGCGCGGCGGGCCTGCGCGCCCAGATCGTCGACTGCGACCGGGGCAACCCCCATCCCTTCCCGCCGGACCGCGACCGGCTCGCCCAGCTGCCCCTCGAGGCGGTGCCGGTACTGTGCCGCCACGGCGACGACGAGGAAGGGCCCGCCTCCGTGGTCGAGGCCGGGTTCCCCGTCTCGCTCTGGCGCCGCCGCGGCGAACGGGCCGCCGTGCTGGACGAGTTGGTGGGCGAGGTGTGCGGCGAGCTGCACCGCCGCGCGGAGGAGGAGACCGAGGCGATGCGGACGGCCGCCGCGCTCCCCGGCCGGGTCCGGGCCTGGCGCGCCGCGGTGGCGGCCGGCGACACCGGCCACTTCTGGAGCGCCGGGGTCACCCTGCTCTACGACCCGCCCCTGCCCGAGGAGGATCCGCTGGCCGCCCTGTAGCCGGGGCCACGGGACCACTGCCGAGGAGCGGTCCGGACCACTACGGTGGGCCGCAGCCGTCGCCCGACCCGAACCGAGCGAGGACGAGGAACCGACATGAGCGAACCCAGCCCGACCGGGGAATGGCTCATCTTCCGCGGTGCGGGGGAGCGCCACGACGGGATCGACCGGCTCCCCGCCCCGCCGCCCTGGCGCGACTTCCGCGACCGGGACCGCGACGCGGAGACCCGCCGCCTGGGCGTGCACCGCAGCCGGGCCGCCGCCTGGCGCCCCGGCGCCGAGGAGCTGGAGGTGGTCAACGCCGCCCTCTACCTGCGCCGCCCGCTGCTGGTGACCGGGGCGCCCGGGGTGGGCAAGAGCACCCTCGCCCACGCGGTCGCCGACGAACTCGGCCTGGGCGCGGTGCTGCGCTGGCCGGTGGTCTCCCGCACCACCCTCCAGGACGGCCTCTACCGCTACGACGCCATCGCCCGCCTCCAGGACGTGCAGATCGCCGCCCACGCCCCCGGCGGCGTCGGCCAGGGCGACCCCGGGTCGGTGGAGAGCATCGGCGACTACATCCGCCTCGGCCCGCTCGGCACCGCCCTGCTGCCGACGACGAAGCCGCGGGTGCTGCTCGTCGACGAACTCGACAAGAGCGACATCGACCTGCCCAACGACCTCCTCAACGTCCTGGAGGAGGGTGAGTTCGCCATCCCCGAGCTGGAACGCGTGGCGCACCGGCTGCCCGACGGGGTGGCCAGGGTGCGGGCCGCCGACGGCACCACGGTCGAGATCCGCGACGGCAAGGTGCGGTGCACCGAGTTCCCGTTCGTGGTGCTCACCAGCAACCAGGAACGCGACTTCCCCGCCGCCCTGATGCGCCGCTGCCTCCACCTGGAGCTCGGACGCCCCGACCGGGAACGCCTCGCCGCGTTCGTCCGCGCGCACCTCGGCGAGGACCGGGCCGAGGCCGCCGCCGACCTCGTCCAGCGGTTCATGGAACGCTCGCGCACCGAGATGCTCGCCGCCGACCAGCTCCTCAACGCCATCCACCTCACCGGACAGGCCCCCGGAATGGACCGCGAACGCCTCGCCGACCTGCTCGTCCAGCGACTCGACCGGCCGAGGTGACGTGATGGGGGGACCACGGGACCCGATCGCCGAACTGGTCGGCGCGATGCGCGAGTCGGGCATCGAACCCGACGCCGCGCAACTCGTCGACGCCCTGTGGCTGGCCGGCCACCTCGGCCCGGATCCCGCCCCCGCCGCCGAAGGGGAGGGCGGAGGGCGCGACACGGCTGCCGGGGACGGCCGGCTCGGCACGGGCGCCACCTCCGGCGACGGCGGGACCGGGACCGGCACGCCTCACGACCGCGGCCCGGACGCGGCCGACGGCACCGACGAGCCCGCGGCCGGCCCGGACCCGGGGCGCGGCGGCGTGCCGCCCGACAACTACGCGATCACCCCGGCCCCGCCCCCCGAGGCGGGCAAGGACGCCGGGGCCGCCGCCGGCGCCCCCGCGATCGCGGTGCCGGCCGCCCCCGCCTTCCCCTCCGCCCTCCGCCTCCAGCGCGCCCTGCGCCCGCTCCAGCGCTACCGCACCCCCGGCAGCCGCCCCCGGCCGGTGCTCGACGAGGCCGCGACCGCCGACCTCAGCGCCCGCGCCGGCGGCCTGCTGCTGCCCGCGTTCCGCGAGGACACCCGGCGCGACGCCGACCTGCAGATCGTCGTGGACGCCTCGCCGTCCATGCGGGTCTGGGACCGGCTCGCCGCCGAACTCGAGCAGATCTTCGCCCGCATCGGCGCCTTCCGCGACGTGCGCACCCACCACCTCCACGAGGGACCCGGCGGCCGTCCACGCCTCAGCCGCTCCCCGAACCCCGGCGCCGGCGTCCCCTACTTCCCGCAGCGCCTGATCGACCCGACCGGACGGCGCGTCACCTGCCTGGTCAGCGACTGCGCCGGACCACTGTGGCGCGGCGGCCAGGCCCACCGCCTGCTGCACCGGCTGGCCTCCGCCGGACCCGTCGTCGTGGTGCAGCCGCTGCCGCAGCGGATGTGGCGCCGCACCGCCCTGCCCGCCACCCCCGGACCGCTGCGCTGCGGCCCCGACGGCCGCGTCCGGCTCGCCACGCCGCACCCGCCGCCCGCCCCCGGCGCCGTCCCGGTTCCCGTCCTGCCCCCGCTGCCGGAGGCCCTCGAAGCCTGGGCCCGGCTGCTGACCAGCGCCGGCACCGGCACCGTCCCGGGCGCCGCCGGCTGGGTCCGCGCCGACCAGCCGCCCGCGCCGACACGGCCCGCCGCCCACCCGCCGGGGCCGCTGGAGCGGGTCAGCCGCTTCCGCGCCTCCGCCTCGCCCACCGCCTCCCGCCTCGCCACCCACCTCGCCGCCGCCCCGCTCCACCTGCCCGTCATGCAACTCGTCCAGCGCGCGATGCTGCCCTCCTCCGGGCCCACCGAACTCGCCGAGGTCCTGCTCGGCGGCCTGGTCGCCCGCGAACCCGGCCCCGTCCCCGACGACGGCCCCCGCTTCACCATGGACCCCGAGGTCCGCCAGGCCCTCCTCGGCCCCCTCGGACGCGACGAGGCCCTGCTCGTCCTCAAGCACTGCTCCGCCTACGTCACCCGCAACCTCGGCCGCGGCGGCCCCAACTTCCCCGCCCTCGCCCACGCCCAGCTCGAGAACGCCGACCCCGGCCGCACCGCCGTGCCGCCCGGGGTCTGGGAGGGCGCCGCCCACGGCGCCGACCCCGCCACCCGGCCGTTCGCCCAGGTGGCCGCCGAGGTCCTGCGCCGCTTCCTGCCCACCCTCGTCCCCGCACCGCCCGACGCCACCCTGGCCGACGTCCGCCGGCTCGTCGCCGACTTCGAGGTGAACGGCATGGTCCCCTCCCTCCTCCAGGCGGTGCGCCTGCTCCGGCAGGCCGCCGAGAACCACGACGCCGATCCCGCCCTCGCCGCCGAGTGCGCCACCACCCTCCTCCGCCTCTGGAACGTCCACGGAGGCGCCGGCCTCCTCGACGAAGCCCTCCGGCACGCCGAGACCTCCGTCCACCGCGACCCGGCCGGACCCGGCCACGCCGCCGTCGCCGCCGTGCTCTGCGCCCAGGCCGACGAAGCCGTCCGCGCCGAGGACCGCTCCGCCGCCCTCGCCCTCCTCGCCCGCGCCGACGAGGCCTACGCCGACGCCTGCCGCACCGCGCCCGACGCCGACACCCTGCTCCGGCACACCCTCGCCCGCGCCCGCGCCCTGGAGAACCGGTGGAGCGTCGGCGGCCGCTCCGCGCCCCTGCAGAGCGGCATCGGCATGCTCGAAGCCCTCGCCGACGCCCGCACCCCCGGCGACCTGCCTCCCGACGTCGCCCTCGTCCACGGCCGCCTGCTGCGCCGCCTGGCCACCACCACCGCCGACGAGGCCGAGGCCCGCGCCCACGCGGCCCGCGCCGCCCGCTCCCTGCACACCGCCCTGTCCGCGCACGGCGACGACGCCGACCGGGCCCTGGTCCTGGAACTCGCCGACGCCCTCCTCGACGCCGGACCCGAGGCCCACGCCGACCTGCGCGCCCTCCTCGCCGAACGCCTCCCCGGCGCCGACGGCGTCCACCGCGCCCGCCTCCTGGTCCGCTCCGGCCGCCTGAACCTCGCCCGGCACCACGAGACCGACGACCCCGCACACCTGGCGGCGGCCGAGGCCGACCTCACCGGGGCGCTCGACACGCTGCCCCGCCACGAGGGCGAACACGCCACCGCCCAGGTCCTCCTCGGCGGCGCCCTCCTCACCCCCGCCACACCGAACGCCGCGCCCGACCCGGACCGCGTCGGCCGCGCCGTCTCCGCGCTGCGCGCCTGCCTGGCCGGCACCGCCGCCGACGACCCCGCCGGCCCCGAACGCCGCGCCCTGCTCGGCCGCGCCCTGCTGGCCCGCTACGACCTGGCCCGCGACCGCGTCGACCTGCGCGAGGCCGAACACCACCTCGGGCTCGCCGCCCGCGCCACCACCGACCCGCTCACCCGCGCCGCCCGCCTCGTCGACCTCGGCCGCGCCCAGATGACCGCCGCCACCGGCCTGGACCGCCCGGCCCGCCACGACGACGCGGCCCGCACCTTCCGCACCGCCGCCCGGACGGCCCGTCAGCTCATCGACACCGGCGAGGAGGTCCTCACCCCACGGCGCGCCGCACGCACCGTCACCCTCGCCGCCCGCGCCCTCCACCTGCACGCCGCCGCCCAGGAGGCCGCCCAGCGCCCCAGGGCCGCGCAGGCCGCCTACCGGGAGGCCGCGGAGGAGTGGAGTCGGCTGCCCGCGGGCATGCAGGTGCTAGGGGAGCCGACGCCCGAGGACACCGCACGCCGCCTCGAGGAGCTCACCGGGACACCAGGCCGGCCGACGACCACGGGGGACCCATGACCGACCGCGACGCCCGCGCACTTCCGGACCTCACCGCGCTCGACCTCGAGTCCCTGCGCCGCCTCGACCACCCGGTCCTGCGCGACGTCCTCGAGCGCCTGCAGGCCCGGCAGGACGACGGCACCGAGACCCTCTGGGGCTTCAACAACTCAGCCCCGCAGTGACGCCCGCGGCGACCCCCGCGCCGGGCACGACGGCGCGGCCGGGCGGCGGGGCGCGCCTGCCGTTCAACCAGTTCATCGTCAAGACGCACTCCCGGTGCAACCTGGCCTGCCGCTACTGCTACCTGTACTCCGGCCCCGACCGGAGCTGGCGCAGCCGCCCGCCGACCGCCTCCGCGGCGGTGCGGGACCGGACCGCCCGGCGGATCGGCGAGCACGCCGCCCGGCACGGGCTGCGCCACGTCTCCCTGGTGCTGCACGGGGGAGAACCGTTGCTGCACGGCGCCGGACCGCTGGTCGCGTACACCGAGGCCGTCCGCCGCGCGGTGCCCGTCGGGACCACCGTCCACGCCACCGTGCAGACCAACGGAACACTGCTCACCGACGAGAGCGCCGCTCTCCTTTCGGGGCACCGCATCACGGTGGGGCTCAGCCTCGACGGCGGCCGCCAGCACCACAACCGCCACCGCGTGGACCACGCCGGCCGCCCCTCCCACCCCGACGTGGTCCGCGCCGCCCGCCTGCTGGCGACCCGTCACCGCGACGCCTACGCGGGCGTCCTGGTCGTCGTCGACCCCACGCTGGACCCGGCCGAGGTGTACGGCTCCCTGCTGGACCTCGACCCGCCCGCCCTGGACCTCCTGCTGCCCCACGGCAACTGGACCTCCCCGCCGCCCGGCCTGCCCGCCGACGGGACCGCCACCCCCTACGGCGACTGGCTCCGCGCCGTCTTCGACCTGTGGTGGAACGCCCCCCGCCACCGCACCCGCGTCCGCCTCTTCGAGCAGTGCGTCGCCCTGCTGCTCGGGCGTCCCGCCGCTGGCGAGTCCCTCGGCACCGCCCCGTTCACCGCCGTCGTCGTCGAGACCGACGGCGCCCTCGAACAGGTCGACAGCCTCAAGTCCGCCTACCACGGCGCCGCCGCCACCGGCCTGGACGTCTTCCGCCACACCTTCGACGACGCCCTCGACCACCCCGGCATCGCCGCCCGCCAGGCCGGAACCGCGGCCCTGGCCCCCGCCTGCCGCGCGTGCCCCGTGGTCCGGGTGTGCGGCGGCGGCCACTACGCCCACCGGTACCGGGCGGGCGCCGGCTTCGCCCACCCGTCCGTCTACTGCGCCGACCTGCAACGCCTCATCCACCACGTCGCCACCGCCCTCGCGACCCAGGCGGCCACCCTCACCCGCACCACCCCATCCGCCACACCCGCCCAGCCCGCGCCGCCCCCGCCCGCGGCGGCCGCAGCGCCCGAGCCGGCGCTGGCCGTGCCGGCCGCGCCCGTGACGTCCGAGCCAGGGCCGCCCGCACCCGTTGCGACCCCGGCCACAGCGCCCGAGCCAGTGGCACCCCTGGCCGACACTCCTGCTCCCGCGGTGCCCGTGACCGCCGCGCCCGCGCAGCCGCCGCCGCCCGCGCCGCCCAAGCCGGCGCCGGCCGTGCCGGCCCTGCCCGCGACCGCAACGCCCGCGCCGCACGCGCCTGCGCCGCCCGCGACCGCAACGCCCCCTGCTCAGCTGCCCGCGCCCGCGGCGCCTCCGACCACGAGGCCCGCCGCCGTGACGCCCGCGCCTGCGCCGCACGCGCCTGCGGCACCCGCGACCGCAACGCGCCCTGCTCAGCTGCCCGCGCCCGCGGCGCCTCCGGCCACGAGGCCCGGCGCCGTGACGCACGCGCCTGCGGCACCCGCGACCGCAACGCGCCCTGCTCAGCTGCCCGCGCCCGCGGCGCCTCCGGCCACGAGGCCCGGCGCCGTGACGCCCGCGCCTGCGGCACCCGCGCCTGTGCCGCCCGCGCCCTTCTTACCCCCGGCCGTCCCGCCGACGGCCGTCGAGCCCCCGGGAGGAGAATTACGATGACGCCCGCCCCCGCCGCGCGGCCCGCCGTCCCCGGTCACGTCATCGACCGGCTCGCCCGCACGGAGAGCGACGAGGAGACCCTCGACCTCCTCGTCCACGGCCAGCACACCCGCCGGCTCCTGCTGCTGCGCCTCCTCCTCGACACCGTCAGCGCCGACGCCCCGCCCGGGGACCGGGCCCGCTTCCTCGACCACTGGTCCCTCCTGGAGGCGGCCGAACTCCAAGACCCCACCGGTCGCGAGACCGTCCGCACCACCGTCCAGCACCCCCTCACCGGCCCGTGGATCCGGCAGGCCCTCGCCGACCTCCGCGCGCGCCGCCCGGCGGACGTGGACCGGCTCGGGGCGATGGCGGTGGCCGCCGGCTTACGGGCGGGGCTCACGTTCACCACCCGCCTGCACGCCGGCGAGGACGGGCTGCACCTCCCCACCCTGGGCACGCTGACCTGCCCGCGCGGCGCGGTGGAGATCCGCTCGGACGGCACCGTGCTCCGGCTGCGCCCGCAAGGCGCCGCCACCGAGGTGACGGTGTGCCCGCAGCCCGCGCACGGAGCCTGGGCCGCCCACTCGCTCTGGCGCTCCGTCGTCGCCCTGCCGCCGCTCGCACCCGGCAACCCGCCCGTCCCGCTGGACGACCAGGGGCCGTACCGGGACGCAGGGCAGCAGGACGCGGCCCCCCACCCGGCTCCGCCCACGCCGCCGGACGACACCGGACGCAAGCGCTGGTACGAGGTGTGGACCGGGGAGACGGCCGAACTGCTGGACCTCGGCCACCCGATGCGGCTGCGCGAGACGGCCCGCCTGCTGCGCTCGGTCGTTCCCCTCCTGCCTCCCCGGGACGCGGGCCCCGCGGGCTACTGCAGCGGGACCCGCCGGGGAGCCTTCGGGGCCGTCTACAGCAGCGTCCCGCCGACCACGGCCGGACTGGCCTCGATGCTGGTCCACGAACTGCAGCACGCCAAACTGAGCGCGCTCGCGGACCTCGTACCGCTGCACCACGCCGGGCCCGAGCCGCGCCACTTCGCCCCCTGGCGGCCGGACCCGCGCCCCTTCGACGGCCTCTGGCAGGGCATCTACAGCCATCTGGCGCTCGCCTTCTGGTGGCAGCACTGCGCCCTCGTTACGCCGGACGGCCCTGCCCGGGAACACGCATGGGCGGAGTACACCCGCTGCCGGGAGCAGACCGCGGCAGCCCTCCCCGACCTCGTCGGGTCCGAACAACTCACCTACGAGGGAAGGAGGTTGGCCGACGGTATGGTGGCCGCGCACCAGCGGCTCCAGGAGATCGACCCGCCTCCCGGCCACCTCGTCAGGGCGCGTTCGTACATCCAGACCGCGCGTGCCCTGTGGAGTCGTGCCAAAACGGTATAAGTGAGATGTTACGCGTGTGGTCGGGTGAGGTCCGCTCTAAAGTGGAGAGTCGAGGCTGAACGATGGGGGATCAGATGCCGGCAGCGGCGAAGGACGAAGTCGTCACCATCAGCTTCGCGGGCTTCAACCGCCCCTGGGCGGCCTGGATCGGCGACCGCCTCGAGCGGCGCGGTCTGCGCGTCGTCTACCAACGCTGGGACCCGGCGCCCGAGGAACCGCTCGAGGTCCTGCTGACCGACCTGGCGATGGCGCCGGGACGCGTGCTCATGGTGTGCAGCGACTGGTACTTCCAGATGGGTCCGCGCACCGTCGGCGAGTGGAACCAGGCGCTGCGCACCGTGCTGCGAAGCCACCCGGGACGCTTCCACGCCGTGACGGTCGCCGCCAACCCGCTCCCGGCGGCCACCGCCGCCCTGGCGCCGGTCGAACTGATCGGCCACGGCGAGCCGGAGGCCGAGCGGCGGCTCCTGGCCAGCCTCTCCCTCACGCACGTGGAGCCGCAGCCCGCCGGCCCGCGCTCGCCCCGCTTCCCCCGCAGCGTGCCCGACGTGTGGGGCGGCATCCGCCGACGCAACATCCGCTTCACCGGCCGCGAGCGCTTCCTCCACGACGCGTACCAGTTCTTCGGCCAGGCGGCTCCCGGCGCCGGCGTCCTCACCCTCCACGGCATGCCGGGGGTGGGCAAGACGCAGCTCGCGGCGGAGTACGTCTACCGCTTCGGTTCCGAGTACGACGTGGTGTGGTGGGTCGACGCCGGGTCGGTGCCCACCTACCGGCAGCAAGTCGCGCGCCTGGCCGGAGCGTTGGGGCTCTCCACCGGCCAGGGCTACGGCGAGCGGCTCCGCGCGGTCATGGAGGCCCTGCGGAAGGGCGAACCCTACGACCGCTGGCTGATCATCCTGGACGGCGCGGACGAGCCGGAAGGGCTCAGGAACCTGCTGCCCTCGGGGCCCGGGCACGTGCTCATCACCTCACGCAACACCGAGTGGTCGCACTACAACAGCGAACTCATGGAGGTCCCGGTCTACGACCGGGTGGAGTCCGTCTCCTTCATCCGCCGGCGGGCTCCCCGCCTGACCGACCACGACGCGGACCTGCTGGCCGACGCGCTCGGCGACCTGCCGCTCATCCTCGACCAGACGGCGGCCTGGCTCAGCGACTCGGAGATGTCCGTCCCCGAGTACATAGAGCTTCTGCGGGAAGGGATCGACGACGACGTCCTGCGGGTCTCCGACGACTCCCCGGTCGCCTTCCCCACGGCCTGGTCCCTGCTCATCAACAACCTCCGCGAGAAACTGCCGGAGTCCGTCGCGCTGCTGCGGCTGTGCACCTGCTTCGCGCCCGGGCACATCCCCGTCGGCCTCCTCCAGGGGCTCCGCCGCCAGGACGTCCCCGAACAGGTCCGCGGGCTGCTCACCGACCGGGTGCTGTGGAACCGGGCGCTGGCCCAGCTGCGCCAGTACTCGGTGGTCAGCCTCGAGGCGCCGGACCGGGACGACGGCGCCCGTGAGTCGGTCTACCTGCACCGGATGGTGCACGGCATCGTGCACCTCAACATGTCCGACGCGGACCACGAGGCGTTCTGCCAGGTCGCCCGCAAGGCCCTGGCCGCCGCCGACCCCCGACGCCCCGACGAGTCGTCCTCCTGGGCCCAGTACGCCACCATCACCCCTCACCTGGTGCAGTCGGACGCGCTGCGCAGCACGGCTCCCGAGGTGCAGGAACTCGTCCTCAACTGCCTCCGCTACCTGTACCGGTCGGGTGAGTACACCGAGGGCATCCAGCTGGCGGAGCGCACCCTCGAGGCGTGGCGCGACCTGCTCGGCCCCGAGCACGAGCGGATCTGGGACCTCAACCACCACTACACCAACCTGCTCCGTGGAGCGGGCGACTACGCGCGCACGGAGAAGCTGAACCGGCGCATCGTGGAACGCCTGCGCACCCAGCGGGGCAACGACGACCTCGACCACCTGCGGGCGGCCGGAGGCCTCGCGGCCGACCTGCGCGGGCTGGGGCGCTACCGGGAAGCCCTCGACGTGTCCGTCTGGGTGATGGAGGCCTACCGCAGGGTGCTCGGGGAGGACGAGTTCCTCACCGTCAGGGCGCTGCACAACGTGGCCATCAGCCAGCGCCTGCTCGGACGCTACGAGGACGCGCTGACCACGCACCGGGCGGCCACCGAGGCGTACCGCCGGATCCTCGACGGCCAGGACCTCAACGTCCTCTTCTCCGACACGCTCACGGCCGAGGTGCAGCGCTTCCTCGGGCGTTACGACGAGGCCGAGTCGCTGCAGAGGGACAACCTCCGTCAGTTCGTGCGGGCACGGGTGGAGGAGGACAACCCCTGGCGGCTGTCCGCGGAGCTGAACCTCGCCCTCGTCCGCTACCGCAACGGCCGTATCCGTGAGGCCGGTCAGGAGATCGCCTCCGTCGTCGAACGCGCCGAGCGGAAACTCGGTGAACGCCACCCGGACACCAGCCGGTTCCTCAACTCGCTGGCCGTCTACACCCGCGAGCACGGCGACATCGACGAGGCCCGCAGCCTCTCGGAGCGCGTGGTCCACGCCTACGAGACGCAGCTCGGTCCCGGTCACCCGTACAGCGCGGGTACGCGCAGCAACCTCGCCATCGTGCTGCGGAACCTGGGCGAGCGCCGTCAGGCGTACGACATGGCGGAGGAGGCCCTGGCCGCCATGACGTCCGCGGTCGGGGAACTGCACCCCTGGACGCTGGGCTGCGCCATCAACGCCAGCGCCCTGCGCAACTTCATCGGTGAGTACGAGCAGGCCGTGGACCTGTCCGAGGCCACCGTCACACGGGCCACCGAGGTCCTGGGCCGGACGCACCCCATGGCGCTGTCCGCCCGCGTCGCCTACGCCGACGACCTCCGCGGCATGCGCAAGTGGACCCGCGCGGCCAAGGAGGAGGAGGCCGCCGTCACCGACCTCGCCGAGACGCTCGGCCGCAGCCACCCGCACACCCTGTCCGCCCGCAACCAGAACCGGCCCTACTGGGACTTCGAACCGCAGATCACCTGACCGGCACCAGGACACGGGGGGATCCGATGCCCGACGACGACCAGATACGCATCCCGATCTTCGTGGACGACGAGGACGGCGCCCGCGGTGGCGCCGTCCCGCCCGGCGACGACGTCTTCTTCTCCGACGTCGGCACCCGCGGCGGACCGGGCGGCACGGCCCGCCGGGTCGGCGCGGTGGCGCGCGACAGTTACGGCCCCGCGCTGGAGGTCGCCGAGCAGGCCGTGCGGGAGGCCGCCGCACGGTTCCGCGCCCTCGGGAACGCGGTGCGGCCCGACGAGATCGAGATGCAGTTCGGCATCACGGTCAAGGGCGAGGGCACCGTCGGCATCGCCAAGGCCGGCGCCGAGTCCCAGATCCGCTTCACCTTCCGCTGGCACACCGCCGCCGTGCCGGTCATCCCGTCCCCGCGCCTCGACGAGCAGGTCACCCAGGTCGAGACGAGCCCCGGCGACGCGGCGGCGTCCGACGGGCAGCCGGAGCCGCAGTCTTGAGCCGGACCCACGAGGAACTCGCGGCGGGCATCCTCCCGTACGGCCGAGTCGTCGGCCAGGAACCCCTCAAACTGGCGCTGGAACTGGCCTACGTGGCACCGGCGGTGGGCGGGGTCCTGGTCAGCGGCCAGCGCGGCACCGCCAAGTCCACCCTGGTGCGCGCCTTCGCCACGATGGCGTACGGGACGCTCCCCGTCACCCTCCCCATCAACGCCACCGACGACCGGGTGCTGGGCGGCTGGGACATCGACGCGCTGATGAACAGCCGGGCCGGCAAGCGCGCCGGCCTGCTGGAGGAGGCAGGCCGGGCCGGGATGCTCTACATCGACGAGGTCAACCTGCTGGACGACCACATCGTCAACATCCTGCTCGATGTCGCCTCCACCGGCATCCTCTCCGTGCAGCGCGAGAGCCAGGACGTCCTGGCCCGCCTGTCGTTCGTCCTGCTGGGCACCATGAACCCGGAGGAGGGCTGGTTACGGCCCCAACTCCTGGACCGCTTCGGCCTGCTGGCGCCCGTCGCCCCGCTCGACGCCGAGCAGCGGCACCGCATGGTGACGACCGTCCTCCGCTTCGAGGAGGAACGCGCACGGCAGCAGGCGGGGGAGCCGTCCGCCTGGCTGGAGGAGGCGCGGGCCGAGGACCGGGAGCAGGCCGCGGCCCTCGCCGCCGCCCGCGAGGCCCTGCCCGCGGTACGGCTCCCCGAGGACCTGGTCCGCGCAACCACCGACGCCGCGATGCGGCTGGGCGCCCTGGGGCACCGGGGCGAGATCGCCGCCCTCACCGCCGCCAAGGCCCACGCCGCCCGCGACGGCGCCGACGAGGTCACCGCCCGCCACGTCCGCGAGGTCCTGCCGATGGCGCTGACCCACCGGCGGCCCGACGACGACCAGACCGGGGTCCGGGTCTGGTCCGAGCAGGACGAGGCGGTACTGGACGAACTGCTGGGAGCGTGACGGTGGCCGCCACGACGACCGTCGCCGCCGAGCGGCTGGAGCTGCTGCTCACCGCCCTCGCCTCCGAACCCGCGCTCGGCGGGGCCCTGGTGCTCGACGCCGACCCGGCGCTGGTCGAACCGCTGACCGCCTGGTTCGCGCGGCAGGTGGGAGGCCCGGACGGCCCCGCGCCGCGGCTGATCCTCGGCGCCGGTGCGCGCGACGAGGACATCTGGGCCGCACCCCGCCCCGACCCCCGGCCACCGCACCACTGGCGGCTCGGCCCGGGCCCCCTGGTCGCGGCGGAACTGGCGCCGGGGCCGGCCCCGGTGGTCGTGGTGCCCGACCTCGCGCGGCTCGGCGTGGCCGGGTTACGGGCCGCGCTGCAGATCGTCGGCGCCGAGGAGACCGTCGTGGAGCACGCCGGGGTCAGCCGCCGGTTCCGGCCGCGCTCCCGCTGGCTCGTCCTCTGCGAGACCGCGGCACTGACCACCGTGCCGCGGCACGTGCGGGAACGTTTCGCCCTGCGTGCCTCGGCCGTCGGCATCACCCCGGAGCAGGTGGCGGCCCTCGCCCGCCGGCCGCCCCGCGACGACGGCACCGCCCGGCCCTGTCCGGCCGTCACCGACGAGGCGGTGCGCCACCTGACCCGCCGTCTCGGGGCCGCCGTCACCCCGCGCAGGCTGCTCACCGCCGCCCGCCTCGCCCGGGTCCTGGCGCGGTTCGACGCCGCCGACCGCGCCGGACCGCCGCACGCGCGGCGCGCCGCGGACGCCATGGGCCTGCCCGGACTCCCCACGCCGGAGCGGCAGGACACGCCCGGCCCACGCCCCTACATGCCGCCCGCCCTGCCGCGCCGCACCCACCGGCCGCGGCAGCCCGGACCGGACGGCGACCGCCCGGCGACGGCCACCGCGCGGGTCCACCCGCCGTCGGAACTGCGCACCCTGCCGTCGGCGCCGCTGCCCCACTGGGAGCCCTACCCCGACACGGCCCCGGGCGGGGACACCGAGGCCCCCGACGGCGGCCCGTCCCGCCTGCGCCTCCCGCACGGCCGCTGCGCCGGCGCCGGCCGGCAGCCCGGCCGGGGACCGTCGACCGGCCTGCTCCAGGCCCGCTCGCTGCGGGACGTCTCCGTCGTCGGGACGGTGCTCCAGGCCGCGCGGTTCAGACCGCTGCGCTCCCCGCGGGGCGGGCCCCTGGTCGTCCGGCCGCAGGATCTGCGCGAACACCTCCGCCCACCGCTGCCCGACCGGCTGCTGGCCCTCCTGCTGGACCACACCGCACGGGAGGGGCCGGACTGGACGCCACACCTCGAACCGTTCCTGCGCTGGGCGTACACCCGCCGGGCCGAGCTGCTGGTGGTCGAGGTGGGGGCGGCGACCGCCGCCACCGAACTGCGGGCCGAGGCCCTCGGCCTGCGGGGCGTGCTGCACCCGGCACTGGCCCCCGTCCTGCGGCGCCGGCCCGGCCGCGCCACACCGCTGGCGCACGGCATGGCGCTCCTCGTCCGGCACCTGCGCCGCCACGCGGCCGCCGTCACCGAGGTCCTCGCCGTGGCGGCGACCGACGGACGGGCCAACGTGCCGCTCGCGGCGAGCCTCCGGAACCGCGCCCCCGACCGACCCGTGGGCTCCGAGGCCGTCCGGGACGCCCACGCGCAGGCCGCGCTGCTCGGAAGCCAGGACCCCACACGCTTCCGTCCCTTCGTGCTGGCCCCGCCCGGACACGGAGGGCGCACGCTGGTCCAGGACTTGGCCGACCGCATGGGCGCGGTGGTGCTCCCCGCGACCCGGGCCGAGGAGGCCGCCCCGTGACCCCGCGACCCGGATTCCCCGAACCCCCCGGAGGCCCGGGGCCGTTGGGCCGGGTGCGGCGGACGGCGCGCCGGACCGCCGCCCGCGCCGCGGCCCACCCCAGGGTCGCCCTGCCCCTGGCACGCATCCCGCTGGGCCGCCGGCTGCCCGAGGGGCTCGCCGTCCTGCGGGTCGCGGCGGAGCGGTTCGAGGACGGCGAGTCCTACCGGATCCTCGGACACTGCTGGTGCGCCGCGCACCGGCCGCTCAACCTCGGCCCGTCCGCCGACCGCCTCCTCGCCCCCGATGTGACGCTGTCGAAGGCGCGGGCGGGCGGCGAGCCGCCGTCGGAGCTGCTGCGCGCCATCGGCGGCTGGTCCGAACGCCATCCGGAACTGCTGGCCTGGCTCCGCGGCCTCCACGACGGCCGGCACCCCGTGCCCGCCCTGCTGGTCCGGGACGAGACCGGCGGGGACATGCCCTGGGAGCTGCTGTGGGTCACCGCGCCGCCGCGGGAGTCCCCGGCGCTGCTCGGCGCCCTGATGCCGGTGAGCCGCTGGATCGTCCGGGGACCGGAGACGCTGCCGGTGCGGCGCGACCCCGTCCCCGGCCGGGTGGTGGGCTATGTGCACGACGCGATGGCCGACGACATCGGCGCCTTCGAGTCGTTCGCCCCGCGGCTGCACCGCCGGATGCGGGACTTCCTGACCGACCTGGAGGACGCCGCCGCCCACACCGACCTGGTGTACATGGCCTGCCACGGGCACCACGGCGACCGCCTCAGCGGCCTGCGCCTCGGCACCCTCACCTGGCAGGAGCTCGACCGGCGTCCCCTGGCCGCCGTGGAGAAGCACCGCCCGGTCGTCTTCCTCAACGTCTGCGAGACCGGCCGCTTCCTCGACAACCGGGGACAGGGCGAACGCCGGCTGCGGGGCTTCGCCGAACTCTTCCTGCGCAAGGGCGCCGACGGCTGCATCGTGGCCGCCGGAGCCGTCGGGGACCGCGAGGCCCGCGTCCTCGTCCACGCCCTCATGGCCGACACCGCCCGCGGACCGGGTCGGCCGCTCGGCGGCTTCCTCCAGGACTTCCGCGCCCGGGCGGCCGCACGGATCGACCTGGACGACCTGCCGTTCCTGGCAGACGAGGACGACGAAAGCGACGTCGAGGGGCAGAGCCGCGTCCGCTCCGTGCTGTACGCCTTCATGTTCCACTACTACGGGCACCCCGACCGCGCCCTCGCCCTGACCGCGACCGGCCGGGAGGCCCCCGCATGACCGGCGACGACGACACCCTGCTCACCGTCCCCGTCGTGGCCTGGCCGGCGCGGGCGACACCCGGCAGCCGCCACATCGTCACCGTCGACCTCCGCGGCCCGCTCACCGGGGACGAGGTGTGGGACGACGAGGTGTGGGACGGCGAGGCGGTCGGCGGCGAGGCGGCGGACGACGAGGACGGCGGAGGGCTCGGGCCCTGGCCCTGGCCGGAGGAGGAACTCGGGTTCACCGTCGGACTCGACGGCGGATCCGCCTTCGCCTGCAAGGCGCTCGGCGAACCTCTGCTGCTCCTGCACCGGTTCGGGGGCACCTACGAGCCGGTGGAGTTCCTGGTGGTCGCCGCGGACACCGTCGGGCCCGCAGGGCTCTGGCTCACCCTGAACAACGAGCACGGCATGCCGGTGCACAGCGTCGACCTCCCGGTGGAGATCGTGGCGGACGGCGAGGAGGGGGAGCCCCGGGACGACGACAGCGCGCACGGCGAGCATGCGTGGCGGAGCACCCCGGAGGAAGCCCCGGGCCCGGAGACCGGTGCCGGGGCCGGGACGGGGACCGGGGCGGACGCGGAGGACCCCCCGGTCACCGTCGTCCACGCCGGCGTCGACAGCGCCTGGGCGCTCTGGGCGGCGGACGCGATCCGGCGCCGCGGAGGTGCGGCCCGGCTGCGCGCCGAGACCGTGCGGGGCGACCGGAGCCCGGCCGGACTGCTGGCCCGCCTGCGGGAGTCGGCCGCCGGGCCGGTCCTCCTGCTCCTCGGCCCCGCGTTCCTCACCCGGGGCGGTCACACCCTCCAGGCGTGGGAGGCGGCGCTCGCGGGGCAGGGCGCGGCGTTCCCCGACGGCCTCCACGTCGCCGCCGTGGACGACGGACCGCTGCCACGCCTCCCCGACGGGACCCGGCCGCTCCGCCTCGCCGCCGTCGACGGGGAACGGGCCGAGGAGGACCTGGCGCTACTGCTCGGACTCCCGCCCCGTCCGGCGGATCCGGGGCCGCTCGTGCGGCACCCCGGCCGGTCACCGGCGGGGCTGGACTCCCTGCCGCCGCGCAACGACGACTTCACCGGGCGCGACGTCCTGCTGGAGCGGATCCGGCGGCGGCTGGGACAGGGGACGCCGCTGGCGCTGGTCGGCATGGGCGGCGTGGGGAAGACCCAGCTGGCGGCGGAGTACGCGCACCGGTTCGCGTCGCAGTACGAGGTCGTCTGGTGGGTGAGCGGCGAGACCCCGGCCACCTACCGCTCCCAGCTCGCGTCCCTGCCGCTCGCCGCCGATCCGTCCGCGGAACCGGGGCGCGCCCAGGGGTTCCGCACCGTCCTGGACGCGCTGCGGCGCGGCGTCCGCTCGCCCTGGCTGGTCGTCGTGGACGGGGCGGACGCTCCGGCCGACCTCCGCGACCACCTGCCGTCCGGCCCCGGACACGTGCTGACGACCTCCCGCTCCGGGCTCTGGGAGAGCCACGACGCCCAGGTGCTCGAAGTGCCCGTGTACGACCGCGCGGAAGCCGTGGAATGGGCCCGCGCCCACGCCCCCGGTCTCAGCACGACCGAGGCCGAGGCGCTCGCGGAGGCGGTCGGCGACCTGCCCCTGGCGCTCACCCAGGCCACCGCCTGGCTGGCCAACTCCGGCCAGCCGGTGCGGCGTTACCTCGACCTGGTCGGAGCGTGGCCGGCGGACGGGGACCTGGGTGGCCCGGCCGGTTTCGCCGCCACCTGGACGGTCACCCTGCGGGAACTCGAGCGGGAGGCGCCCCTGTCGCTCGAACTCCTGCGCCTGTGCGCCCACTTCGCCCCGGGGCCGGTGCCCGTCGGCATGCTCGACGCCCTCGTCGGCGAGGACGTCCCACCCCGGCTGCGCGCCCTGTTGGCCTCGCGTGACGCCGTGCGGCGGGCGGTCGAACCACTGCTGCGGTACTCCCTCGTGAGCCGGGCGCCCGACCGGGGCACGGGCCTCGAACCCTGCCTGGGGGTGCACGGCCTCGTCCACGCCCAGGTCCGCGCCGGGACCCCGCACGGTCTCCGTGAGGACGGTGCCCGCCTGGTCCGCCGCGCCCTGGCCGCCTGCGATCCGGGCGCCCCGGCCGATGTGCGCGTCTGGCCCGTGTACGAGGAGATGGCCCGCCACCTGCCCCACTGCGGCGCCCTCACCGAGGTCGACGCGGCGCCGTCGGTGCTCGGGTGCCTGCGGCAGATGTACCTGGCCGCCGAGTACGACTACGGTCTCGAACTCGCCGAGACGGCCCGCGAGGCCTGGGTCGGGCGGGCGTCGGACGACGTCCTGCGCGAACTCGACCACCAGTACGCCAACTTCCTGCGGTCGGTCGGGGACTTCGCGCGCAGCATGACGGTCGGCGACGCCCTGGTGCGCCAGGAGAACACGGACACCGGGTACATCCGCGCGGCCGGCGGCTACGCGGCCGACCTGCGGGGGCTCGGCCGGTTCCAGGAGGCGCTGCGCTTCTGCGACCAGGTGCACGCCATCTGCCGGGCGCGCACCGGCGAGGGCAGCGACGGCCACCTGGCCACGTCGCTCAACAACCTCGCGGTGACCCTGCGGCTGCTGGGGCGCTGCCCGGAGGCCCTCGCCCTGGACGAGCGGGCGCTGGAACTGCGCCAGGGCGCGCTGGGCGGCGGCCACCCCTGGACGCTGTGGAGCGCCTACGAGATCGCCCTCGACCTGAGGCTGCTGGGCGAGGTCCGGCGCGCCCTCGCCCTCCAGGAGACCAACCTGGCGCTCACCGCGGATCTGCTGGGCCCCGACCGCGCCCAGACGCTCTCGGTGCGGCACAACTGGGCGCAGTGCCTCAGGGCGGTGGGCGAGACCGCCGCGGCGGGCGACGAGATCCGGCGGACGCTCGACGACGCGGCCCGGACGCTGGGGGACCGGAACCTGCTCTACCTCCAGATCGCGACCTCGGCGGCCATGTTCGAGTGCCGGCACGGAGACCCCGAACGCGGCCTGGACCTCGCCTCCGACACCTGGCGCGGGTACACCGCCTTCCTGGGCGGACGCCATCCGTTCACCCTGGGCGCCCGCGCCAACCTGGCCGCGGCGCTGGCCGCCCGGGACCCGCGGGAGGCGTCCCGGGCGGCCGCCGAGGCCCATGCGGGGCTGGCCGCGGCGCTGGGGGGCCGCCACCCCTGGACCACGGGAAGCGGCAGGCTTCGCGAGGCCCTGCGGCTCGGGCGGGAGCCGGAGTGGGAGTTCGAGGCCCTCGTGCTCTGACCGCGCCCTCGTGCTCCGACCGCACCCCCGGTCCTTCCCCCTGACGGGCGACACCGCGAGCGAGGCGCCCTTCCCCCGGCAGGGGGCGGGGGGCACCATGGTCCGCACGGCACGGCCCCTCGAGCACCCACGGGAGGCGGTATGCGGACGCGGCGACCGGAACGGCACGCCCACGCGGCCCCGGCGGCCCGGCGGTCAGTCGACGCCGCTCCAGCCCGCGGGCACCGTGCCGAGACGGACCCGCTGCGGGTGGTCGCCCACCGGCGTGGAGGCGACCTTCCGGCCGGTGGCGAAGGAGATCGAGGTGACCTGGTCCGCGCCGGACTCCGAGACGACGCACGCCGTGCCGTCGCCCGTGACCGTCGACCAGTACGGCTTGGAGACCGGGACCAGCGGGCCCTCCTGGAGCGTCGAGCGGTTCACGATCGTCGCGTAGTCGTCCATGGTCCCGGCGACGCACAGGTTGTCGCCGTTCGGCTGCATGGTCAGGCCGTGGTGGCGGGAGTCGTTGACGAAACCGGTCCGCTCGTCGGAGGTGGCCGGGTTCTTCGGCAGGGTCTTCAGGCGGGTTATGCGGTCGGCGGCCACGTCGTACTCGAAGAAGCCGTTGAAGAACGACACCTGGAAGTAGAGCTTCGACTCGTCCGGGCTGAACGCCGCCGGGCGGACCGCGTCCGAGTACTCGTCGTGGCCGGCCGCGTCCAGGCGTTCGCGCATGTCGATGGTGCGCTCCACCCGCAGCGTCTCCGCGTCGGCCACGGTGATCTTCCGGTCGCCCTTCAGGAAGTCCAGCCAGGGCGCGTCCAGGTCGTTGTTGACCTCGCCGATGGACATGTTCCAGATCTTGCCGTCGGAGGTGAAGACGTTCTCGTGCGGCTTGTCCCCGGTGGGGAAGTTGCCGATCTCCCGGCCGGTGGTGATGTCGAGGACGTGCACCTTGTTGCCGGTGGAGGCGGAGACCGCGACCCGGTTGCCGTCCGGGGAGACCGCCATGTGGTCCGAGCGGAAACCGTCCACCTGGAAGCGCCAGTTGATCCGGCCCGTGGTCAGCGAGATGGAGACCACGTCGGCGAAGCTGGGCCGGGAGACGACCACCGAGGAGCCGTCCGGGGTGGAGTACATGTCGTCGGCGAACTGGTCGTGGCCCTCGCCCGCGGTCTCCCGGATGACGAGGAAGCCGGCCAGCCGCACCGGGTTGAGGTAGATCTCCCGCAGGCGCTGCTCCTTGTCGGGAATCAGGTTCAGCTTCCCGACCGGCGTCAGCCGGGCGTCGGAGGAGAGCACGCTGGCGGTGCCCTCCCAGTTGTTGGCGACGTACAGAACCTCGCGCTGCTGCCCGGCCTCCTCGGCGTTGGCCTGCCCCGCACCCGTGACGGCTAGCACCGTCGCGGCCACGAGCGCAGAGAACGTCCGTCCGCGTCCGACCTCGAGTCTCACGCTGTGCTCCTGTCTCCCGTGACCGGGTGTGAACACCAGGGATGCTGTTACCGGGGGTAAGGTAACGGCCCTACGGGTCGGTAACCAGACTCCGCGCACGACCTGGTCGACGTGAGCACGCCGCAGCACCCCTCTTTCGGCCACGCCTCGGCCACGCCTCGTCCTCCAGGAGCCCACCCATGGATTTCGGCCTCGTCCTGCAGACCGACCCGCCCGCCTCCCGCGTGATCGACCTGATGCGCCGCGCCGAGGACAACGGCTTCACCCACGGCTGGACCTTCGACTCCGCCGTGCTCTGGCAGGAGCCGTTCGTGATCCACAGCCAGATCCTGTCGCGGACCGAGCGCCTGGTCGTCGGCCCGATGGTCACCAACCCCGGCACCCGCACCTGGGAGGTCACCGCCTCCACCTTCGCCACGCTCAACGACATGTTCGGCGACCGCACCGTCTGCGGGATCGGGCGCGGCGACTCGGCCATGCGGGTGGCCGGGCGCCGGCCCAACTCCCTCGCCACCGTGGGCGCCGCGATCCGGGCGATCCGTGCCCTGGCCTCCGGCGAGGAGGCCGACCTCGGCGACGGCACGCCGGTCCGCATCCCGTGGGTGCGGCCCGGGTCGCTGCTCCCGGTGTGGATGGCCGCCTACGGGCCGAAGGCGCTGCGTCTGGCGGGCGAGCAGGCGGACGGCTTCATCCTGCAGCTCGCCGACCTGTACCTCACCGAGTACCTGGTCAAGGCGGTCCGCCAGGCCGCCGCGGCCGCCGGACGGGACCCGGACGCGGTGACCGTGTGTGTCGCCGCCCCCGCCTACGTCACGGACGACGACTCGCCCGAGGCGCTCGCCCACGCCCGCGAACAGTGCCGGTGGTTCGGCGGCATGGTCGGCAACCACGTGGCCGACCTGGTCGCCCGCTACGGCGCGGACACCGGTGTGGTGCCGCCCGAGCTCACCGACTACATCAGCGCCCGCCAGGGCTACGACTACTCCCACCACGGGCGCAGCGGGAACCCGGACACCGCCTTCGTGCCGGACGAGATCGTCGACCGGTTCTGCGTCCTCGGGCCCGTCGAACGGCACCTGGAGAAGCTGTCCGCCCTGCGCGACCTGGGCGTCGACCAGTTCGCGGTCTACGCCATGCACGACGCGCGGGAGAAGGTCGTCGACGCGTACGGGGCGGGGGTGGTCCCGGTCCTCGGCGCCTCCGCCGGGGCGCCGTCCCGCGACGCCACCTGACGCCCGGCTCCGGCAGGGGTCACGGGTCCGGTCGCGGGGCGCGCCCACCGTGCATCCGCCGCGCGGGCGGGAGTGGTGAGGCCTGAGCCGCCGCGTCGTCAGCCGGCCGGCTTCTCCAGCGCGGCGAGCGCCTCGCCCGCCGCCTTCGCCGCCCCGTCACGGATCTTGTCCGCGCTCGGCGTCGTCTTCTCGACGAAGTCGCCGCCGTTGTAGGTGACCACGATCAGCGCGTTGCCCGAGCGGACGGTGAGCTCGGTCTCCTGGACCTTGTTGCCCTTGTCGCTGGTCACGGCGCTGAGGGAGTACGCCTCGTCGCCCAGCCCCTTGAACGGTCCGCCCTTGCCGGCGGCGACGCGGTCGAAGGCCTTCTCCGCGTCCTCGGTGGACCGCCGTATCTCGTAGGAGACGTCGAGCCAGTGGTAGGAGTAGCCCTTGAGGGCGTTCCACTGGCACATCCGCCGCACGTCCTTGTCGGTGGACGGCAGTTCCCCGCTGGTCAGCTTGCCCGGCACCAGGGAGGAGACGGTCTTCTTCGCGAGCGCCTTGCACGGGTCCGGCGCCGTCTCGTACCGCTTCTTCTCCTGCTCGGCCGACTTCTCCGACGAGCCCTGCTCCTCCTCGGCCGCGCCGTCCCCGTCCCCGCCGCCGTCGCCGGAGTCCGAGGAGGTGCCGGACGCGCCGCTCCCCTGGTCGCTCGCGGCGGCCTCGGGGGCGTCCGCGAGCGGACCGGCGGACATCGCCCAGCCCACGGAGGCGAGCACGACGACCGGCATCAGGCGCACAGTGAGAGCGAGCGGCAGAGGAAAAGGCACGGCGCACTTCTCTGGGAGACGACGGCGGAGCCTGCCGGGGCAGGCGGACGCCAGTCAAACATGTGTTTCCGCCGGTGCGGAAGTCCGAACTCGCTCCGTGGCCGACCGGTCACGCCGACGTGACGGCGGAACCGGTCGCTCCGCGGCGGGCGGGCCCGCCCGGACCCCGGCGCGGCGGCACGGGGTCAGCAGACGCCGTCGCCCGGCCGGGGGTTGCCGAGGCCGAACAGCGGACGCAGCTTGAGGCCGATCCACGTCCCGCCGAGGGCGAACGCCCCCCACAGCCAGCCGTGCAGGCTCCCGGAGGCGATGCCCGCCAGGTACGCGCCGATGTTGCAGCCACCGGCCAGGCGGGCGCCGATGCCCATCAGGACGCCGCCGAGGACCGCGGCCACCGCCGTGCGCCAGGGGATGTGCCGGTGCAGGGCCCAGGTGCCGCCGAGGGAGGCGGCGACGGCGGCGCCGAGCATGATCCCGATGTCGGTGAGGCTGGTCTTGTCGGCCAGCACCGGACCGGCGAGCATCTCCGCGTTGCCGGGGCGCTGCCACCACGTCCAGTTCTCCGGGTGGCCGCCCAGGGCGCCGATCAGCTCGGAGCCCCAGAGGCTGAAGGCGCTGGTGACGCCCCAGGCGCCGCCGGAGACCAGCAGCACCGCGCCGCCGAGGACGGCGAGGACCAGGGCGCCGGCCGCCAGCGGCCAGGAGCCGCGCACCACGCGGGCCAGGGCGCCCTGGGCGGAGGGCACGGTGTCCACCGGCGGCGGATTGCGGCGTGCCTGGATCCGCCGGGTGACCAGGACGATCAGTGCCAGCGCGGCGATCGTGACGGCCCAGGAGCCGAACCAGCCGACGTGGTCGGCGAGCACGACCGGCTCCAGCGCGGGCAGGTCCTTCCAGAGGTCGAACTGCCAGGCGGCGAGGGTCGCGCCGCCGATGAAGCCGCCGAGCGTGAGCAGCAGCGTGGACTGGCCGGAACCGACCACGTAGAGCGTGCCGGAGGCGCAGGCGCCGCCGAGCTGCATCCCGACGGCGAAGAGCACCGCCCCGAGCAGCAGACCGATGCCCAGCGGACCGGACGAGGGGGCCGGCGTCGACCCGAACAGACCGGTCCCGGTGCCGATGACGAGGGCGAAGAGGGTCGCCGTGGTGCCCAGCAGCAGGGTGTGGGCGCGCAACCCGGTGCCGTTGCCGACGGCGACCAACTGCCGCCAGGCGGAGGTGAAACCGAACCGGGAGTGGAACAGGCCCACGCCTAGTCCGAGGCCGAGCAGGAGCAGCACGCCCGGCCGGGCCCCGTGCGTGGTCCACACGTACGCGGTGAGCGCCACCGACGCGAGGGCGGAGACGGTCAGCGGCCCCTTGCGGACCGGCCGCAGCGGCGGCGCCGGGGGAGCGGGGCGGGAGGTCCGGGCGGGGGAGAAGCGGGCGGCGGCCGGCGCGTGCGGCGGCGCGGCCGTCACCTCGGAGGGAGGCGCGGTGG
The DNA here is from genome assembly GCF_053592575.1 of Streptomyces sp. NPDC002640. Lineage (NCBI taxonomy): Bacteria > Bacillati > Actinomycetota > Actinomycetes > Kitasatosporales > Streptomycetaceae > Streptomyces > Streptomyces sp. NPDC002640. The sequence continues at coordinate 90,877 of NZ_JBSFVZ010000009.1, read as the reverse complement.
TCAAGGAGTGTCTCCAGGGTCGCGTGGGGGACGGAGCCGAAGGCGTTCGGAAGCCGTCGCCGGCACGTGGGGTGCCGACGACGCACGGGCGCGGTCAGCTGCGACAGAGAGCGTCGTCGACGCACCAGGCCGAGGTCGCGAAGAGCGCGAGACACAGCAGCGAGGCGGGTGCGGACATGCGAACGAGGATACGGACGCAATGCCTGTACGGGCCACGCGTCTCGCCATGTGAGCGAGAGGGTGAGACGGGGTGGTGGGACGGGGTGGCGCGGTGAGGGGGGCGGTAACGCGGGGCGGCGCGGTGAGGCGGGCGGCGCGGTGAGGCGGGGCGGCGCGGTGAGGCGGGGCGGTGGGACGGGGTGGGGCGGTGAGGCGGGGTGGGGCGGTGAGGCGGGGCGGCGCGGGCGCCGCCCCGCCGGTCAGGCCTCCAGCGGCTCGTCGTCCGGCTCGTCCCCGGCCATCAGGCCCGCGACCCACAGCGGCATCAGCCAGTGCGTCACCAGGACGGCGATCAGCACGGGCGCCGCGTATGCGGTCGGGGCGTGTCCCCGCACGGCCCCGGCGACCAGCAGCGTCACCGCGGCCGTCAGCAGCAGCACGGTCATCGTCCAGTGCGCTCGCGCCTGCACCCTCGTCCGTTCGGCGAGCTGCCGCTCGTCCAGTGCCCGCTCCCGCAGTTCCAGCAGGCCTCGGGTGGCGCTGTTGATGACGCCGGTGCACACGCACCAGCCGAGCAGCAGCACGGCCATCGGCGCGACGGCCCACCACTGGCCCTCCTCCGCCAGGTAGACGTACAGCAGCAGCCCGCCCAGCGCCAGCGTGAGGGCCACGTGCGCCGCGACGACCCCGCGGCGGCGGGCCGCCGTCGCGTACAGGGCGCGGCCCTCCCCCCGGTTCATCAGGCGGAGCATCGCCCGGTCGTAGCGGGTGAGCCGGCTCGTGGACGTCGTCATCACTGCTTCCCTCCGTAGACCTCTTCGGTGAGCGGCGCAAACGGCTCCAGGGAGAACAGCGCCTCCACCGGCAGGCCGAAGTACCGGGCGATGCGCAACGCCAGGTCGAGGCTGGGGTTGTACTGCCCCCGCTCGATGTAACCGATGGTCTGGTAGTGCGCCCCCACGGCCTCGGCCAGCACCTGCCGCGACACCTTCCGCTCGGCACGCACCATCGACAGCCTGTTGTGCACCTGCTCGCTCATGTACAAGAAGTACTACATCCGGTGGCGCAACTGCTACAGCGATTTCCGGCCGGCGATTTTCGGTCACGGCACCCGCGCGGTCCACTCCTCCGTCGCGAACTTCGTCCGCACCAGCTCCTCCGCGCGGGCCATCTCCTCCGCGGTGACCCCGCCGGTCGTCAGCCCGTAGCGGCCCCGGAAGGAGGCGATCATGTTCTCGATGACCTGCTCGCGGGCCAGACCGGTCTGGCGCCGCAGCGGGTCCACCCGCTTCTTGGCGCTCCTGGTCCCCTTGTCGGACATCTTCTCCTTGCCGATCCGGAGTACCTCGAGCATCTTGTCGGCGTCGATGTCGTAGGACATCGTCACGTGGTGCAGCACCGCGCCCGGACCGCCGTCCGGGCCGACCACCCGCTTCTGCGCCGCGCCGGCGATCTTCCCGGCCTCCGTGGCGATGTCGTTGAGCGGCTGGTACCAGGCCTTGATGCCCATGTCGCCGAGCGCGCCGAGCACCCAGTCGTCGAGATAGGCGTAGCTGTCGGCGAAGGAGAGCCCGGAGATCAGCGAGTCCGGCACCGACAGGGAGTACGTGATGGTGCTCATGGGTTCGACGAACATCGCGCCGCCCCCGGAGATCCGCCGCACCACGGTGATGCCGTGGCGGGCCGCGCCCTGCGGGTCGACCTCGTTGCGCAGGGACTGGAAGCTGCCGATGACGACGGCCGGGGCGGCCCACTCCCACACCCGCAGTGTCGGCGGCCGCCGGCCGGCCGCCACCTCCGCCGTGATCACCTCGTCCAGCGCCATGTGCAGGGCCGGGGCCTGCGGTTCCATGTGCACGAGCTGCCAGTCGTAGTCGCCCCACTCGGTCGCGTGGGCCAGCGCGCGCCGCACGGCGGTGCCCACGCCCTCCGCGGTGATGCCCAGCATCACGGTCGACTCCGGCAGTGCCGCCGTGATCCGGGCCGCCAGCCCGGCGGCGTCCGTCGAGGCGGGTGCGCCTTCCAGGGCGCCGTTGATCGCGAGGATCGCCTCGTCGGGTTCCAGGAAGAAGTCCCCGGCGACGCGCACATCGCGCAGCTGGTCGTCCCGGACCTCCAGGTCCACCACGACCAGCTTGCCGCCGGGCACCTTGTACTCGCCATGCACGGGCTTCGTTCCCTTCCGGACGGTTCCGCGGGCGATTGCCCAGGTAACACCATGGTCGCCCGTAGCGTCCCGGCCCGCAGCGGCGGCCCTGTCCCCTGGAGTCGCCCCTGGTCTCTCTCACGGCGATCGCCAAAGATTCTTCGCGAAGGAGTCTTTGCAAAGACTTCTTGGCGGTCTACGGTGGCCGTCATGTGGAAGAGCGACGAGGTCTGGCTGGACGCGAAAGGCCTGCGGGCGATGGCCCACCCGCTGCGCGTGCGGATCGTCGGACTGCTGCGCCGGCACGGGCCGTCGACGGCGACCCGGCTCGCCGAGCGGCTCGGGGTGAACTCCGGAAGCGCCAGCTACCACCTGCGGCAGCTGGCCGAGGCCGGGTTCGTCGAGGAACTCACCGACCGGGGCAACGCCCGCGAGCGGTGGTGGAGGGCGGCCCACCGGGTGACCTGCTTCGCCGACCGTGACCTGGCCGACCGCGAACCGGACGCCACCCGCGCCTACCTCCAGTCCGTCGCCGACACCTACGCCCTGCGGGTCCAGCAGGCGGTGTCCGAGGTGGACACCCTCCCCGCCCGGTGGCGGGAGGCCTTCGACATGAACGACTGGGCGCTGCGGCTCACCCCCGAGGAGGCCGTCGCGCTGCGCGAGGAACTGGTCGCCGTGGTGCGGCGGCACCGGGAGGAGGGCACCGAGGCCGCGGACTCCGCGCCCGCCGCGGCGGGCACCGTCTCGGTGATCCTCCAGATCCTGCCCGACCCGGGCGAGGAGGAGCCGCCCGGGACGCGGGACGGCGGCTGACGGCCCGCACGACACAGGGGGAGACGAGGCATGGGCGAGGGGCACGGGAAGCGCGGGGAGCGGTACCGCAGGACCTGAACTGAAGCCGCTAAGCAGCGTGTTGGCCGCGATGGCGGTGTCGTTCACCGGCACCCGGGTGGCCGCCGTGGCGATCCCCTGGTTCGTGCTGGTCACCACCGGCAGCGCCGCGCACACCGGCCTGGTGGCGTTCTGCCAGATGGCGCCGCTCGTGGTGGTCAAGGCGCTCGGCGGACCGGTGGTGGACCGGGTCGGCCCGCGCGTCGTCTCCTGGACCACCGACCTGGTGAGCTCCGTGGCCGCGCTCGCGGTGCCGGTCCTGCACGCCAGGGACCTGCTCACCCTGCCCGTCCTGCTGGTGCTGGTGGCACTGATCGGCGCCGCCCGCGGGCCGGGCGACCTGGCCAAGGAGGTCATGGTCCCCGAGGCGGCCGACCGCGGCCGCATCCCGATGGAACGGGCCATGGCCGTCTCCGCCACCACCGAACGGCTCGCCTCCACCGTCGGCCCGGCGGTCGGCGGCGTGCTGGTCTCGCTGTTCGGCCCGATGACCGTCCTGCTGGTCAACGCCGCCTGCATGGCGACGGGTTCGGTCGTCGTCGCGCTGGCCCTGCCCCGCACGGTGGGACGGCCCGCCGCCCGCACCGCCGGGACCCAGGGCTACTGGCGCAGCCTGCGCGAGGGCCTCACCTTCGTCCGGCGCGACGCCCTGCTCTTCACCGTCGTCCTGACGGTCGCCGTCGCCAACCTGCTGGACGCCGCGTTCATGTCCGTCCTGCTGCCCGTGTGGGCCAGGGAATCGGGCCACGGCCCCGCCCTGCTGGGCCTGGTGATGGCGGTGTTCAGCGGGGCCGCCGTGGTGGGCAGCGTGCTCGCCGCGGTCCTCGCCCACCGGCTCGACCGGCGGCTGGTGGTCCTCGGCGGGTTCGCGCTCATCGGCGCGCCGGTGCGGCTGGTCCTGCTCGGCGACCTGCCGGTCCCCCTGGTGCTCGCCGTGTTCGTGGTCGCGGGCCTCGGCGGCGGGTTCATCAACCCCGTGCTGGGAGCGGTCATGGTCGAGCGGGTCCCCCGTGAGATGCTCGGCCGCGTCAACGCCCTCGCCGACTCGGTCGCGTTCGCCGGGATCCCGTTCGGCGGGTTGCTCGCCGGTGCGGCGGTGGGTCTCGCGGGAGCGGCCCCGGCGCTCCTGGCCAGCGCGGTGCTGTACTTCCTCACCACCACCCTCGCCGGACTCCGGCCGCAGTGGCGGGAGATGGACCGGCCCGGGGGTGGCGCTCGCGCGCCGGCGGAGCGTCTGACGCCCGAGCAGTCGGGATTCCCGACGCAGAGCCGACCCTGACGAGTTGATGAGAAGTCACTGGGGGGATGTGAGGGGCGAGTCCGTCTGGCGACGGATGCCATGAGCGCCTGCCCGGGCGGAGATTGGTCGCCATGCGAATTCACCCGGTCGTGAACACCAGCGTGTCTCTTGCCCTGTGCCTGGTCGTCGCCGCGGGGGCTGCCGCCTCTGCCGCGCCTTCCGCTCCGCCCCCGCCCCTTGGTCATGCGGGTGTGCGATTCGAGTTGCCGGAGTCGACGGGACCGCATCCTGTCGGGAGCACCGAGCTCCATCTCGTCGACCGTGACCGGCGAGACCCCTGGGCTACCGACAGGGCCCGGGAGCTGATGGTCAGCATCTGGTACCCGGCCCGTCGGGCGCAGGGGTATCCGCGTCAGCCGTACATGCCTGCCGGCGTCGCGCGTTCCGTGGACGAATCCGGCTCCTTCAATCTTGCCGAGCCCGGCCAGGTGGACTGGGCCGGCATCCGCACGGAGGCGGCCGCGGTTGCCCCGGCCGACCACCGTGAGGGCCGGCCTGTTGTGCTGTACTCACCGGGCTTGCAGGTCTCCCGGACGCTCGGCACCTCGACAGCGGTGGAGCTGGCAAGCCGTGGCTATGTCGTCGTCACCGTGGACCACACTTATGAGGCCCCTGCGGTGGAGTTCCCCCGGGGCCGGGTCGAGTCGCAGAAACCGATGTCCGGAACCGAAGGACTGAAGAAGGCCGTGGACACCCGGGTGCGCGACACGCGCTTCGTTCTCGATCAGCTCGCCGTACTCCATCGCGGTCGGAACCCGGACGCAGAGGGGCGCCGACTGCCTGAAGGGCTGGGGAAGGCGCTGGACCTGGAGCGGGTCGGGATGTACGGACATTCGGGCGGGGGCGCCACTGCGGCTGAGACCATGCGCGTGGACCGCCGTATCGACGCGGGTATCAACATGGACGGCACGCTTCAGTTCAACGACAGCGAATTCCTTCCCGTGGCGCGGAGCGGACTGGACCGTCCGTTCATGCTCATGGGCAAGGCCAACCAGACGCACCTCAACAAGTCGTCCTGGCAGTCCTTCTGGGACCGCTCGACGGGCTGGAAGCGCGACCTGAGTCTGGAACAGGGCAGTCACTTCAGTTACACGGATGCCCAGTCGTTCGTACCGGCCCTGGACGAGCGCCTGGACGTCCCGGCCCAACTCCGCGAGCAGTACATCGGCACGGTGGACCCCGAGCGCAGTACCGCCGCCCAGCGCGCCTTCATCACCGCGTTCTTCGACCAGCACCTGCGGGACCGGCCCCAGGACTTGTTGAACGGCCCTTCCTCCGCCCACCCGGAGGTGCGTTTCATCGATTGAGTACGGAGGCGACGCCTCACGGCACCGGTGCTGCGCGTGGTGGCCGCGGTGAGCCCACCAAGGCTCGCACGCTGGTCCCGCCGCACTGTCCCGTCCGCCGAGACTGGTGAAAGCCTCGGAAGCCGGGCCGCTCACCCACCGGTGGCCGGCGGCCAGCCAGCCGATATCGAGGCGTACACAGGTCGGCTGGAAGCTGACGAAGCGCATACCGTCGGCGAGGTCGCCGAACTTGTCGCCTTCGCCGGGCTGAGCCCGCACTGTTTCCGTAAGCTCGTGACCGCGCCGCGCCGCGCCGCGAGGGAGCGGACGCGGTCCGGCCGGGCCGGCCGTTGAGCCTGTCGCCGGAGGGCCGGATTCTGCTGGTCGCAGCGTACTGGCGGACCAACTTGCCGCTGTGCCGGCTCCGTCCGCTGTTCGGGGTCTCGAAGTCCGCAGCCGACCGCATCATCGACCACCTCGGGCCCTCCTCGCGCTTCGGCCGCGCCGACGGTTGCGCGAGGACACCGTCCTCAACGTGACGGAACCCTCGACCACTACGCGCACTGCATGCCGGAGGCGAGGCGGAAGGGCGCAGGGCGATCGATAACCTTCTGGGGGAGCGGGGGAGAGAGAAGGAGGGGGCCGACGGCGCAAGCTCCTCAGATTCTCCCCAGGCCCCGTCCCGAGTGCCCGTCAGCCGGGCCGCGACGCGTAAACAGCGAGGTGAGAGGCCCTATGTTCACCACCCGTCCCACTCTCCAGGGCACCTTCGGCATGGTGTCGTCCACCCACTGGCTCGCCTCGCAGTCGGCGATGGCGGTGCTGGAGGACGGCGGCAACGCCTACGACGCGGCGGTGGCGGCCGGGTTCGTGCTGCACGTCGTCGAACCGCACCTCAACGGCCCCGCGGGCGAGGTCCCGATCCTGCTGGCGCCCGCCGGGGGAGAAGTGCGCGTGCTGTGCGGGCAGGGCGTCGCGCCCGCCGGCGCGACGGTCGCCCACTACCGCGGCCTCGGCCTCGAACTCGTGCCCGGCACCGGCCCGTTGGCCGCCGCCGTGCCCGGCGCGTTCGACGCCTGGATGGTGCTGCTGCGCGACCACGGCACCAAGGAGCTCGCCGACGTCCTCCAGTACGCGATCGGGTACGCCGAGGACGGCCACCCGCCCGTGGAGCGGATGGCGCAGACCGTGGCCACGGTGCGGGAACTCTTCGAGACCGAGTGGACGACGTCCGCCGACGTGTACCTGCCCGGCGGTGAACTCCCGCGCCCCGGAACGCTGTTCCGCAACCCGGCGCTGGCCGCCACCTGGCGGCGCCTGATAGCGGAGGCCGAGGCGCCCGGCGGCTACCGCGCGGCCCGCATCGAACGCGCCCGGGAGATCTGGCGCTCGGGCTTCGTCGCCCGCGCCCTGCTCGACCGGTCCGCCCGCCCCACCCTGGACACCAGCGGCGAACGCCACACCGGCACCCTCACCGCCGAGGACCTCGCCTCCTGGTCGGCGACCTACGAGGCCCCCGCGACCTTCCGGTGGCGCGACTGGACCCTCTGCAAGGCCGGCCCGTGGAGCCAGGGCCCCGCCTTCCTCCAGCAACTCGCCCTGCTGCCCGACCGGTTGCCCCCGCACGGTTCCGCCGACCACCTCCACCTGCTGATCGAGGGCTGCAAGCTGGCCATGGCCGACCGCGAGGCCTGGTACGGCGACGCGGCCCCCGGCGAGGTCCCCCTCGCCGACCTGCTGTCCGCCGAGTACAACGCCGAACGCCGCCGCCTGATCGACCCCGCCAAGGCCTCGCACGAACTGCGCCCCGGCAGCCCCGGCGGCCGCACCCCCCGCCTCGCCGCCCAGGCCCACCTGACAGCCGACGACGAGCCCGAGTTCAACGCCCTCGGCGTCGGCGAGCCCACCGTCGCCCCGGACGGCGGCAGCCGCGGCGACACCTGCCACCTCGACGTCGTCGACCGCTGGGGCAACATGGTCGCCGCCACCCCGAGCGGCGGCTGGCTGCAGTCCAACCCGGTCGTCCCCGAACTCGGCTTCCCGCTCGGCACCCGGCTGCAGATGACCTGGCTGGAGGAGGGCCTGCCCAACACCCTCACCCCGGGCCGCCGCCCCCGCACCACCCTCACCCCGTCCCTCGCCCTGCGCGACGGCGTGCCGGTCATGGCCTTCGGCACCCCCGGCGGCGACCAGCAGGACCAGTGGCAGCTCCACTTCTTCCTCGCCGTCGCCGAACGCGCCGAGGTCCGCGGCGGCCTCGACCTCCAGGGCGCGATCGACGCCCCGAACTGGCACAACGAGTCCTTCCCCGGCTCCTTCTACCCCCGCGGCATGCGCCCCGGCCGGGTCGTCGTCGAGTCCGGCACCGATCCGGCCGTCGTCGAGGAGCTGCGCCGCCGCGGGCACGACGTGCGGGTCGGCGAGGCATGGTCGGAGGGCCGGCTGTGCGCCGTCGCCCGCGACCCGGGGACGGGTGTGCTGTCGGCGGCCGCCAACCCCCGCGGCATGCAGGGCTACGCGGTCGGGCGCTGACCTCGGACCTCCGCGGGGCGGGGCGGGCCCGCGCCCCGTAGGGAGACCGCCGCGGGCGGGCCCGGCCGCGCCGCGACCACGGCCCGCCGCAGGATCGCTCAGGCCGCGCTCAGGCCCCGCTCCGTACGGGTGTCGGCGCGGCGGCCTATCCTGATCACCCAGGGGGTCACCGCCGACGAAGGAGTCCGAGGTGCCGGCGACATCGATACTCGACGCGGTCGTGGTGGGCGCGGGACCGAACGGGCTGACGGCCGCCGTGGAGCTCGCCCGGCGCGGTTACTCGGTCGCCGTGTTCGAGGCCAAGGACACGGTGGGCGGAGGCGCGCGCACCGAGGAGCTCACGCTGCCCGGGTTCCGGCACGACCCGTGCGCCGCCGCTCACCCGCTGGGCATCAGCTCGCCCGCCTTCCGGGGGATGCCGCTGGAGCGGTACGGGCTGGAGTGGGTGCACGCCCCGCTGCCGATGGCGCATCCGTTCACCGACGGCACGGCCGCCGTGCTCTCCCGCTCCGTCGCCGAGACGGCGGCCTCCTTCGGGCCGCGGGACGCGGGGGCCTACCGGCGGCTGGCCGAGCCGTTCCTGCGGAACTGGGACACGCTGGTGCGCGACTTCATGTCGCTGCCGCTCACCGCGCTGCCCCGGGACCCCGTCTCCCTGGCCCGCTTCGGCCTCACCGGGCTGCCGCCGTCCACGTGGCTGATGCGGCGCTTCCACGACGAGCGGTTCAAGGCCCTGTTCGCCGGGCTGGTGGCCCACGTGATGGCTCCGCTGGGCGGCCTCGCCACCGGGGCGGTCGGCCTGGTCTTCGCCCTGGCCGCCCACGCCCGCGGCTGGCCGTTCGCCCGCGGCGGCTCCCAGGCCATCTCCGACGCCCTCGCCGGCTACCTCCGGGACCTCGGCGGTGTCGTGCACACCGGCTACGAGGTCAAGCGCCTCGACGACCTGCCGCCCGCCCGCGCCTACGTCTTCGACACCTCGCCGACCGCGCTGGCCCGCATCGCCGGCCTCGGCAACACCTACCAGGACTACCGGTACGGCGCCGCCGCCTTCAAGATCGACTACGCGCTGGACGGCCCCGTCCCCTGGACCGCGCCCGAGGCCCGCCAGGCCGGCACGGTGCAGGTCGGCGCGAGCGCCGCCGAGATCGGCACGGCGCTGAACGCCGCCTCCCGCGAGGGACGCGCACCGGAACGCCCGTTCCTGATCACCACCCAGCCCGGCCTCGCCGACCCGAGCCGCGCCCCCGAGGGCAAGCACGTCTTCTGGGCCTACGGCCACGTCCCCAACGGCTGGACCGGCGACCTCACGGACGCCATCGAGCGCCAACTGGAGCGCTTCGCCCCCGGGTTCCGGGACCGCGTGCTGGCCCGCGCCGTCAGCGGCCCTGCCGAACTCGCCGCCCGCAACGCCAACTACGTCGGCGGCGACATCGCCTGCGGAGCCGCCTCCGGGCTGCGGCTGCTGATGCGGCCCGAGGTCACCCTGCACCCCTACCGGACCCGCCACCCGGCGGTCTTCCTCTGCTCCTCCGCCACCCCGCCCGGCCCTGGCGTCCACGGCATGTCCGGGCACAACGCCGCCAAGGCCGTCTGGCGCCACCTGAGGGAGAACCGGCGATGACCCGCATCACGCTCGTCCGGGGAGACATCACGCAGCAGTCCGTGGACGCCGTCGTCAACGCCGCCAACTCCTCCCTCCTCGGCGGCGGAGGCGTCGACGGCGCGATCCACCGCCGCGGCGGCCCCGAGATCCTCGCCGAGTGCCGCGCCCTGCGCGCCTCCCACTACGGCCGCGGCCTCCCCACCGGCCAGGCCGTCGCGACCACCGCGGGGCGGCTGGACGCCCGCTGGGTGATCCACACCGTGGGCCCCGTCTTCGCGCGGGACGAGGACCGCTCGGAGCTGCTGGCCTCCTGCCACCGGGAGTGCCTGCGAGTGGCGGACGAACTCGGGGCACGCACCGTGGCGTTCCCCGCGATCTCCACCGGCGTGTACGGCTGGCCGATGGACGACGCCGCCCGCATCGCCGTCGAGACGGTGCGGGCGACACCGACCTCCGTCGAGGAGGTCCGGTTCGTGCTGTTCGACGAGCGCGCGTACCAGGTGTTCGCCAGGACCGGTGGCCTGGAAGCCTGACCGCCCCGCTCCGGTACGATCACCGCACTCACCCTCCGTGATCTTCGTGAGGGTACGGGATTCCGGGGCGGGACGAGCATGAGCATGGCTGCGCGGCGTGGCGGTGTGTGGACGGGGCTGGGCGTGGCAGCGGGCCTGCTGGCCCTCGGCGCGGTCGCCTGCGGGGGCGGTGAGGGGGAGCGGGACGCCGGGCGGAAGTCCTCGGTCCCACCTGCCGCGTCCCCGTCCGCGAGCGGGACGACCAGCCCTTCCCCCTCGGCGTCGGCCTCGCCCTCGCCCTCGTCGTCCCCGTCCGGGAAGGCCGCCGCCGGAACCGCCCGGCCACCCGCCTCCACGCCGCCGGCTCCTCGGCGGACCGGTACGAGCGGTGGTGGCGGCACGGTGAGCGGCGGCTCCTCGGGCGGTGGGACGGTCCAGCAGAACCCGAACCGCGGCCCCACGCCTCCGCCGGCGCCGCCCCGCCCGACACCGACCCCTGAGGTGCCGCCCGCCGGGCCGGGCGAGCCGGTGGCCACGTACACGTTCGGGGGCTGACCTCGGCGGGGCGGCGCCGGTTCAGCCGGACCGCTCCCGCGCGTACGCGGTGAACGCCGCCCACCGGGCCCGGGGGAACGCCAGCACCGGGCCGTCGGGCCGCTTCGAGTCCCGCACCCGCACGGCCCCCGCGTCCTCCGCGACCTCCACGCAGTCACCGCCCCCCGAGCCGCTGTAACTGCTCCTGCGCCAAACGGTGCGGCCCCCGCCGGGGCCAGGGTGCTGATCACCACTCATGCAGCGGCCTCCCCTGCCAGTCTCCGGAGCAGCCGCACGGTCTCCTCCGGGGTCAACGCCTGCGAGCGCAGCTTGCCATACCGCGCCGCGAAGGCGCTGACCTGAGAAGGGTCCGTCACCACCATCCCGACCTCCTGCGACTCCACGTAGCCGACCCGACGATGCTCCACCGTCTCCAGCACCACGAAGCCGCCGTTGAGTCCCGGATGGAACCCCTGCACGGCGGGCATCACCTGCAGGTCGACGTTGCGCAGCCCCGCCACCTCCATCAGGTGCCGCAGCTGCTCCCGCATCACCTCGGGCGCGCCCACGGGATTGGTGAGCGCCGGTTCCCCGATCACGAACGACAGCTCGACGACGGGGGAGCGCGTCAGCAACCGCCGACGTGCCAGGCGCGCCTCGGTGTGCAGCTCGATCACCTCGTCCTCCAGCGCCGGGCAGTGCGCGGAGAACAACGCCCGGGCGTACGCCTCGGTCTGCAGGAGCCCCGGGACCAGCAGCGGCTCGTACGAGCAGCGGCTCACCGCGTCGCACTCGAGGGAGGCGAAGTCCCGGAAGAACAGCGGCAGCTTCGCCCGGTCCACGTCCTCCTGCAGGACCCGCAGCGCGCCCTCCGTGTGGAGGACCCGTTCCGCCGCCTCCGTGAACGCGGACTTCGCCGGGCGCCGCCCCCGCTCGACCGAGGCGACCTGTTCCGGCGAGTACCCGATCGCCTCCGCGAGCCCCTGCTGGGTGAGCCCGGCCCGCTCGCGGAAGAGCCGCACCAGCTTCCCGTACGCGCGCCACACCGCGGGGCGTTCCTCGTCGGCCGGACGTCGCCCCGCCGTCCCGCACTCCTCGGTCCTGCCCATCACACCCCTGCCTGCCGCGGTGTCCCGTGCCGCCATCAACGAGCCGCCAGGCGAAGGGTCGTGGGCGCCGCCCCGTACAACCGCCGCGCGGACCCGTACAACTCCCGGTCGCCACCGGTGCGGCCGGGTGTCAGCGGGCCACCAGGAACAGGACGAGTCCGAGGACCGCCAGGGCCGCCACGGTGACCGCCGTGAACCGGAACCGGCCCGCCTCGGACAGCCGGTCCGCGACCCTGACCCGTCCGTCCGCGCCGCGGAACACGTAGAACTCCCGGTGCCTGAGGACCGGCAGCTCCGCCCGCACGACGTCCAGGCGCCGGACGACGACCTCCCGGTCCTTCTCGTTGCCCCGCCTGCCGAGGTGCCGCTGCACGGCGTCCCGGTGGCTGGGAGAGAGGTCCTCCGGGAGCTGCCCGTAGCCGTCCAGGCGGTCCTCCCGCCAGCCCGCCGTGTCCAGCACCGAGGCGACGCGGCGGGGCCGGGGGACCGGAGGGGTGACGACGTCGGGTTCCCGCGTCCACTCGATCCGCCCCGCCGTCCAGGAGCTCAGACTCGCGCGCCCCTGGCAGGTGGCGCACGTGACGGTGCCCTTCCGGCCGCACGGCCCGCACGGGACGCGTCCGCTCCCCTTGCAGTCGGCGCACCGGACCTTTCCCCAGCCCCGGCAGCCGGGGCACGCGCTGTCGGGCGCGCGGCACACCTCGCAGGGCACCCGCCGGTCGGCGGCGGCGCCGCCGACCGTCCTGGCCGGCTTCAGGCCTCCCCGGGGAGCATCCGGCGTCCCGCCGTGCTTCAGGGGCTGTGCGCACGCCGAGATCCCCTCGCAGACGGTGCACACCACGGCGGCCTCGCACGGCCGGTACCGCTTGCCCCCGCAGTCGGCGCACGGACGCCGGCCGTTGCCGCAGTCGCAGGCCCGCAGGTGCAGGGAACCGCGCCGGACCAGGTCGAGCGGCCCCTCCAGCGGTGTCTCGTGCGGGCCCAGCTTGTGCTCCGCGAGGACGTCGTACGTCGGCAGGTGGGCGAGGTCGACGGCGCCCGGCCGGGTCTCCACCCGCTCGGTGCGGTGCTCGACGCGGCGGGTGACCGTGGCCTCGAGGAGCGGCAGACGGGTGAGGACGAAGTCCTCCGGCGCGGGGGCGGGGCGCCGCCTCCCCGGGCCGGAGCGGGTCACATGGGCGCGGAGCGCCGCGCGCACCTCGTCGTCGGACGGATCGTTCACTGTCACGGTGACGCCCACTCCCCCCGGTCGAGCCGCTCCCGCCCGGCCACGGACGGGAGCCGTGCCGAGCGGCACCAGTGTGGCGGGCCCGGGGCGGCCGCAACAGATCGCCTCGGCCCGCCCGGCCGGTCCTTCACCTCAAGTAATCGCCCTGGAACGGGCGTTGAAGGGTCGATGAACTCGCGTTGCGGGGCCTGCCCGGCCGTCGCGGCCTGTGGTTGAGTCCGGCGCATGTGGACCAGGAGACCGACTGTGCTCGCGGGCGCCCTGCTGGTGGCGGCCACCCTCACGGCCCCGGTGGACGCGGCCCCCGCGGCCGGTCAGACCTCCGCGGGCGCGGCCCCCGCGGCCGGTCAGGCCTCCGCGGGCGCGGCTTCCGCAGACGCGGCCTCCGCGGGCGCCGCCTCCGCGGGCGGGGCCGCCGAAAACGCGCCCGCCGCGGCGCTGCCGCTCGGCCCGCGGGACCTCCCGGAGACCCGGACCACCGAGACGCTGCGGCCCGGTGTCACCCTCACCACCATCGTGCGCGGCGCCGAGGACCCGGCGCAGGCGTGGACGGTGGAGATCGCCGTCCCCGGGGGCAGCGGTTCGCCGGACCCCGACGCGCCGCCCACCGCCGTCGCCGCCCGCGCCCGGGCCGACCGGCTGGCGGCCGCGCTCCGCGCCGCCGGGTTCACGCCCCGGGTGGAGGAGGTCACCACCCCGCCCGCGGCCGACCATCCGGGCGGCTCGCTGGGGTTCCGGGTCCGCGTGGGCCGGCACGGCGACCGGTCCGCCGCCGAGGCGGAGCGGGTGCGGGTCCGGGCGGCGGGATACACGGCGTCCACCGTGTACACCGGCTGGGACGGGGCGGCGACGGACCGCGGCCCGTGGGTGGTCCGCGTGCTGACCGTCGACCCGCGGACCTTCCGCGGTGAACTGGCCGGCGACTTCGGCCCGGACCTGGAGCGCAGCGAGAGGACCAGCGCGCTGGCCGCGGCCCGGGGCGCGACTGCCGCGGTCAACGGCGGCTTCTTCGTGATGGACCCGGCGGCGGGCGCCCCCGGCGACCCGGCAGGGCTCGGCGTGTACGACGGGCGCGTGCTGAGCGAGTCGGTCGGCGGCCGCCCCTCGCTGCTGTTCTCCTCGAGCGCCCGCCGCGCGGCCGTGGCCCGACCCACCTGGTCCGGCTCCCTCGCGGGCGGCGGCACGGTGCTGCCACTCGACGGCGTGAACCGCGCGCCCGGCCTGATCCGCAACTGCGGCGGCACCGGCGACGTGCCCACCGACCTCCCGCTCCACGACACGACCTGCACCGACCAGGGCGAACTGGTCGCGTACACGGCGGAGTACGGCGCCGCCACCCCGTCCGGCGAGGGCGCCGAGGTGGTCCTCGACGCGCGTGACCGCGTGGTGGAGGTCCGCAGCCCGCGGGGCGGGACGCTTCCGCCGGGCGGCAGGTCGGTCCAGGGCACCGGCACGCGGGCGGCGGAGCTCACCGAACTGGCCGAGCAGAGCCAGAAGTTGACGATCAGGAGCCGAGTGCTGGGCCCGAGGACCGACTTCGTCGTCAACGGCGGACCGGAACTGGTGCGGGACGGCCGCCGGCACGCCACCCCCGCCACCGACGGCATGATCCGCCCCGGCGACCCCAGTTTCACCTACGGCTGGGTGACCAAGCGGAACCCGCGCACTCTCGCCGGCGTGGACGCCCGGGGCCGGATCCTGCTGGCCACCGCCGACGGCCGGGCGACCACCAGCCTCGGCCTGTCCATCGCCGAGTCGGCCGCGGTGGCCCAGGCGCTGGGCATGCGGGACGCCGTCAACCTCGACGGCGGAGGTTCCACCACGATGGTGACGGGCGACCGCGTGATCAACACCCCGTCGGACGCCGCCGGCGAACGCCCGGTGGGGGACGCCGTCCTGGTGCTCCCCTGAGAGCACCGGCACCGGCACCGGCACCGGCACCGGCGACGGCGCCCCGGCGTCAGCAGCTGTCGACCAGTTCGTCGAAGTCCGCGGCGCTCATGGCCCGGTCGTCGGCCCAGACCTGGCCGGGGGAGAGGGAGACGAGGTCGGCGGCGGTGAACCGGACGTGGCCCGAGTAGCCGCCGGAACCGCGGAACGCGAGGGCGTAGGTCCGGTCGGGCAGCCGCCGCTGTGTGCCCATGGGCTCCGCCCGCCACGCGGAGGGCGGTGAGAAGACCGGGAACACGGCACCTCCCCGGTGGGTCGCCCCCCGGCGCCGTCCACCCGCTGTCCGCCGCACCCTCCTCGTCCGTCCAGCTCAGCAGCGAGATCCCTGACAGGACCCACCGCCAGGCAGACCGCGGCGCTCACAGGTCTCATTCCCGTTCCCCCCAGTGAGATACCCGCCTACCAGGGTCGGTGTGCCCGGGGGGCGGATATTCCGTGGATCACCGGCTGCCCGCGTGCTGGACTCGGCGCATGAGTCTCACCGTGCACGCCATGGTCGTCGACGCGGACGGAACGTGGCGGATCGTCGACCCGCCGGACGACCCCTACGAGTCGGCCGGCTTCGAGAGCTGGCGCACCCGGGTGTGGGGGTCGCAGGCGGTGCGGTCGCTCGGGGCGGTCTTCTTCCCCGTCCTCGCCCATGAGGACCTCGTCGTGCGGCCCGACGAACTGCCGGCCTTCCATCGCGAGTGCCTCCTGCTCCGGGAGAAGCTGGAGGAGATCGTGACCGGCACCGAACCCGTGCGCTCCGTCGAGGAGCACCGGTGGGCCATCGCCGAGCGCCTGCGGATCATCGACGAGGTCGTCCGACGTGCCCAGGGGATGGGCGGCGGGATCGTCATCTGGTGAGGCCCCCGCGCGCCGCACCCCGCGCCCGCATCGCGCACGGGACGGCGCCCGCCCCCTCCACGGTGAGGGGGCGGGCGCCGGGTGCGTCGTGCCGCGAGGTCAGACGGTGGTGGCGGCAGCGGCCGGGGCCGAGTCGTCCGGCTGGTCGCCCGCCGGGATCTCGCCCTCGTCCAGGGCGACGTCCTTGGTCTCCTTGCCCAGCAGCAGGGCGATCAGCGTGAGCACGCCCATCGCCGAGAGGTAGACGCCGACCAGCCACGGCGAGCCGTCGCCGGCCTCCCACAGGGCGACCGCTATGAACGGGGCCACCGCCGCGCCGAGGATCGAGCTCACGTTGTACGAGACACCCGAGCCGGTGTAGCGGACGCTCGTCGGGAAGAGCTCCGGGAGCAGCGCGCCCATCGGGCCGAAGGTCATGCCCATCAGCGAGAAGCCCAGCACCAGCCACAGCACCACGCCCAGCGTGCCCAGGTCGATCAGCGGCACCCACACCAGGCCGAAGACCACGATGCCGACGGTGACGGCGATCAGCGTGCGGCGGCGGCCGTACTTGTCGGCCAGCGGGCCGGAGATCAGGGTGAAGGCGGCGAAGAACAGCACGCCGAAGATCAGCATCAGCACGAACGTCGTGTAGCTGTAGCCCAGACCCGGCACGGCGGCGTCGGCCGGGGTGCGGCCGAAGCTCAGCGAGAACGTCGTCATCAGGTAGAAGAGGACGTACGTGGCCAGCATGAAGAACGTGCCCAGCACCAGCTGCTTCCAGTGGCCGCGGAAGACGGTGGCCAGCGGCAGCTTGCGGACCAGGCCCGCCTCGCGGGTCTTGGAGAAGACGTGCGACTCGACCAGCCGCATCCGCACCCACAGGCCGATCGCGACCATCACCGCGGAGAACAGGAACGGGATCCGCCAGCCCCAGCTGAGGAACGCCTCGGACGGCTGCGACGGGTCGGCGCCCGCGGCGGACGGCAGCAGCGCGCCGATCAGCAGGAACAGGCCGTTGCCGATGATGAAGCCCAGCGGGGCGCCGAGCTGGGGGAACGTCCCGAACAGGGCCCGCTTGCCCTTCGGCGCGTTCTCCGTGGCGATCAGCGCCGCGCCGCTCCACTCACCGCCCAGTGCGAAGCCCTGGGCGAGGCGCATCACGACCAGCAGCGCGGTGGCGACCCAGCCGGCCTGCGCGTAGGTCGGCAGCACACCGATCAGGAAGGTCGCGATGCCCATGGTGAGCAGCGACGCCACCAGCGTCCCCTTGCGGCCGAGCCGGTCGCCGAGGTGACCGAACACCACCGCGCCGATCGGACGGGCCACCATGGCCGCGCCGAACACGGCGAAGGAGGAGAGCAGCGCCGTCGTCGGGTCGTCGCTCGGGAAGAAGAGCGTGGGGAAGACCAGGACGGCCGCGGTCGCGTAGATGTAGAAGTCGTAGAACTCGATCGTGGTGCCGATGAGGCTGGCGATGAGGACGCGCGACCGCGAATTGACGGGTGCCGGGGCTGAGGCTGCGGGTGTTGCTGCGGTCATGTCTTTGCTCGGGTTCTTTCGCACGAGGGTGAAGGCCGCCGGCGCCGTCGTCGGCGGCCCCGCACGACGGAACGCGTCGTTCCGACAGGAGGACGTGCGCCGTACGGCTACCGGAACGATCTCATGATCGTCTCACTGACCGGCAAGAATGTCTCGCATGGTGAGAAGGCGGCAGGGTGCAGGGGAGCCCTCCGGCCGGTGGCCGACCGGTCTTCCGGCCGGTGGCCGACGGGGTCCTTCGGCCGTCACCGGGCGGGATGGGAGGATGAGCCCGTGACTCTCCCGACCTCCGTGGACGTCCTCGTCGTGGGCGCCGGCCCGGCCGGCTCCTCCGCCGCCGCCTGGCTGGCCCGCGCCGGCAAGGACGTCCTGCTCACCGACGCAGCGACCTTCCCCCGTGACAAGACCTGCGGCGACGGCCTCACCCCGCGGGCCGTCGCCGAGCTGGTCCGCCTCGGGCTGGAGGACTGGCTGCGGACCCACACCGTCAACCAGGGCCTGCGGGCGCACGGCTTCGGGCAGACCCTGCACCTGCGCTGGCCCGGCGGCTCGCTCCCCGACTGGGGCTCCGCCGTCCCCCGCACCGAGCTCGACGACCACCTGCGCACCGTCGCCGTGAAGAGCGGCGCCGCGGCCCAGGACGGCGTGCGGGCGCTGGACGCCGTCATGGAGGGCGGACGCGTGCGCGGCGTCCGGTTCCGCGTCGGCAAGGGCGACGACGCGCCGGTCGAGACGGTGCTCTGCCGCCGCCTGGTGATCGCCGACGGCGTGCGCTCGCCGCTCGGCAAGGCGCTCGGCCGGGAGTGGCACCGCGACACGGTGTACGGCGTGGCCGGCCGCTCGTACGTGGCCTCGGACCGCTCCGACGACCCGTGGATCAGCAGCCACCTCGAGCTGCGGGACGAGAAGGGCGCGGCCCTCGCCGGCTACGGGTGGATCTTCCCCCTCGGCAACGGCGAGGTGAACCTCGGCGCGGGCACCCTCGCCACCGCCAGGCGGCCCGCGGACGTCGCGATCAAGCCGCTGATGCGGCACTACGCGGAGCAGTGCCGGGACGGCTTCGGCCTGAGCGGCGAACTGCGCGCCCAGACCTCCGCGCTGCTGCCGATGGGCGGCGCCGTGTCGGGCGTCGCGGGCCCCAACTGGGCGCTCATCGGCGACGCGGCGGGCTGCGTCAACCCGCTCAACGGCGAGGGCATCGACTACGGCCTGGAGACGGGCCGGCTGATCGCCGACGTCCTCGCGGAGCACGACGACCTGTCCGCGGTGTGGCCGGAGGTGCTGCGCGGCCACTACGGCGAGGCGTTCTCCGTGGCCCGCCGCCTGGCTGGTCTGGTGACCGTGCCGCGGCTGCTGCCCGCCCTCGGCCCGGTCGGCATGCGGTCCCAGCTGCTGATGCGGCTGGCGCTGCGGTGGATGGGCAACCTGGTCACCGACGAGGACCGGGACGCCGCCGCCCGCGTCTGGCGCTGGGCCGGCCGCCGCTCCCTCAACCTTGACCACCGGGCGCCGTTCGCCTAGCACGGCCGCTGGTCGCCGGGAAGGCCATGTCGGATTCCTGCCAGCCTCCGCGCTCCCGATGGCGGATGCTGGATGCATGCGGATGGGAATGCATCTCGACGCGGAACGCTGTGTGCGGGCCGTGCGGTCGAGGGACGCGCGGTTCGACGGGTGGTTCTACACCGCCGTGCTCAGCACCGGCATCTACTGCCGGCCGAGCTGCCCGGCGATGACGCCGAAGCCGGAGAACATGGTGTTCCACCCGAGCGCGGCCGCCTGCCAGCAGGCCGGGTTCCGGGCCTGCAAGCGGTGCCGGCCCGACACCACCCCCGGCTCGCCGGAGTGGAACGAGCGGGACGACGTCGTGGCGCGGGCGATGCGGCTGATCGCCGACGGCGTGGTGGACCGCGAGGGCGTCCCCGGGCTGGCCGGGCGGCTCGGGTACAGCACCCGGCAGATCGAGCGGCAGCTGCGCGCCACGCTCGGCGCGGGGCCGCTCGCCCTGGCCCGGGCCCAGCGGGCCCAGACGGCGCGGATGCTGATCGAGACCAGCGCGCTCACCATGGCCGACGTCGCCTTCGCGGCCGGTTTCTCCTCCGTGCGCAGTTTCAACGAGACGGTCCGCGAGGTCTACGCGCTCACCCCCGGGGAGCTCCGGGCGAGGGCGACCCCCGCCGAGGGGACGGCGGGCGGGACCCTGTCGCTGCGGCTGCCGTTCCGCGCGCCCCTCAACCCGGACAACCTGTTCGGCCACCTCGCGGCCACCGCCGTGCCGGGCGTCGAGGAGTGGCGGGACGGCGCCTACCGCCGCACCCTGCGGCTGCCGCACGGTCACGGCGTGGTCTCCCTGGCGCCCCGCCCGGACCACGTGGCCTGCCGGCTCACCCTCAAGGACCTGCGCGACCTCACCGTCGCCATCAGCCGCTGCCGCCGCCTGCTGGACCTGGACGCCGACCCCGTCGCCGTGGACGAACAGCTGCGCGCGGACCCCGTGCTGCAGCCGTACGTCGACAAGGCGCCCGGGCGGCGCGTGCCTCGGACCGTGGACGAGGCGGAGTTCGCGGTGCGGGCGGTGCTCGGCCAGCAGGTGTCCACGGCGGCCGCCCGCACCCACGCCGCCCGGCTGGTGGCCGCGCACGGCGAGCCGGTCGACGACCCCGAGGGCGGGCTCACCCACCTCTTCCCGTCGCCGGAGGCGCTGGCCGCCCTGGACCCCGAGGCGCTCGCCATGCCGCGCAGCCGCCGCGGGACCCTGACCACGCTGGTCGCCCGACTCGCCGACGGGACGGTCAGGCTGGGCGTGGACAGCGACTGGCCCGAGACACGGGCCCGGCTGCTGGAGCTGCCCGGGTTCGGGCCCTGGACGGTGGACGTCATCGCCATGCGGGCCCTCGGCGACCCCGACGCCTTCCTCCCCACGGACCTCGGGATCCGGCGCGCGGCGCGGGAGTTGGGGCTGCCGTCCACCCCCGCGGCGCTCACCGCCCGGGCCGAGGCGTGGCGGCCGTGGCGGGCGTACGCGGTGCAGTACCTGTGGGCGACCGAGAGTCACCCCATCAACTTCCTTCCGGTGTGAGGGCGTTCGAGAAATGAGAGAGATGAAGCAGCACACGGTGGTGGACAGTCCGTACGGAGTCCTGACGCTGGTCGCCGAGGACGGCGTCCTGTGCGGGCTCTACATGACGCAGCAGCGTCACCGCCCGGCCGACGAGACCTTCGGCGAGCGGGTCGCCGCCGACGAGGGACCGTTCCCGGCGGTGACGGAACAGCTCGCGGCCTACTTCGCGGGCGACCTCACGGAGTTCGACGTGCCGCTCCGGCTGAACGGCACGCCCTTCCAGCAAACCGTCTGGGAGCGGCTGCGGGCCATCCCGTACGGGCAGACCCGTTCCTACGGGCAGCTCGCCGTCGAGCTGGGCAGCCCCAACTCCTCGCGGGCCGTGGGGCTCGCCAACGGCCGGAACCCGGTGAGCATCATCGTGCCCTGCCACCGGGTCATCGGGGCGGGTGGTTCGCTCACCGGCTACGGCGGCGGGCTGGAGCGCAAGCAGCGGCTGCTGGAGTTCGAGCGCGGGGCGGTCCCCCTGCCGGGCTGACGCCCGGGCCCCGGGGGACCCGCGTGCGGGGCGTCAGCGGCGCCGTTCGTGGCGTTCGCGCAGCTCGCACAGGAGACGGGGCAGGGCGGTGCCGATCGGCTCGCGCACGACCTCGTCGGCGAGCTCGTCGTACGGGGTCTCCTCGGCGTTGACGACGACCAGCCGCGCCCCATGGTCCGCGGCGACCCCGGCCAGCCCCGCCGCGGGGTGCACCTGGAGGCTGGTGCCCACGGCGACGAAGACCTCGCAGGCCTTGGCGATCGCCAGGGCCTGCCCGAGGACCTCCGGGTCGAGGCGCTCGCCGAACATCACCGTCGCCGGCTTGAGGACGCCGCCGCAGCCCGTGCACGCCGGGTCCGCCTCACCGGCGTCCAGCCGGGCCAGCACCTCCGGCATGGGGCGCCGGGCGTGGCAGCGGGTGCAGACCACGGAGCGCAGGGAACCGTGCAGCTCCAGGACCTTCCGGTCCGGCATCCCGGCCCTCTGGTGCAGCCCGTCGATGTTCTGCGTGATCACCCGGACCGGGACGCCGGACCGCTCCAGCTCGGCCACGGCCAGGTGCGCGGCGTTCGGCTCGGCCGTGAGTACCCCGGTGTCGCGGCGCATCGCCCAG
This sequence comes from Streptomyces sp. NPDC002640, assembly GCF_053592575.1. Taxonomy (NCBI): domain Bacteria; kingdom Bacillati; phylum Actinomycetota; class Actinomycetes; order Kitasatosporales; family Streptomycetaceae; genus Streptomyces; species Streptomyces sp. NPDC002640. The sequence goes on along the minus strand of NZ_JBSFVZ010000009.1, from coordinate 69,045 downwards.
GACCGGCGCCGGATCTCCGGGTCGTTCATGTAGTGGTCGTAGGTGACCAGCTTCTCGGCGTCCGGGTCCCTGGTCCACACGCCGCCGGGGCCCCGGTAGTCGGGGATGCCGGAGTCGGTGGAGATCCCGGCGCCGCTGAGGATCGCCACCAGCGGCCCGGCGGAGGCGCGCGGGGAGGAGTCGGGCGTGGTCATGCGGCCGAGGGTAGGGCGGGCGCCCGGACGTCCGCGAGCGGATTTGTCGGGGCGGCGTGTCCCGGACCCGGCCGGCCCGCCGGTCCCGGACCCGGCCGGCCCGCCGGTCCCGGACCTGGCCGGCCCGCCGGCCGTCCACCAGCTCCGCGGGGCCGGAACCGCGCCCCCGGTCCACCGCGAGCAGCCCGCCGGGTGGCGGCGTCCTGGCCGGTCTTCTCCAGGTCCGTGGCGGACAGGGCGGGAGGACCCCTAGGGTCGCACCGGACACGCAGGACACGAGCGGAGGCGTTGTGGCGGAGACGGGCCGGCGGGTGCGGGTGCTGATCGCGGCGGACAAGTTCAAGGGGTCACTGACGGCCGTGGAGGTCGCCGAACGGGTCGCGGCCGGGCTGCGGACGGCGGTGCCGGAGGTGGAGACGGTGTCCCTGCCGGTCGCGGACGGCGGGGACGGCACGGTGGCCGCGGCGGTGGCCTCCGGCTTCGAACGGCACGAGGTCCGGGTCGCGGGCCCCCTCGGCGCACCCGTCACGGCGGCGTTCGCGGTACGGGGGGAGACCGCCGTGGTGGAGATGGCCGAGGCCAGCGGGCTGCAGCGGCTGCCGGCCGGCGAGCTCGCGCCGCTCACGGCCTCCACCCACGGCTCCGGCGAGCTCCTGCGGGCCGCGCTGGACGCGGGGGCGCGGACGCTGGTGTTCGGCGTCGGCGGCAGCGCCACCACGGACGGCGGGGCGGGCATGCTGACGGCCCTCGGCGCGCGGTTCCTCGACGCGCGGGGGCAGGAGCTGGGCCCCGGCGGCGGGGCGCTCGGGGCGCTGGCCTCCGTGGACCTCTCCGGGCTGGACCCGAGGCTGTCGGACGGCACGGTGGAGCTGGTCCTCGCCAGCGACGTGGACAACCCGCTGACCGGCCCCTCGGGGGCGGCGGCGGTGTACGGGCCGCAGAAGGGCGCCTCGCCGCAGGACGTGGCGGTGCTGGACGCCGGGCTCACGCGGTACGCGGAGGTCCTGGAACGGGCCGTGGGGCCGCGGGCGGCCGGGCTGGCGCAGGCGCCGGGGGCGGGAGCGGCCGGCGGCATCGGCTTCGCCGCGCTGCTGCTGGGGGCGCGGTTCCGGGCGGGCATCGAGGTGCTGCTGGAGGTCGTGGGGTTCGACGCCGAGCTGCGGCGGGCCGGCCTGGTGGTCACGGGGGAGGGGTCGCTGGACGCGCAGACCCTGCGCGGCAAGGCGCCGGCGGGGGTCGCCGCGGCCGCCGTCGCGGCGGGGGTGCCGGTGGTCGCCGTCTGCGGGCGGCTCGCGCTCTCCCCCGAGGAGCTGTCGGGCGCCGGCATCGCCCGCGCCTACCCCCTCTCCGCACTGGAGCCGGACGTCCCCCGCAGCATCGCGAACGCCGGCCCCCTGCTGGAACGCGCGGCCACCACCCTCGCCCACGACTGGCTCGCCTGACGCCCGCGGCCCCGTACCCGCCCACACCCGGGCACGGGGCCCAAGGCACGGCCCGGCGACGTCACGGCCCGGCGCAGCGGCCCCGGAACGCCGACGGCCCCCCGGGCCGGGTGGGCTCGGGGGGCCGTGGAGCGGTGCGGGAGGCGGCGTAACTACTGGAGCTGGGCCGCCCTGGCCTCGCGCCGGTTGTCGCGGAAGTTGTTCACCCGGCGGGCGGTCGCGAAGAGCGGGATCACCGCGCCCAGCACCAGCTGCAGGGCGCAGCCGGTCTGGAGCAGCAGCTCACCGCTCGGCGCACCGGCGGCCCAGGCCACCAGCATGCCCATCGACGCGACGATCCAGATCAGCATCGCCGCGGCCGACTTCCCCCGCGGCTTCGGGTACTCGACGCGGCTCACCATCAGCCACGCCGTGCCCAGCACCGCCAGCAGCGTCGCCACGAACGGCAGCTCCAGCAGCACGATCGAGACCACCGTCAACGCCCCGAAGGGCGATGGCATGCCCTGGAACGTGCCGTTGGGCACCGTCACGCAGGAGAACCGCGCAAGCCGCAGCACCACCGCCAGCAGCACCACGATCGCGGCCAGCGCCGCGACCCGCTGATGCGCGTCGTCGGCGACCATGCCGTACACCAGGACGAAGTACGCCGGTGCCAGACCGAAGCTGATCAGGTCGGAGAGGTTGTCCAGCTCCGCGCCCATCGGGGACGAGCGCAGCTTGCGGGCGACCAGGCCGTCGAACAGGTCGAAGACCGCCGCGCACAGCATCAGGATCACCGCGGTGGCCGCGCTGTGACGGGCCATGCCCGTCTCCTGGCTGCCGGTGAGGTGCGGGATGAGGATGCCGGTGGTGGTGAAGTACACCGCCATGAAGCCGCAGGTCGCGTTGCCGAGGGTCAGCGTGTCCGCTATCGACAGACGCAGCGACAGCGGCATCTCCTCGTCCTCGGCCTCCTCGACGCCGGCCCGGCCGGACGCCGAGGGCGCCCAGCCGGTACTGGGATCTTGGTCAGTCACGGTCAATTCGAGTCACCCCAGCCACGGTCTTCTGGCCGACCTCGACCGCCACCTCCACCCCGGCCGGGAGGTACAGGTCGACGCGCGAGCCGAACCGGATCAGACCGATCCGCTCGCCCTGCTCGACCTTGGTCCCCTGGGGGATGTAGGGCACGATGCGGCGGGCCACCGCGCCGGCGATCTGAATCATCTCGATGTCGCCGAGCTCGGTGTCGAAGTGCCAGACGACCCGCTCGTTGTTCTCGCTCTCCTTGTTGAAAGCGGGGACGAACCCACCCGGCACGTGCTCGACCGACGTCACGGTGCCGGCCAGCGGCGCGCGGTTGACGTGGACGTTGAGCGGGCTCATGAAGATGGCGACGCGGGTGCGGCCGTCCTTCCAGGGCATGATGCTCTGCACCACGCCGTCGGCGGGCGAGATCACGCGGCCCTGCGCGATCTCACGCTCCGGGTCCCGGAAGAACCACAGCATGCCCGCCGCGAGGGCGGTGGCGGGAACCGCCACGGCCTTGGCCGCGCCGGAGCGGCGAGCCCGGAGAAGGCTGAGAGCGGCGGTGGCGACCGTCGGGGCGAGCCACGGCGACGCTCCGCGCGCGATCCGTGCGCCGACGAGGCTGTCGCGGTGTGCAGAGGATTGGCTGTGGGGCATGGAAGACCTTCGTAGCGGGATGGGGCCGCGCTGCAGTTCTGGGGACGGCGGCTTTCCGGAATCGTACCGGGCAGGCACTGCAACTGGGCAAGCCAGAAGCCGAGTCGGCGACCGAGAGCGCTGACGGGGTGTGATCTTCTTCTCGAAGAAAACACCCCGTAGCAGGACAATCGGCCGGGCCGCGTCCGGAACGTTCCGGAATCAGCCCTGGAACCGGTACTCCTCGAGGAGCCTGCGTCCGATGATCATTTTCTGGATTTCTGCGGTGCCTTCACCGATCAGCAGCATCGGTGCCTCTCGGTAGAGGCGCTCGATCTCGTACTCCTTGGAGAAGCCGTAGCCGCCGTGGATCCGGAAGGAGTCCTCCACGACCTCTTTGCAGTACTCGCTGGCGAGGTATTTCGCCATGCCTGCCTCGAGGTCGTTTCGTTCCCCGGAGTCCTTTTTGCGGGCTGCATTAACCATCATCGCATGAGCGGCCTCAACCTTGGTGGCCATTTCGGCCAATTTGAACTGGATCGCCTGGTGCTGTGCGATCGGCTTGCCGAAGGTGTGGCGCTGCTGCGCGTACTGGACACCCAGCTCGAACGCACGCTGTGCGACACCGCAGCCACGGGCCGCCACATTCACCCGGCCCACCTCGACGCCGTCCATCATCTGGTAGAAGCCGCGGCCGGTCGTGCCGCCCAGCACCCGATTGGCCGGAATTCGCAGGCCGTCCATGATGAGCTCGGTGGTGTCGACCCCCTTGTAGCCCATTTTCTCGATCTTGCCGGGAATGGTCAGACCGGGAAGGACCTCGCCGAAGCCGGCCGGCTTCTCCACGAGGAAGGTGGTCATCGAGCGGTGCGGCGCGGTGCCCTCGGGGTGTCCTTCGTCACTCTTGACCAGGACGGCCACCAGCGTGGAGGTTCCGCCGTTGGTCAGCCACATCTTCTGGCCGGTGAGGACGAACTCGTCGCCGTCCCGGACGGCCTTGGACGAGATGGCCGACACGTCGGAGCCGAGCGCCGGCTCGGACATCGAGAAGGCGCCGCGGATCTCGCCCGCCGCCATCCGCGGCAGGAAGTATTCCTTCTGCTCGTCGGTGCCGTGCTGCTTGAGCATGTAGGCCACGATGAAATGCGTGTTGATGATGCCGGAGACCGACATCCACCCCCGCGAGAGCTCCTCCACGCACAGCGCGTAGGTCAGGAGGGACTCGCCCAGACCCCCGTACTCCTCGGGGATCATCAGGCCGAACAGGCCGAGTTCCTTCAGCCCGTCGACGATCGCCTGCGGGTATTCGTCGCGGTGCTCCAGCTGCGTGGCGACCGGGATGATCTCCTTGTCCACGAACTCCCGCACGGTGGACAGGATCTCCTGCTGGACGTCGGTGAGACCGTGGGTCCGGGCGAGTCGGCTCATCCCTTGGACTCCTTCTCCTTCAGCTCGGGACGCCCGGGCTGCTCCCCGCCGCGCTCCTTGATGTACGTCTCGGTGGGCACCATCACCTTGCGGCGGAAGACGCAGACCAGGGTGCCGTCCTGCTTGTAGCCCTTGGTCTCCACGTGCACGATGCCGCGGTCGCTCTTCGACTTCGACGGCCACTTGTCGAGCACGGTGGTCTGGCCGTAGATCGTGTCGCCGTGGAAGGTCGGCGCCACGTGCCGGAGCGACTCGATCTCCAGGTTGGCGATCGCCTTGCCCGAGACGTCCGGCACCGACATGCCGAGCAGCAGCGAGTAGACGTAGTTGCCCACCACGACGTTCTTGCCGAAGTCGGTCGTCCTCTCGGCGTAGTTGGCGTCCATGTGGAGCGGGTGGTGGTTCATGGTGAGGAGGCAGAACAGGTGGTCGTCGTACTCGGTGACCGTCTTGCCCGGCCAGTGCTTGTACGTCGCCCCGACCTCGAACTCCTCGTAGGTGCGCCCGAACTGCATCGGCTCAGCCCTCCGGGATCTCGAACTTGCTGGTGCGCTTCATGCCGGCCGCGCGGCCCTTGCCCGCGATGACCAGCGCCATCTTCCGGCTGGCCTCGTCGATCATCTCGTCGCCGAGCATCGCCGAGCCCTTCTTTCCGCCCGCCTCCGACGTGTAGTACTCGTACGCGTCCAGGATCAGCTCGGCGTGGTCGTAGTCCTCCTGGGAGGGCGAGAAGACCTCGTTGGCGGCGTCCACCTGGCCCGGGTGCAGCACCCACTTGCCGTCGAAGCCGAGGGCCGCGGCGCGGCCGGCCACCTCGCGGAAGCCGTCCACGTTGCGGATCTGCAGGTAGGGGCCGTCGATCGCCTGCAGGTCGTTGGCGCGGGCCGCCATCAGGATCTTCATCAGGATGTAGTGGTAGGCGTCGGCGCCGTAGCCCGGCGGCTGCTCGCCGACCACCAGGGACTTCATGTTGATGGAGGCCATGAAGTCGGCCGGCCCGAAGATGATGGTCTCCAGGCGCGGCGACGCCTCGGCGATCGCGTTGACGTTGTTGAGGCCCTGGGCGTTCTCGATCTGCGCCTCGATGCCGATCCGGCCGACCTCGAAGCCCATGGTCTTCTCGATCTGGGTCAGCAGCAGGTCCAGCGCCACGACCTGCTCGGCGTTCTGCACCTTGGGCAGCATGATGCAGTCCAGGTTCGGTCCGGCGCCCTCGACCACGGTCACCACGTCGCGGTAGGTCCACTCGGTGGTCCAGTCGTTGACCCGCACCACCCGGGTCTTGCCCGTCCAGTCGCCCTCGTTGAGGAACTTGACGATGGTGTGCCGGGCCTCCGGCTTGGCCAGCGGCGCGCAGGCGTCCTCCAGGTCCAGGAACACCTGGTCCGCGGGCAGCCCCTGGGCCTTCTCCAGGAAGCGCGGGTTGGAGCCGGGAACGGCCAGGCAGGAACGCCGGGGACGCAGGCGGTTCACGGGCTGGGGCGCGGTCATGCGGTGACCTCCAGGGGGTCGAGCTTGTTGGCTTTGCGGATCTCGTCGACGATACGGCCGATGATCCCCGTGATGTCGAAGTCCTTCGGGGTGAACACCGCGGCCACCCCGGCGGACCGGAGCTGTTCGGCGTCCGCGCCGGGAATGATGCCTCCCGCGATCACCGGGATGTCGTCCGCCCCGGCGGTGCGCAGCCGGGTCAGGACGTCGGGCACCAACTGGGCGTGCGAGCCGGACAGGACGGACAGGCCGACCGCGTGCACGTCCTCGGCGAGGGCGGCGTCCACGATCTGCTCCGGAGTCAGCCGGATGCCCTGGTAGACCACCTCGAAGCCGGCGTCGCGGGCCCGCACGGCGATCTGCTCGGCGCCGTTGGAGTGCCCGTCCAGGCCCGGCTTGCCGACCAGGAAGCGGAGCTTGCCCACGCCCAGGTCGCGGGCGGTGGCGTCGACGCGGCGGCGCACCTCGGCGAGCGCGGTGCCCTCCTCCGGAGCCACCGCCACCGGGGCGGCGGAGACGCCGGTGGGCGCGCGGTACTCACCGAACACCTCACGCAGCGCCCCCGCCCACTCCCCGGTGGTCGCCCCCGCACGGGCGCATTCGAGGGTGGCCTCCATCAGGTTGCCGTCGCCGCGCGCCGCCTGCTTCAGCCGCTCCAGCGCCTTGCACGGGCGCGGGTGGTTGAAGGGCGGCTGGTAGCGGGTGTCCCGCCAGGCCTGCAGCGAGGCGATCACCCGGGCCTCGACGGCCGGGTCGACGGTCTGGATCGCGGTGTCCAGGTCCGCGGTGAGCGGGCTGGGCTCGGTCGACTCGAAGGCGTTGACGCCGACGATCCTGTCCTGGCCGGACTCGATCCGCGCCCGGCGCTCGGCGTGCGAGGCGACGAGCTGCGACTTGAGGTAGCCGGACTCCACCGCGGCCAGCGCGCCGCCCATCTCCTGGATCCGCTCGATCTCGGCCCAGGACTCCTCGACCAGCTCCGCGACCTTGGTCTCGATCACGGTCGAGCCCTCGAAGATGTCGTCGTACTCCAGCAGGTCGCTCTCGTAGGCGAGCACCTGCTGGATGCGCAGCGACCACTGCTGGTCCCAGGGCCGGGGCAGGCCCAGCGCCTCGTTCCAGGCCGGCAGCTGCACCGCGCGGGCGCGGGCGTCCTTGGAGAGGGTGACGGCCAGCATCTCCAGCACGATCCGCTGGACGTTGTTCTCCGGCTGCGCCTCGGTCAGGCCGAGCGAGTTGACCTGGACGCCGTAGCGGAAGCGGCGCTGCTTGGGGTCCTCGATGCCGTACCGCTCCCGGGTGACCCGGTCCCAGACGCGGGTGAAGGCCCGCATCTTGCACATCTCCTCGACGAAGCGGACGCCGGCGTTCACGAAGAACGAGATCCGGGCGACCACGTCGCCGAACTTCTCCGGGGGCACCTGGCCGCTGTCGCGGACGGCGTCCAGCACGGAGATCGCGGTGGACATCGCGTAGGCGATCTCCTGGACCGGGGTGGCCCCCGCCTCCTGCAGGTGGTAGCTGCAGATGTTGATCGGGTTCCACTTCGGCATGTGGGTGACCGTGTACGTGATCAGGTCCGTGGTCAGGCGCAGGGAGGGCCCGGGCGGGAAGACGTGGGTCCCCCGGGAGAGGTACTCCTTGACGATGTCGTTCTGGGTGGTGCCCTGCAGGGCGGAGACGTCCGCGCCCTGCTCCTCGGCGACCACCTGGTAGAGCGCCAGAAGCCACATGGCGGTGGCGTTGATGGTCATCGAGGTGTTCATCTTCTCGAGCGGGATGTCCTCGAAGAGCCGGCGCATGTCACCGACGTGGGCCACCGGGACGCCGACCCGGCCGACCTCGCCGCGGGCGAGGACGTGGTCGGAGTCGTAGCCGGTCTGGGTGGGCAGGTCGAACGCCACCGACAGACCGGTCTGCCCCTTGGCGAGGTTGCGCCGGTACAGCTCGTTGGACGCCTCGGCCGTGGAGTGGCCGGCGTACGTCCGCATCAGCCACGGACGGTCCTTCTGACGCTCTGCCATGACGGTCCTCAGACGTTCCGGAAGCGGTTGATGGCGTCGACGTGCTGGGCGCGCATCTCGTGGTCGCGGACGCCCAGGCCCTCCTCGGGCGCCAGGCAGAGCACGCCGACCTTGCCCTGGTGCAGGTTGCGGTGCACGTCGTAGGTGGCCTGGCCGGTCTCCTCCAGGCTGTAGGTCCGGGAGAGCGTCGGGTGGATCTTGCCCTTGGCGATCAGGCGGTTGGCCTCCCACGCCTCGCGGTAGTTGGCGAAGTGCGAGCCGATGATGCGCTTGAGCGACATCCACAGGTAGCGGTTGTCGTACTGGTGCATGTAGCCCGAGGTGGAGGCGCAGGTCGTGATGGTGCCGCCCTTGCGGGTGACGAACACCGAGGCGCCGAAGGTCTCCTTGCCGGGGTGCTCGAAGACGATGTCGATGTCCTCGCCGCCGGTGAGCTCGCGGATGCGCTTGCCGAAGCGCTTCCACTCCTTCGGGTCCTGGGTGTGCTCGTCCTTCCAGAACCGGTAGTCCTCGGCCGCGCGGTCGATGATCAGCTCGGCGCCCATCTTCCGGCAGATCTCCGCCTTCTCCGGCGAGGAGACCACGCAGATCGGGGTGGCGCCGCCGGCCAGCGCGAACTGGGTGGCGTACGAGCCGAGGCCGCCGCTGGCGCCCCAGATCAGGACGTTGTCGCCCTGCTTCATGTTCGCGCCGTTGGTGGAGACCAGCTGCCGGTAGGCGGTGGAGTTGACCAGGCCCGGGGAGGCGGCCTCCTCCCAGGTCAGGTGGGCCGGCTTCGGCATCAGCTGGTTGGACTTGACCAGGGCGATCTCCGCCAGGCCGCCGAAGTTGGTCTCGAAGCCCCAGATCCGCTGCTCCGGGTCGAGCATGGTGTCGTTGTGTCCGTCGGAGGACTCCAGTTCGACGCTCAGGCAGTGCGCGACGACCTCGTCACCGGGGTTCCAGGCGTTGACGCCCGGGCCGGTGCGCAGGACGACGCCCGCCAGGTCGGAGCCGATGATGTGGTACGGCAGGTCGTGGCGCTTGGCCAGGTCGCTGGTCCGGCCGTAGCGCTCAAGGAAGCCGAAGGTCGACAGCGGCTCGAAGATGGACGTCCACACCGAGTTGTAGTTGACCGAGGACGCCATGACGGCCACCAGGGCCTCGCCCGGGCCGAGCTCGGGCAGCGGGACCTCGTCCAGGTGCAGGGACTTGCGCGGGTCCTTGTCGCGGGTGGCGAGGCCCGCGAACATCTCCGTCTCGTCCTTGTGCACGGTGATCGCGCGGTACGACTCGGGGAGCTCGATGGCGGCGAAGTCCTCGGACGAGGCGTTCTGCGACTGGATCGCGTCCAGGATGTCCTTCACGGTCACGGTGTTGCCTCCGGCGACGGGCGCCCGCTCGCGGGGCGCAGGGGGTACGTCGGTGCTGGTGCTGTTCGGTGGGGTGCCGTCGGTTCGGCGGGTGGTGCGGCAGCGCGTGGTGGCGCGGTGGATGCCTGTGACGCAGGCGCCCGGACGCACGGGGCATCGCCCCGGGGGACACCCGTCGCACCTGGGGTTCCGCGGTGCGCCGGCCGTCCGGACATCCCCAACGTATGGCACGGCGTGACGGTTGACAAGGCACTGAGTGCCACAAGTTGCGCTCAGGTGAAATCTTTACGCAACAAACGAGCGATGATCGATCAGAGGCCGTCCAGGGGGCCCGCCCGATCGATGATCGATCAATATTTGCAAGGGTGGTGAGGGGTTCAGAGGGCGTTCGGACGATCGTCCACAGCGGTTGGCCGACGTCCCGCAGACTCGCCGGGACCCGTCCCGACGCCCCGAAACGAGGGAGTAGATGACACTCCGTGCCACCGACCTGATCCCCGGCCGACGCAGTGTGCTGGCCGCCGCGCTGGGAGCGCTCGGCGGAGCTCTGGCCGCCGCGCCCGCCGTCGCCGCGCCGTCCGCCCTGACCCCGGTCCGGGTGCTGACGTTCAACGTCCACCACGGCGCGGACGCCGGCGAGGTGTTCGACCCGGAGCGGGTGGCGCGGGTGATCGAGGAGACCGGCCCGGACGTGATCGCGCTCCAGGAGGTCGACCGGCACTGGGGGGCGCGCAGCGACTGGACCGACCTGGCCGCCGAGCTCGGCCGGCGGCTGCGGATGCGGCACGTCTTCGGCGCCAACCTCGACCTCGACCCGCCCGCCGAGGGCGCGCCCCGCCGCCAGTACGGGACGGCGGTCCTCACCCCGTGGCCGATCCTGTCCTGGAGCAACACCCCGCTGCCCAAGCTGGCCGGTCACGAGCAGCGCGGGCTGCTCCAGGCGGAGATCCAGGTCCGCGGCGCCCGGCTCCGCCTCGCCGGCACCCACCTGCAGCACGACAACAGCCCCGAACGCCAGCTGCAGGCCGCGCGGATCCGGGAACTGCTCGGTGACGACGCCCGCCGGACCGTGCTGGCCGGGGACCTGAACGCCCGGCCGGACGCCCCCGAGATCCGGGTGCTGACCGATCTCCTGACGGACACCTGGACGGTCGCGGGCGAGGGCGACGGGTTCACCTACGGCTCGCTCGACCCGTACACCCGGATCGACTACCTGCTGGCCTCCGAGGACGTCCGCGTGGTCCGGGCCGCCGTGGTCGGCCTCGATCCGGGGGCCTCGGACCACCTGCCGGTGCTGGCCGACCTGCTGGTGGCGCCGGGGGTCCACTGAGCGGCGGCGCGGTTCGCGGCCGGGGCGGCGGCGCGGTTCGCGGGGCGGTCGGCGGCGCGGTTCGCGGCGCCTTCCACCGCGGGGGAAGGCGCCGGGAGGCGGGGAAGGCCCCGGGGAGCGCTCAGGCGCGGTCCCGCAGGGCCTTCTCGATGGTGTGCATGATCTCGTCCAGCGGCGCGTCCACCCGGGCCACGGTGACCAGCACCTCGCCCGAGGCGGAGACCGAGGCCGCGTCCGGCGAGGTCCGGCCGGAGTCGTCCCGGCCCGCGCCGATGCCGCGGCCGAAGGTCCGCCGGACGATCGCGAACGCGTGGTCCAGCTGCCGCTCCACGTCGCCCTGGCCGTCGGCCCGCAGCCAGCGCCGCAGCACGTGGTTGTGGGCCGTCACCACCGCGGAGGCGGCCACCTCGGCCAGCAGCGGGTCGTCGTTCGCGTCGTCGGCGTGCGCCTTCTCGTCGAAGTGCCCCAGCAGGTAGCGGGTGAACAGCCGCTCGTAGCGGGCCACCGAGGCGATCTCGGCCTCGCGGAGCGTCGGCACCTCGCGGGTCAGCCGGTAGCGGGCCACCGACACCTCCGGGTGGGCCGCGTACATCCGCATGACCTCCTTGATGCCGCGGCACACCGTGTCCAGCGGGTGCTCGTGCGCCGGGGCCGCCTTGAGCACGGCCTCGGCCCGGACCAGGGTGTCGTCGTGGTCCGGGAAGATCGCCTCCTCCTTGGAGCGGAAGTGGCGGAAGAAGGTGCGCCGGGCCACGCCGGCCGCGGCGGCGATCTCGTCGACGGTGGTCGCCTCGTACCCCTTGGTGGAGAACAGCTCCATGGCCGCCGCCGCCAGTTCGCGGCGCATCTTGAGCCGCTGGGCGGCCGCCCGGCTGCCCGCGGTGCTCTCCGGGGCGTCGGCCGCGGCGGGGGATCGTGTCGACTTGGCGGGGTGGGACATGCCCCGAACGTACTCCATCCGCGCACCCCGATGTGCGCGCCCCGGACTTCCCCGGCCGGGGGCGGGCGGCGAGGCCGCGGGAGGCCCGGGCGGGAGGGGCGCCGCCGGGTCCGGGGGAGGGAAGCCGGGGCGGTCCAGCAGGCCGCCCCAGTCCCCGGGGGACTCCTCGTCCCCCGGGGCCCGGCCGGGGCCGGGGCGGGGCTCAGCGCCGGGCATGTTCGCGGAAGCCGCGGCCCGTCTTCCGGCCCAGGCAGCCCGCGGCCACCAGGTGCTCCAGGAGCGGCGCCGGGGCCAGGCCCGGGTCGCGGAACTCGCGGTGCAGCACCTTCTGGATCGCCAGCGAGACGTCCAGACCGACGACGTCCAGCAGCTCGAACGGGCCCATCGGGTAGCCGCCGCCCAGCTTCATCGCGGCGTCGACGTCGTCCAGCGTGGCGTAGTGCTCCTGGACCATCTTCACGGCGTTGTTGAGGTACGGGAACAGCAGCGCGTTGACGATGAAGCCGGCCCGGTCGCCGCAGTCCACCGGGTGCTTGCGGATCCTCCGGCAGACCTCGAGGACCGTGGCGTGCACGTCGTCGTCGGTGAGGACGGTGCGGACCACCTCGACCAGCTTCATCGCCGGGGCCGGGTTGAAGAAGTGCATCCCGATGACGTCGCGCGGGCGGGAGGTGGCGCGGGCGCAGGCCACCACCGGCAGCGAGGAGGTGGTCGTCGCCAGGATCGCGCCGGGCCTGCAGACCTTGTCCAGGGTGGCGAAGAGCTGCCGCTTGACCTCCAGGTCCTCGGCGACGGCCTCCAGGGCCAGGTCGACGTCGGCGAAGGCGTCGTAGCTGCCCGCCGGGGTGATACGGTCCAGGACCTGCGCCGCGTCCTCGGCCGTCATCCGGCCGCGGTCCACCGAGCGCGCCAGCGACTTCCCGATGCGCGTCTTGGCGGCGACCGCCTTCTCCTCGCTGCGGGCCGCGAGGACCACGTCGTAGCCGGCCTTGGCGAACACCTCGGCGATGCCGGACGCCATGGTGCCGGAGCCCGCGACGCCCACCGAGCGCACCGGCCGGCCCGCGCCGGTCTCGGCGTCCTGGCGCGGGGTGAGCGCGTCCGGGACGACGGTGGCCGAGCCGGGGGCCTCGTAGGTGTAGAAACCGCGGCCCGACTTGCGGCCGTCGAGGCCGGCGTCGCTGAGCTGGCGCAGGATCGGCGCCGGGGCGTGCAGCCGGTCGCGGGACTCCTGGTACATGGCCTCGAGCACGGTGCGCGCGGTGTCGATGCCGATCAGGTCCAGCAGGGCAAGCGGGCCCATCGGCAGGCCGCAGCCGAAGCGCATCGCCGCGTCGATGTCCTCACGGGAGGCGTACCGGGACTCGTACATCGCGGCGGCCTGGTTGAGGTAGCCGAACAGCAGGCCGTCGGCGACGAAGCCCGGGCGGTCGCCGACCTTCACCGGCTCCTTGCCCAGCTCGGCCGCCAGGTCGGTCACGGCGGCGACCGCGGCCGGGGCGGTGAGCACCGAGGAGACCACCTCGACCAGCTTCATCGCCGGGGCCGGGTTGAAGAAGTGCAGGCCCAGCACGCGCTCCGGGCGGGCCGAGTCGGCCGCCAGCCGGGTCACCGAGAGGGCGTTGGTGCCGGTCGCCAGGATCGTCTCGGGGCGGACCACGTCGTCCAGGGCGCGGAAGATCCGCTGCTTGACCTCGTACGACTCCGGGGCCACCTCGACGACCAGGTCGGCCGGGGCGGCGTCGGCGAGGTCGGCGGAGGTGCGCAGCCGGGCGAGGATCCGCTCGCGCTCCTCCTCGGTCAGCCTGCCCCTGGCGACGGAACGGGCGGTCGAACTCTCCAGCGCGGCGGTGGCGCGGGCCGCCGCCTCGGGGTCGACGTCGATGCCGACGACCTCGCGGCCGGCCCGGACCAGGATCTCGGCGATGCCCGAGCCCATGGTGCCGAGGCCCACCACGGCGACGGTCCGGAGGGAGGAGGCGCTGTCGGAACGGGACAGGGAAGAGGGAGCGGCCATGACGGACTCCAGGAAGGCGTGAGGTGACGGCTGGAACGCACACCGGCGGCGAGGGCCGAGGGGCGTGCGGAGATGAGGAGTTGGCAGGCGGCCGGCCATGAGCGGCCTCTGCCCGTGCCGCCCGGTCCTGTCCCGGGACCGGGTCGTGCGGCGTTGCTGCGGTACCGCGGAACCGTACCGAACCGACTGCTCGCGGCGGCTGCGTCACCAGGCCGCTGCGAGGAATGCGAGGGGTGCTCGCTCGAATGAGCTTAACCCGTGAGTAGTGAGCGCGCCAGACCGTCCGGGGCGCCGCGATGTGTGATCCCGCTCCCACGGGGGCGGGTGATTTGCGTAGGGTTGGGCGAGTGATGGACGACGAGGGTCAACTGGCGGTGCTGGAGGCCCGGTTGCGGGCCGAGTCCGGGGGAGGGTTCGCCCACCGGAGGCTGGTGTCGGACGCGTCGGCGGCGGAGCTCGCGGAGTTGCTCGGCGAACCCGGGCATCCGCTGTGGGCACGCGAGTTGGCCGCCTTCCGGCTCGGACTGGCCGGTGACGGGCGGGCGTTCGAGCCACTGGTGCTGCTGCTCAACCACCGCGACGCCCCGCGGTGCGCGTCGGCCGCCTACGCGCTGGCCCGGCTGGGCGACCCGCGCACCGGGCGGGCGGCCGCGGCACTCGCCACCAACGAACTGCGGGTCGGGTACGCGCTGCACCCGGTGCGGCTGCTGGTGGCGCTGCGGGCGCCCGAGGCGGTCCCCGCGCTGGTGACCGTGCTGGAGCGGCGGCTGGCGGCGGACCGCGATCCGCACCGGGAGGTCGCCCTCGCCTGCGTCGAAGGGCTCGGCGCGCTGGGGGACGGGCGGGCGCGCGACGTGCTCGAGCGCGCCCGGGACTCCGGCCGCGCGGAGCTGGCCGCCGCCGCGCGGGCCGCGCTCGGGGCGCTTCAGGCGGAGGGCGGCGAGGAGGTGCCCGTCGAGGTGGCCGTCGACCCGGCCGCCGAGGTGCCCGTCGAGGTGGCCGTCGACCCGGCCGGAGCCGGTGCGGGCGACGCGGCCGAGGGGGCCGGGCGCACGTAGCGGACCTCGGGGACGTCCACGCCGTCCACGGTGAAGGGCTCCTCGGCGCCGTCGGGGGCGAAGCCGTGGCGCTCGTAGAAGAGCCGGGCCGCCGTGTTGTCCCGCACCACCCACAGGTAGGTGTCGCCCTCGGCGGGCAGGCAGCCGTGGAGCAGGGCGCTGCCGAGCCCCGCACGGTGGTGGGCGGGGTCCACGTACAGGGTGTACAGCTCCCAGCCGGCCTCGTCCCCGCGGTGCGGACCGCGGCAGGCCCAGCCGACGACCCGGCCCTCCCGCTCGGCGACGAGGTTGACGACACCGGGGCCGGCGCCCTCCAGGAGCTCGCGGTGGTGCTCCGCCGCCGCGACGGGGTCCATCCGGTCCAGGTAGGCCTGCGGCATCAGCCCGCGGTAGGCGTGCCGCCATCCGGCCGTGCGCACCTCGGCGACGCCCGGGCAGTCCTCGACCGTCATCTCTCTGATCACCGGGCCATCATGCACGCTCCGGCGCGCACGGCCACCAGGGATTTCGGGGCGGCTCAGGCCACCAGCAGACGGAGACCGAGCTCCGCCGCGTCGAGGCCGACGAGGTCGCGGTTGCGCTCGGCCCACCGGCCCGAGGCCAGGTCCTCGCCCAGGCGCTCCACCGCCCGCCGCTCGGCCTCCGGCCCGACCCGCGTCCACACCGACACCGCGCGGCGGACGTGCTCCTCCAGGTAGGCCTCCGGCCGCCGCCAGTACGCCTCGAAGAAGCCGTCGGCGCAGTCCCACGGGACCAGCACCGGCTCGATCCGGGCCCAGACGGCGTCCGCCAGCTCGTCCACCGCCGGTCGGCCGGCGACGAGACGGGCCACCTCGGGCAGGTAGTCGCGGGTCAGCCAGAACCGGTGCAGCCAGCCGGCGTCACTGGTGTCGTGCGTGAACACCACCACCCGGCGGGCCACCCGCCGCATCTCCCGCAGGCCCGCCACCGGATCGTGCCAGTGGTGGACCGTGCTGAAGGCCATCGCCGCGTCGAAGGAACCGTCCGCGAACGGCAGCCTCTCGGCGGTGGCCGCCACGCACGGCGCCGCGTCCGCGGGGCGCTGCGCCCGCATCACCGCCGACGGCTCCACCGCGACCACCTCGCGGTCCAGGGGCTCGTAGGAGCCGGTGCCCGCGCCGACGTTCAGCACCGTCCGCGCGTCCCCCAGGGCCTCCCGGACCCGCGCGGCGATGCGCGGCTCGGTGTGCCGGGTCGCCGGGTAGGCGGACCCGATGGCCTCGTAGAGCTGCGCGCCGAACACCTGCAGCTGCTCCTGCGGCGTGGTCCTGATGCCCATGGCCCGTGCCTCCAGTTCCCTGTCGATGGCCGTCACCATGGCGGCCGCGCGGTCCCGCTGCTCCAGCAGCAGGCCGCGCAGCCGGCGCAGGCGCGCGACCGTGTCGGTGGCCGGGTCGTCGACCAGGTCCGCGATCTCCCGCAGCCCGAACCCCAGCCGTCGGTAGGCGAGCACCTCCCGCAGCCGCTCCACGTCGGCCGCCGCGTACGCCCGGTACCCGGCCGTGGTGCGCGCGGACGGGCGTACGAGGCCGATCTCGTCGTAGTGATGCAGCGTGCGGACGGTCACGCCGGCCAGTTCGGCGACCCGTCCCACGGTCATGTGCTCCTCCACGCCCCCGACGATGCGGCATCACGTCACGTGAGGGTCAAGCACCCTCCGCGCGGCAGGGCGGCGAGCGGCGGCGGCGCGGCGGCGACGCGGCGGGGCCATGGCGGGCACGGCGCCGACGGGGCTGAGGACGGCACGGGCGGACGACGGCACGGGCGTCGCGGTGTGCGCGACGCCCGTGCGGGAGGCCGACGGCGCTCAGCGGCGCGGGAGCGGCCAGGGGTGGGGCGGGGTGAACCGGCGGGTGGAGTCCGCGGCGGGCTTCGGGTCGGCCAGGGCCGGGCAGGTGGCGTCGGCCTCACCGGCGGTGCGCCGGGGGACCGTGCCGTCGGCGAGGTACGCGGCGAGGTGGCGGTCGAGGCACGCGTTGCCCGCCAGCGAGACGCCGTGGTTGCCGCCGCCCTCCTCCACGACGAGGGAGGACCTCCGCAGCAGCCGGTGGGTGCGGACCGCGCCCGCGTACGGCGTCGCGGCGTCCCCCGTCGACTGCAGGATGAGCACCGGCGGCAGCTTGTCGTTGCCGACGTCCACCGGCTTCCGGCCCTTCACCGGCCAGAAGGCGCACGGCGCGTTGTACCAGGCGTTGCTCCAGGTCATGAAGCGCGCCTTCTTGTGCACCGCGTCGTTGTCCGAACGCCACCGCGCCCAGTCGCGCGGCCAGGGAGCGTCCCGGCACATCACGGACGTGTAGACGCTGTAGCCGTTGTGCCCGGCGGCGTCCACCGCGCCCACCGACCGGTAGGCCTCGGCCAGGGGCGCCTCCTCGCCCTTCACCGCGTAGGCGGAGAACACCCGGGCCAGCAGCGGCCAGTAGCCGTTGTGGTAGCCGCCGGGGAGGAACAGGTCCTCCAGCTCGGCCGGGCCGACCACGCCCCGGGCCGGCTTCGCGGCGACCGCGGCCCGCATCCGGTACCAGGCGGCCTCGACCCCGGCGGCGTCGGAGCCCAGCCCGTAGACCTTGTCGTGCCGGGCGACCCAGGCGGTGAACGCCCGGTGCCGTTCCTCGAAGGCGATGTCCTGCTGGAGGTTGTTCTCGTACCAGACGCCGGCGGGGTCGACCACCGAGTCCAGCACCATCCGCCGCACCCGGTCCGGGTGGAGCTTGGCGTAGACCGCGCCCAGGTAGGTGCCGTACGAGTAGCCCAGGTAGTTGATCTTCCGGGCGCCGACCGCGCGCCGGATCCACTCCAGGTCCTTCGCGGCGCTGACCGTGTCGATGTACGGCAGGAGGTCGCCGTGCTTCGTCCGGCAGGCGTCGGCGAAGGCGCGGGCCCGCTCCAGGTTGGTCCGCTCCAGGGCCGGGGTGGACGGGACCGGGTCCGGGCGGACCGGGTCGAAGTAGCCGGGAAGGCAGTCCAGGGCGGGCCGGGACCTCCCGACGCCCCGTGGGTCGAAACCGATGACGTCGTAGCGGGACGCGACGGACTTCGGGAGCCCGGAGGCGACGAAGCCGGCGAGGTCCACCCCGCTGCCGCCGGGACCGCCGGGGTTGACCAGCAGCGGACCGAGCGACTTCCCCGCGGTGTGCGGAACGCGCGCGAGGGCCACGGTGATCTTCCGGCCGCCGGGATCGGCGTGGTTCAGCGGCACCTGGACGTCGGCGCACTGCAGCGTGGGGGCCTCCTCGGTGCCGCACTTCTTCCAGGCCGGCCCGGCCGCGCCCTGCGGGGCGGGCCCCGGGACTGCCTGGACGGGAGGTACGGCGGTCAGGGCCGAGGCCAGCGCGACGGCGGAGCCGCAGAGGGCGGCGGCGCGTTTCTTCATCAGTCTCCCCGGGGTCGGCGGCCGTGCGTGCCACGGCCCAGGGCGCATCGTGCCGTCCGGGACGGGGAGGAAGGAGATGTTTCGGGCGGAGTTGACCCGTTCGGGTAGCGCCGGTGCCGCCGGGCGGGGCAGTTCGCGCGGCGCCCCGGCGCCCCGGCGCCCCTGCGCCCCGGCGTCCGGGCGCCCGGCGTCCGCGGTCAGAGCAGCGACAGCTGCACCGGGCCTTCGGAGGCCGGGGCGGAGTCCGAGACGGAGTCCGAGGCGGAGGCCGGGGCCGAGTCCGCGCCGGGACGCGGGCTCCGGATCCGGCGGCGGGCCGCCCCGCCCTCCGGTCCGATGCCGTACTCGCGGGCCAGTTCGTGCACCTGCCGGGTGATCCGGCGCTGGTACCAGGTCGGCGCGTAGGCCCCGCCCGCGTACATCCGCTCGTACCGGCCCACCAGCTCCGGGTGGTGCTCGGCCAGCCAGGCCATGTACCACTCGCGGGCCCCCGGACGCAGGTGCAGGACCAGCGGGGTGACCGAGGTGGCGCCCGCCTCCGCGATCGCCCGCACGGTGGCGCGCAGCTGCTCCGGCCGGTCGCCGAGGAAGGGGATCACCGGTGCCATCAGCACCCCGCAGCCGATGCCGTGCTCGGTGAGGGTGCGGACCACGTCCAGGCGGCGTTCCGGTGCGGGCGTGCCCGGCTCCACCGTGCGCCACAGCTCGCGGTCGACGAAGCCCACGGAGACGTTGACACCCACGTCGGTGACCTCGGCCGCCTGCTCCAGCAGCTCCAGGTCGCGCAGGACGAGCGTGCCCTTGGTCAGGATCGAGAACGGGTTCGCGCGGTCGCGCAGGGCGGCGATGATCCCCGGCATCAGGCGGTAACGGCCCTCCGCGCGCTGGTAGCAGTCCACGTTGGTGCCCATGGCGATGTGCTCACCGTGCCAGCTCCGGGAGGCCAGCCGGGCGCGCAGCAGCTCGGGCGCGTTCAGCTTGACCACGATCTGCGAGTCGAAGCCGATGCCGGTGTCGAGGTCGAGGTAGCCGTGCGTCTTGCGGGCGAAGCAGTAGACGCAGGCGTGGGTGCAGCCGCGGTAGGGGTTCACCGTCCATTCGAACGGCATCCGGGAGGCGCCCGGCACCCGGTTGACGATGGAGCGCGCCCGGATCTCGTGGAAGGTGATGCCACGGAACTCGGGGGTGTCGAAGGTGCGGGTGGTCACCGAGTCCGCCCCGAACAGGGCGGGGTCCGTCCGCCCGGACTCCGGCGTGAGGTTGTCCCAGCGCATGCAGGCCTCGCTTGTCGGTCGTTGCGAACAGCGATAATAGAACACGTGTTCCCTTGATCGTGCGGACCGCACATCGGGGCCGCCCGGTCCGCCGATTTGGCCGCCGTGGGCGGGGGTGGTTTGCTGGCGCCGGATCGGCCGGATCACGAGCTGGAGGAAGCACATGGCGCAGGTGGAGGCCACGACCGAACGGGTCGTCGCGGCGAACGCGCAGCGGGTGTACGCCGCTCTCGCGGACTACGAGGGCACCCGGGCGCGGCTGCTGCCCGAGCAGTACAGCGAGTACGAGGTGCGGGAGGGCGGCAAGGGCGCGGGCACCCTGGTGCACTGGAAGCTCCAGGCCACCAAGAAGCGGGTGCGGGACTGCCTGCTGGAGGTGACCGAGCCGACCGCCGGCGAGCTGACCGAGAAGGACCGCAACTCCTCCATGGTCACCACCTGGCGGGTCACCCCGGCCGGCGAGGACCGCGCGCGGGTCGTCGTCTCCAGCGTCTGGAACGGCGCCGGCGGCATCGGCGGCTTCTTCGAGAAGACCTTCGCCCCCAAGGGCCTGGCGCGGATCCACGACGCCGTGCTCGCGCGGCTCGCCTCCGAGGTGGAGTGACCCGAGCGCCCCGAAAGGTCAACAGCCGCCTGCCGAAGCCCCGTTGGCCTCACCGGTTCGAGTGACTTGCGTAACCGGAATCCTTTACTGCCGTTCGCCTGGTGACGTGCGACGAACGGGAGGGCAAGTGGGCGTGACGGGCGGGACCGCACTGCTGCGGGACGAGGCCGGGCCGCGCGACGGGGCCGGGGGGACGGCGCCGGACGGCGAGGACACCGTCCCGCTCCCCGCGGCCCGGCCGACCGCCGAGGACGCCCCGCGGCTCACCCCGCGGGGCGTCCGGCTGGTCTTCGGCGGCCTGATGCTGGCGCTGCTGCTAGCCGCGCTGGAACAGATGATCGTCGCCACCGCCCTGCCGAAGATCGTCGGCGACCTGCAGGGCATGGACAAGATGTCCTGGGCCATCACCGCCTACCTGCTGACCTCCACCGTGGTGCTCCCGGTCTACGGCAAGCTGGGCGACCTCTTCGGCCGCAAGGGCGTCTTCCTCTTCTCGATCGTTGTCTTCGTCATCGGCTCCGCCGCCTGCGGGCGGGCGGAGACCATGGACCAGCTGATCGCCTTCCGCGCGGTGCAGGGGATCGGCGCGGGCGGCCTGATGATCGGTGTGCAGGCGATCATCGCGGACATCGTCCCGTCCCGCGAGCGCGGCCGCTACATGGGCCTCATCGGCGCCTCCTTCGGCCTCGCCTCGGTGGCCGGACCGCTGCTCGGCGGATACTTCAGCGATCACCATTCGTGGCGCTGGTGCTTCTACTTCAACGTCCCGTTCGGCCTGGTCACGCTGGTCGTGGTCGCCGCCGTGCTCAAGCTGCCCAAGCCCGCCGTCCGCCCCCGGCTCGACGTCCTCGGCACGCTGCTGCTCGCCGCCGCCTCCACCTGCCTGGTGCTGCTGACGAGCTGGGGCGGCACCGAGTACGCCTGGGGCTCCCGCACCATCCTCGGACTGGCCGCCGGGGCCGCGGTCTGCTCCGCCCTCTTCGTGGTCGCCGAGCGGTTCGCGCCCGAACCGCTCATCCCGCTGCGGCTCTTCCGGGACTCCGTCTTCAACGTCACCGCGCTGGTCGGGCTGGTGGTCGGCATCGCGCTGTTCGGCGCGGCCAGCTACCTGCCCAGCTACCTCCAGATGGTCGACGGGGCCACCGCCACCGAGTCCGGCCTGCTGATGCTGCCCATGATGGGCGGGGTGGTCGGCGCGTCCATCGTCTCCGGACACCTCATCAGCCGCACCGGCCGCTACCGGATCTACCCCATCCTCGGCGGCGCGCTCTCCGCCGTCGGCATGTGGCTGCTGTCCCTGCTGGAGACGGGGACCGGGCGGGTCACCTACAGCGTCTGGATGTTCGTCCTGGGCACGGGCATCGGCCTGGTGATGCCGGTCCTCGTGCTCGCCGTGCAGAACTCGGTGCGCCCCGCCGACCTGGGCACCGCCACCAGCGCCAACAACTACTTCCGGCAGATCGGCGGCAGCGTCGGCGCCGCCGTCTTCGGCACCCTGTTCGCCGACCGCCTCACCGACGCCCTCGCCGACCGGCTGCCCGGCCTCCCCGGCGGCACCGCCACCGCCACGCACACCGAGTCCGTCAGCCCGGAACTGGTGCACTCGCTGCCCGCGCCGCAGCGCGACGCGTACATCGCCGCCTACGCGGAGGCCATGCCGCGGATCTTCCTCTACCTGGTGCCGGTCCTCGTGCTCGGCCTGATCATCGCCTTCTTCCTCAAGGAGAAACCCCTGGTGTCCCAGAACGTCCCCGCCGCAGACCCCCAGGACGCCGGAGCTCAGCCGGTGACCGCCCCGGCCGGCGCCGCCCCGTACGCGGCCTCCGCGCCGTTCACCGTCGAGGTGACCGCCTCGGTGCCCGGCGCCCGGGCCCCCTACGGCGGCGGCATCGCCGTCTGCGGCGCGGTCCGGCACGCCGACGGGACGGTGGTGCCGCGGGCCGCGCTCACCCTGATCGACGGCGTCGGGCAGCAGGTCGGGCGCGGAGCCAGCGGCGAGGACGGCCGGTACGCCCTGGCCACCCCGGGCCCCGGCTCCTACGTGCTGATCGCCGCCGCGGGCGGGCACCAGCCGCAGGCCGTGCAGGTCACCGTGGGGGAGCGGCCGGTCGAGATGGACGTGGTCCTCGGCGGCGCCGGTCGCCTCGCCGGGACCGTCACCACCGCCGACGGGACGCCGGTGCGGGACGCCACCGTCACCCTCACCAACGTCCACGGCGAGGTGGTCTCCGCCTCCCGCAGCGGCTACGACGGCGGCTACGTGATCAGTGACCTGGTGGCCGGCGAGTACACGCTGGCCGCCAGCGCCCACGCCTACCGGCCCACCGCCCTGCCGGTCACCGTCCAGGCCTCCCGGGAGACCCGGCAGGACATCGAGCTCGCGGGCGGCGCGGTGCTGCGCGGCGTGGTCCGGGGCGGCGGCGGGCGGCCCGTCGAGGACGCCCGGGTGACCCTGCTCGACGCCGCCGGCAACGTCGTGGACACCCTCACCACCGGGTCCGACGGCACCTTCCGCTTCGTCGACCTGTCCTCGGGCGAGTACACGGTGATCGCCGCCGGCTACCCGCCGGTCGCCACCGTGCTCCAGGTGGCCGGCGGCGGCCGAACCGAGCGGGACCTGCAGCTCGGCCACCAGGACTGAACCCGGACCGGACCGGACCGAACCCGGACCGAACCCGGACCGGAGCAGGGCTGACCCGGACGGGGCCGGGACCGGGCCGGGACCGGGGCCGCCGACCCGCCCCGGCCCGGGCGCGCTCGGCTCCGGCCCCGGCCCCGCCGCACCCCGCCCCGGCCCCCGGCCCCGCTCCCGGCACCGGGGGAAGATCGCGCCGCCGGACCCTGCGTCTACACTCACGTCCCATGCGTGCGTGTGACCGGCAGAAACGGAGCGACGGGTGAAGATCCTCATCAGCGCCGACATGGAGGGCGCGACCGGTGTCACCTGGCCGGCCGACGTACTACCGGGCACGCCCCAGTGGGAACGCTGCCGGCCCATGTTCACCTCCGACGTGCAGGCCGCGGCGCTCGGCTTCTTCGACGGCGGCGCCGACCAGGTCCTGGTGAACGAGGCCCACTGGAGCATGCGCAACCTGCTGCTCGAGCAGCTCGACGACCGCGTCGAGATGCTCACCGGCCGGCACAAGGCGCTCTCCATGGTCGAGGGCGTCCAGCACGGGGACGTCGACGGCATTGCCTTCATCGGGTACCACGGCGGGGCCGGCATGGAGGGCGTCCTCGCCCACACCTACCTCGCCAACCAGCTCACCGGCGTCTGGCTGAACGACGTCCGGGCGAGCGAAGGCCTGCTCAACGCCCATGTGGTGGCCGAGTACGGGGTACCGGTCATTCTGGTGACCGGCGACGACGTGGCCTGTGACGACGCCCTCGGGTACGCGCCCGAGGCGCGGAAGGTCGCGGTGAAGGACCACGTCTCGCGCTACGCGGCGGTGTGCCGCACACCCGGCCGCACCCACGCGGACATCCGGGCCGCCGCCGAGGACGCGGTGTCCCTGGCGGTCCGTCACGAGCCGGTGCAGGCGGGACCGCACACCGTCGCGGTGGAGTTCGACGCGGAACACCTGGCCGACGCGGCGACCGTCGTCCCGGGCGTGGGCCGTGTCGGAGAGCGCAAGGTCGCCTACACGGAAGCAACGATGTACGACGCAATCCGCACCTTCAAGGCGGTCACCACGATCGTCTCGGCCGCGGTGGAGGAAACGTATGGCTGACCAGCAGGCCCTCGAGGAGGTCGTGACCTTCGCGTCCGACCTGATCCGCATCGACACCACCAACCGGGGCGGCGGCGACTGCCGCGAGCGCCCCGCCGCCGAGTACGCGGCGGCCCGGCTCGCCGAGGCGGGCCTGGAACCCACCCTCCTGGAGCGCACCGAGGGACGCACCAACGTGGTCGCGCGCCTCGAGGGCACCAACCCCTCGGCCGACGCGCTCCTGGTCCACGGCCACCTCGACGTCGTGCCCGCCGAGGCCGACGACTGGACCGTGCACCCCTTCTCCGGGGAGATCCACGACGGCGTGCTCTGGGGCCGCGGCGCCGTGGACATGAAGAACATGGACGCGATGATCCTCTCGGTGATCCGCTCCTGGGCCCGCGAGGGCGTCCGGCCCCGCCGCGACATCGTCATCGCCTTCACCGCCGACGAGGAGGACAGCGCGATCGACGGCTCCGGCTTCCTCGTCGACCAGCACGCCGCGCTGTTCGAGGGCTGCACCGAGGGCGTCAGCGAGTCCGGCGCCTACACCTTCCACGACGGCTCCGGCGGCCGGATCTACCCCATCGGCGCCGGCGAACGCGGCACCGGCTGGCTGAAGCTGACCGCCCACGGGCGCGCCGGCCACGGCTCCAAGGTCAACCGCTCCAACGCCGTCACCCGCCTCACCGCCGCCGTCACCCGGCTCGGCGAGCACGCCTGGCCGCTGCACCTCACCCCGACCGTGCGCGCGGCCGTCACCGAACTGGCCGGGCTCTACGGCATCGACGCCTCCCGGTACGACCTCGACGACTCCGACCAGGTCGACGAACTGCTGGTGAAGATCGGCCCCGCCGCCGCCCTGGTCGAGCCGACCCTGCGCAACAGCACCAACCCGACCATGCTGGACGCCGGCTACAAGGTCAACGTGATCCCCGGCGAGGCCGGCGCCCACGTCGACGGACGTTTCCTGCCGGGCGGCGAGGACGACTTCGAGCGCACCCTCGACGAACTCACCGGCCCCGACGTCGACTGGGAGTACTACCACCGCGAGCAGGCCCTCCAGGCCCCGGTGGACTCCCCGACCTTCGCCAAGCTGCGCACCGCCGTCGAGGAGTTCGACCCCGGGGCGCGGACCGTGCCGTACTGCATGTCCGGCGGCACCGACGCCAAGCAGTTCGCCAAGCTCGGCGTCACCGGCTACGGGTTCGCCCCCGTCTGGCTGCCCGAGGGCTTCGCCTACCAGGCGCTCTTCCACGGAGTGGACGAGCGGGTTCCCGTCGAGGGGCTTCACTTCGGCGTCCGTGTGCTGGACCGTTTCCTGCGGACGGCCTGACAGAGATGGGGGACAAGGTGCGGAAACTGGCCTACGGGACGTGGCCCTCGCCGATCGGGGCGGCGCTCGCCGCCGACCACGACGGCGCCCCGCAGTACCCGGGCTTCGTCGGTGACGAGGTCTGGTGGACCGAGCCGCGGCCCGCCGAACAGGGCCGCCGCGCCCTGGTGCGCCGCCGCGCCGACGGCGCCGAGGAATCGGTGCTGCCCCCGCCGTGGAACGTGCGCAGCCGCGTCATGGAGTACGGCGGCCGCCCCTGGACCGGCACGGTCCGCGACGGCGGGCCGGTGATCGTCTTCGTGAACTTCGCCGACCAGCGGCTCTACCGCTACGAGCCGCAGGCCGGCGGCGAGCCGCAGCCGCTCACGCCGGTCTCCGCGGTCGGCGGCGGCCTGCGCTGGGCCGAGCCCGAGGTCCGCGAGGGCCGGGACGGCCGGGCCGAGGTCTGGTGCGTGCTGGAGGAGTTCACCGGTGACGGCCCCTCCGACCTGCGCCGGCTGCACGTGGCCGTGCCGCTGGACGGCAGCGCCGCCGAGGACCGCGCCGCCCTGCGGGAACTCTCCCGCCCCGACCACGACTTCGTCACCGGAGCCCGGGTCTCCCCGGACGGCTCCCGGGCCGCCTGGCTGGCCTGGGACCACCCGCGGATGCCGTGGGACGGCACCGAACTGCTGGTCGCCGACATCACCGACGACGGCGTCCTCGGCACGCCGCGCACGGTGGCCGGCGGCCCGGAGGAGTCCGTCGCCCAGGTCGAGTGGACCGGCGACGGCCGCCTGATGTGGAGCAGCGACCGCGACGGCTGGTGGAACCTCTACCGGGACGGCGAGCCCCTCTGCCCCCGCGAGGAGGAGTTCGGCGGCCCGCTGTGGACGCCCGGCAGCCGCTGGTTCGCGCCGCTCGACTGCGGCCTGGTCGCGGTCCTGCACGGGCTCGGCGCCCAGAAGCTCGGCGTCCTCGACCTGGAGAGCTGCGAGGTGGTGGACGCCGCCGGGCCCTGGACCGAGTTCGCCGGCGCGCTGGCCGTCCACGGCGACCGGGTCGTCTCGGTGGGCGCCGGCCCGAGGCGCTCCGTGGAGGTGGTCGAGCTGGACACCCGCCTGGGCAGCGCCCGGGTGATCGGCTCCGCCCACCGGGACACCGTCGACCCGGCCTACCTGCCGGAACCCGAGGCGCGGGTCTTCACCGCCGCCGACGGCCGGGAGGTGCACGCCCACGTGTACCCGCCGCACCACCCCGAGGTGACCGCACCGGACGGCGAGCTGCCGCCCTACGTGGTCTGGGCGCACGGCGGGCCCACCAGCCGGGTGCCGATGGTCCTCGACCTGGAGATCGCCTACTTCACCTCGCGCGGCATCGGCGTCGTCGAGGTCAACTACGGCGGCTCCACCGGCTACGGCCGCGCCTACCGCAACCGGCTGCGCGAGCAGTGGGGCGTGGTCGACGTCGAGGACTGCGCGGCCGTCGCCCTCGCCCTGGCCGACGAGGGCATCGCCGACCGCGGCCGGCTGGCGGTGCGCGGCGGCAGCGCGGGCGGCTGGACGACCGCGGCCTCGCTGGCCTTCACCGACGTCTACGCCTGCGGCACCATCATCTACCCGGTGCTGGACCTGACCGCCTTCGCCTCCGGGGAGACCCACGACTTCGAGTCCCGCTACCTGGAGTCGCTGGTCGGGCCGCTGGCCGAGGTGCCCGAGCGGTACCGGGAACGCTCGCCGAGCGAGAGCCCGGAGCGGATCGAGGTGCCGTTCGTGCTGCTCCAGGGGCTGGAGGACCCGATCTGCCCGCCCGCGGCGAGCGAGCGGTTCCTCGAGGGCGTCCGGTCCGCCGGGCGGGGTGTGCCGCACGCCTACCTCGCCTTCGAGGGCGAGGGCCACGGTTTCCGGCGCGCGGACACCATGATCAGGGCCCTGGAGGCCGAACTCTCCCTGTACGCGCAGGTGTTCGGCTTCGAGGCGCCGGGTGTCCCGGTGCTGGAACTCAGGAAGTGACTCAGGAAGCAGGGGAGAGGTTCGTGCGGGAGCTGACCAGGCCGAAGCGGCTGGCGCCCGGCGCCCGGGTGGCCGTCGTCGCGCCCAGCGGACCGGTGCCGGAGGAACGGGTCGAGGCCGGGCTGTCGTTGCTGCGCGGCTGGGGCCTCGATCCGGTGGTGATGCCCCATGTGCTCGGCCGCGACCCGCGGTTCGAGTACCTGGCCGCCACCGACGCCGACCGCGCCGCCGATCTGCAGGCCGCCTGGTGCGATCCCGCGGTGGACGCGGTGATCTGCGCCCGCGGCGGGTACGGCGTCCAGCGGATGGTCGACCTCCTCGACTGGTCCGCCCTGCGCGCGGCCGGACCCAAGGTGTTCGTCGGGTTCAGCGACATCACCGCGCTCCACGAGGCGTTCGCGACCCGCATGGGCCTGGTCACCCTGCACGGACCGATGGCCGGGGCGATCGACTTCCTGAAGAACGATCAGGCCAGGGAACACCTGCGCGCCACGCTGTTCGACCCGGAGTCGACGCGGGTGATCCAGGGCTCGGGCGGCGCCCTCGTCCCGGGGCGGGCCCGGGGCGTCACCCTCGGCGGCTGCGTCAGCCTGCTCGCCGCCGACCTGGGCACCCCGCACGCGCGGCCCGGGGCGCGCGGCGGACTGCTGATGCTGGAGGACGTCGACGAGGAGCGGTACCGGCTCGACCGGATCCTCACCCAGCTCCTGCGGGCAGGGTGGCTCGACGGGGTCGCCGGCGTCGTGCTCGGCTCCTGGCACAAGTGCGGGCCCTACGAGGAGCTGCGGGAGCTCTTCACCGACCGGCTGGGAGGACTGGGGGTCCCGATCGCCGAGGAGTTCGGCTTCGGCCACGACGCGGGCGCCCTCACCATCCCCTTCGGCGTCGCCGCGGAACTCGACACCGCCGCCCGCACCCTCACCCTCGACACCCCCGCCCTCCTGTAGCCCGGCCCGCCGGGAGGCGCGTCCGCCCGCCCCGGACCGCGCCGCCCCGGCCCGGCGGGGCGGACCGTTCCGGTGGGGCGCGCCGGTAGGGTGATCTTCATGGATGAGAGCTCCTACCTGGCCCGGACGGACAGGATCGGGTTGCGGCACTTCACGCTCGCCGACGAGGCGGAGTTCACCGCCCGGGCGCGTGAGAGCCGGGAGCTGCACCACCCGTGGCTGTTCCCGCCGGACACCCCCTCCACGTACCGGGCGTACGCGAAGCGCCTCATCGAGAGCCCCGACAAGGAGGGGTTCCTGATCTGCGACCTGACCGACGGCGGCGCCGTCGCCGGCTACGTGAACATCAACAACATCGTGCACGGCGCCTTCCGCAGCGGCGCCCTCGGGTACGGGGCCTTCGCGCACGCCGCCGGCCGCGGCCTGATGACCGAGGCGCTGGGTGCCCTCGTCCGGTACGCCTTCGCGCCGCCGCTGAACCTGCACCGGCTGGAGATCAATGTCCAGCCCGGCAACGCCCGTTCCGTCGCGCTCGCCCGCCGCGCCGGGTTCGCCCTGGAGGGCTTCTCCCCGCGCATGCTGTTCGTCGACGGCGCCTGGCGCGACCACGAACGCTGGGCGGTCACCGCGGAGATGATCCCGCGCTGACCCGACGGACCTGACCCGACGGACCTGACCCTACGGACCCCTGGCGCGATCGCCGTCCGGCCGCTTCCATGGTCGGGTGACGACCATCCGCCGTGAGGTGCTGACGCTGCCCGCCGCCGAGTTGGGCCCCGACAACCCCCTGCCGCCGCTGAAGCCGCTGGACGAGGTCCACCAGGTCGACGAGCGGGACCGCGAGGGCCTGCCGCGCGACATGGCCCGGCAGATGGGGTACGCCCCGCTCACCGGTCTGCTCCCCGAGCGCGTCCGCGACGGCTACGGCCGGCGCCGCGCGCCCCGGCCGGTGGACGCGATCGTGGTGGAGAACGACCGGCTGCGGGCGACCGTGCTGCCCGGCCTCGGCGGACGGATCGCCTCGCTGACGCACAAGCCGAGCGGGCGTGAACTGCTGTACGTGAACCCCGTGTTCCAGCCCGCCTGCTTCGCGCTGAACGGCGCCTGGTACTCCGGCGGCGTCGAGTGGAACATCGGCGCGACGGGGCACACCGCGCTCTCCTGCTCACCGGTGCACGCCGCCCGGGTGACCGCCCCGGACGGCGGGGTCATGCTGCGGCTGTGGGAGTGGGAACGGCTGCGGGACCTGCCGTTCCAGGTCGACCTGTGGCTGCCGGACGGCTCCGACTTCCTGTACGTGGGCGTGCGGATCCGCAACCCGCACGAGCGCCCCGTGCCCGCCTACTGGTGGTCGAACATCGCGGTCCCCGAGGAGCGCCGGGTGCTCGCGCCCGCCGAGTCGGCCTGGCACTTCGGCTACCACCGGAGGCTGCGGCGGGTGGGCGTGCCGTCCCACGAGGGCGTCGACCTGACCCGGCCGCTGGACGGCCTCTACCCCGCCGACTACTTCTACGACGTCCCGGACGGGCGCCGCCGGTGGATCGCCGCCCTCGACGAGGCGGGAGCGGGCCTGGTGCAGACGTCCACCGACGGCCTCCGCGGCCGCAAGCTGTTCGTCTGGGGCAGCGGCCCCGGCGGGCGGCGCTGGCAGGAGTGGCTGACCGAGCCCGGCACCGGCGGCTACTGCGAGATCCAGGCCGGGCTCGCCCGCACCCAGCTGGAGCACGTCAAGCTGGACGCGGAGAGCGAGGTCTCCTGGCTGGAGGCCTACGGCCCGCTGGAGGTCGATCCGGCCGCGGCGCACGGCGACGACTGGGCGGCGGCCCTCGGCGCCGCGGAGGAACGGCTGGAGACCGCGCTGCCCCGCGCCCGGGTCGAGGCCGCCTACGCCGCGTGGGCGCCGAGCGCCGACACCGAGCCGGGCGAGCGGCTGGCCACCGGCTCCGGGTGGGGCGCGCTGGAGGTGACGCGCGGAGGCTTCTCGCTGCCCGGCACCCCGTTCGGGTCCGAGACGCTGGGGGAGGAGCAACGGCCCTGGCTGGAGCTGCTGCGGCACGGCGCGCTGCCCGAGGAGGACCCGCAGGCGGGACCCCCGCACACCACGCTGGTCGCGCCGCACTGGCGGGACATGCTGGAGACCGCGGCCGCCACCGCCACCGCCGAGTACCACCTGGGCCTCGCCCAGTGGCACGCCGGCGACCGCGCCCAGGCCGTCCGCAGCTGGGAGCGGGGCCTGAAGCTGGAGCCGGGGCACTGGGCGCTCCTGCGCTGCACGGCGGTGGCGGACCAGGAGGAGGACCACCCCGAGCGGGCCGCGGACCGGTACGCCGAGGCGTTCGACGCGCTCTGCCGCACGGCCGGGGAGAGCGAGGCGCCGGGCCGGTGGGAGACCACCCTCGCCGCTCTCGGCCGGGAGGCGGCCGAGGCGCTGCTCGGAGTGGGCCGGGCGGACGCCGCCCGCACGGTCTGGGAGCGGCTCCCCGCCGCGGCGCGGCAGCGCGGACGGTTCCGGCTGCTGGAGGTGGAGCTGCTCCTCGCCGAGGGCCGCAGGCAGGCCGCCCGCGCCGTCTTCGAGGAGCGCTTCGAGGTCGCCGACCTGCGGGAGGGCTCGGAGACGCTCAGTCTCCTGTGGTCCGCCTGCACGGACGACCCGCTGCCGGCCCACTACGACTTCCGCATGCGCCCGCCGGAGTAGCCCCGACCGCGGTCACCCCGGCCGCGGTCACCCCGGCCATCGGCAGCCGGGCCGTGGACACCCGGGCGGTCGGCAGCCGGGCCGTGGTCAGCACGGGCCGTGGAGACCCAGCCGCGGGTACACCGGGCGTCGTCAGCCGAGGTCGCGGGCGCCCGGTCGTGGGCAGCCGGGGTCGTTCGCAGCCCGGCCGTGGGCAACCGGGCCGTGGGCAGCCGCGGCCGTGGACAACCGGGGCGTGGGCAGCCCGGCGGTGGGGACCCTGTGCGTGGGCAGTCAGGTCGTGGGAGCCCGTGCGTTGGCACCCCGGTCGTGGTCAGCCGGGTCGGTGGCACCCCCGGGCCTCGGCACCCCATGCGTTGGATACGCCCCGGCCGCCGGCACCGCAGGCGTCGGCAGCCGGGGCGTGGGCAACCCCGGCCGTGGGGACCCCGGGCGTCGGCAGCCCGGTCGTTTCGGTCACGGGGGCGGGGGGACGCGGATTGGGTCACGCGGAACGCCCGACCCGAGGGGATTCATGCACACCGACGACCGAGCTCCCGATCCCGCAGAACTCGCCCGCCTCGCCGAGCTGGGACAACAGCTGCGCGTGGACAGTGTGCGCGCCGCCGCGGCCGCCGGGTCGGGCCACCCGACCTCCTCGATGTCCGCGGCCGACCTGATGGCCGTCCTGCTCGCCCGCCACCTGCGCTACGACTTCGCCAACCCCGGCCACCCCGGCAACGACCGGTTCGTGCTATCCAAGGGGCACGCCTCGCCGCTGCTCTACGCGGCGTACAAGGCGGCCGGCGCCATCGACGACCAGGAACTGCTGACCTTCCGCAAGCAGGGCAGCCGTCTGGAGGGCCACCCCACGCCCCGCCGCCTGCCCTGGGTGGAGACCGCCACCGGCTCCCTCGGACAGGGCCTGCCGGTCGGCGTGGGCATCGCGCTGTCCGGCAAGCGGCTGGAGAAGGCCCCCTACCGGGTGTGGGTGCTCTGCGGGGACAGCGAGCTCGCCGAGGGCTCCGTCTGGGAGGCCGCCGAGCAGGCGTCCTTCGAGCACCTGGACAACCTCACCGCCATCGTCGACGTCAACCGGCTGGGCCAGCGCGGCGAGACCCGCCACGGCCACGACCTGGACGCCTACGCCCGCCGCTTCAAGGCCTTCGGCTGGCACACCGTCGAGGTGGACGGGCACGACGTGGAGGCGATCGAGCGGGCGCTGGGCGAGGCGAGCTCCACCGTCGGCCAGCCCGCGGTGGTGCTGGCCCGCACCCTCAAGGGCCGCGGCGTCCAGGCGGCCGAGGACAAGGAGGGCCTGCACGGCAAACCGCTCAAGGACGCCGAGGCGGCCGTCGCCGAACTGGGCGGCGAACGCG
Source organism: Streptomyces sp. NPDC002640 (assembly GCF_053592575.1). Lineage (NCBI taxonomy): Bacteria > Bacillati > Actinomycetota > Actinomycetes > Kitasatosporales > Streptomycetaceae > Streptomyces > Streptomyces sp. NPDC002640. The sequence goes on along the minus strand of NZ_JBSFVZ010000009.1, from coordinate 36,816 downwards.
ACCTCACCGTCCGCGTCGGCGCGCCGTGGGACGCCCCCGCCCGCCCCGCCGCGCACACCGCGGCGCCCGAGCTGCCGCGCTGGGACAAGGGCGAGGAGGTGGCCACCCGGGACGCCTACGGAGCGGCCCTCGCCGCCCTCGGCACCGCCCGGGGCGACGTGGTCGCCCTGGACGGCGAGGTCAGCGACTCCACCCGGGCCGAGGCGTTCGCCAAGGAGCACCCGGAGCGGTTCTTCGAGAGCTACATCGCCGAGCAGCAGATGGTGGCCTCCGCGGTCGGCCTCGCCGCGCGCGGCTGGGTGCCGTACGCCTCGTCGTTCGCGGCCTTCCTGAGCCGGGCGTACGACTTCGTGCGGATGGCCGCGGTCAGCGGCTCCGGCATCAACCTGGTCGGCTCGCACGCGGGCGTCGCCATCGGCCAGGACGGACCCTCCCAGATGGGGGTGGAGGACCTGGCGATGTTCCGGGCGGTGCACGACTCGACCGTGCTGTACCCGTGCGACGCCAACCAGACCGCCCGGCTGGTCGCCGCCATGGCCGACCTGACGGGCATCCGCTACCTGCGCACCTCGCGCGGCAAGGGCGCCGTGCTCTACGGGCCCGACGAGGAGTTCCCGGTCGGCGGCAGCAAGGTGCTGCGGTCCTCGCCGGACGACCGGCTCACCGTCGTCGCGGCCGGCATCACCGTGCACGAGGCGCTGCGGGCCGCGGACGAGCTGGCGGCCGCCGGGATCGCCGTGCGGGTGATCGACCTGTACTCGGTGAAGCCCGTGGACGAGGAGACCCTGCGCCGGGCCGCCGCCGAGACGGGGTGCCTGCTGACCGTGGAGGACCACCACGAGGAGGGCGGCATCGGCGACGCGGTCGCCTCGGCCTTCGGGGACGGCTCCCCGCTGCCCCGGCTGGTGCGCCTCGGCGTGCGCTCCATGCCCGGTTCCGCGAGCCCCGACGAGCAGCTGCGCGAGGCCGGCATCGACGCGCGCTCGATCGTCGCCTCGGCCCGCCTGCTGACCGAGCAGGGCATCCCCGGCTGAGACCGCCCCCGGTCCTCGCCACCGGGGTCCTCGACCCGCCCGCGGGGGACGGCTTGTGAAGAGCCGTCCCCCGCGTCGTCACGGGAGTCACGCAGACCCGGCCGGCCGGTGTGCATCGGGAGGTTTGCCGTCAGGGTCACCGGTCATCCGCACTCACAGAGGTGGCCATGACGAACACACCGAAGCAAGAGACGGAAACCGACAACACCGAGAAGAAGGAACCGGATCAGCGCCGTCCGCGCCCCACCGAGGTACTGCGTGAGGCACGGGCCCAGCTCGAGGAGCTGACGGGGATGGCCGCCGAGTCGGTGTCGTCCTTCGAAAAAACGGAGGACGGCTGGACGGTGGAGGTGGAGGTGCTCGAACTCGAGCGCGTCCCCGACACGATGAGCCTCCTGGCGACCTACCGGATCGAACTCGACCCGGAGGGCATGCTCACCGGCTACAAGCGCATCCGGCGCTACGAACGCGGACGTTCGGACAGCAGCCGCCGCTGACCCGGCGGTCCACGGCTGTGGACGTTCCGCCCGACTTCCCGTGACAGGGCAGCAGCCCGCCATGAGCGGGTCAGGCATGCCCGAACACAGTGAGGAGCACCCGTGACGGTTGTACCGGCACAGCAGAGTGGTGGTGGAGGCGGCAGCAGCGGCCTCTACGACGTTCTCGAACTCGTCCTCGACCGGGGCCTCGTGATCGACGCGTTCGTCCGCGTCTCCCTGGTCGGCATCGAGATCCTGAAGATCGACGTACGTGTCGTCGTCGCGAGCGTGGACACGTACCTGCGTTTCGCCGAGGCGTGCAACCGCCTCGACCTGGAATCCGGCCCGCGCAAGAACCCGGGGCTGCCCGACCTGGTCGGCGACATGACCGAGTCCGGCGCCCGTGGCAAGACCAAGGGCGCGCTCTCCGGCGCCGCCGAGTCGATCTCCGACGCCTTCCGCCAGGGACGCGACGAGCGCAAGGAACCGGCGTCCGCCCGCCGTAAGGAGGAGAAGGAGTGAGCACCTACGTCTACGGGATCGCCTCGGCGTCCCACCCGTCGCTCCCGGAGGGCATGGGCGGCGTCGGCGACCCGCCGAACCCGGTGCGGCTGCTCAAGGAGGGCGACCTCGTCGCCATCGCCGGCGACGCGCCCGAGGACCTGCGCCCCAAGCGCCGTGACCTGCTCGCCCACCAGACGATCCTCGCCGAGGCCGGCGCCGGCGGCTGCGTCCTGCCGATGCGCTTCGGCAACGTCGCCCCCGACGACGACACGGTCCTCTCCGTCCTCGCGGAGCGCGCCGGGCACTACGCGGAGCGGCTGCGCGCCCTGGACGGCAAGGCGGAGTACAACGTCAAGGCCAACCACGACGAGCAGGCCGTGCTCCACGTGGTGATGGGCGAGGACGCCGACCTGCGGGCCCTGGCCGAGGCCAACCGCCAGGCCGGCGGCGGCAGTCACGACGACAAGCTGCGGCTGGGCGAGCGGGTGGTGGCCGCCGTGCAGGCCCGCGAGAGCGTGGACGCCGCGGCTCTCCAGCAGGCCCTGGAGCCGACGGCCGCCTCGGTGGCCACCGGCGCCGAGTCCACCGGCTGGATCACCAACCTGTCGCTCCTGGTGGACACCGCCACCGCCGACGAGTTCCTCGGCGCGGTGGAGCGGTTCCGCGAGCAGAACCCGCACGTGCAGCTCCGCGTCAACGGGCCGCTGCCGCCCTACAGCTTCGTGGAGCCCGGCCCGGCCGACCACGCGCCGGACGGCGCGGGTCAGATCGCCGGCACGGCCGTGGAGTGACGCCGTGGGACTCCTCTCCCAGGTGCTGCTGCTGCCGCTCGCACCGGTCCGCGGCAGCGCCTGGGTGATCCGCCAGGTGATGCGCGAGGCCGAGCGCATCTACTACGACCCCGCCACCATCCGCGCCGAACTGGCGAGTCTGGAGGAGCAGTTGGAAGCAGGCGAGATCGACGAGGAGGAGTTCGACCGGCGCGAGGACGAACTGCTCGACCGGCTGGAGGCCGCGGCCGGCGTGCAGCAGGGCGGAGGTGGCACGGCATGAACGCCAACCGCTGGGAACTCGGCCTCGCCGCCACCGCCGGGTACGTCGTCGGACGCACCCGGACCCTGCCCCTGGTGATCGCCGTCGCCATCGTGCTGGCCGGCCGGGACGAGCCCCGCGCCTACCTCGCCGGCCAGGGACGGCGGCTGCTGATCGAGGGCGTCCGGACCGCCGGCGCCGCCACCGCCTGGTGGGAGGACTCGACGGTCCGCAGGATGTTCACCCGCGACGGCTCCGGGGACGAGGACCACGACGAGGACCGCGGGACGGACCACGACGAGGACCTCGGCACCGGCCGGGACCGTCAGGAGATCGAGCCCGCCTGAGCCCGCGGGCCGCCGCCGGACGCGCCGCCCGGGAGTGACCTCCCGGGCGGGGGAACTGGAGCGGCGGCCCGGGCTCGGGCAGGCTGGGGGTACGGACCCTCGCCGGCCTCCCGGCCGGCCCCGCCGACCCCCGCCGAGCAGGAGAGAAGATGAGCGGACTGCGGTACGTCTACGCGGTCTGCCGCCCGTTCGAGGCGGCGCTGCAGGCCCAGCTGGCCGGTGTGGCCGGCTCCCCGCCGACGGCCGTGCACCACCAGGGCCTGGTCGCCGTGGTGAGCACCGTGCCCGCCGACGCGTTCGACGAGGCCGGGCTGCGGGTCCGGATGGAGGACCCCGCGTGGCTCACCGCCACGGCGCGGGCCCACGAGCAGGTGATCGACGCCCTCACCACCGTCACCACCCCGCTGCCGCTGCGGTTCGCCACCGTGCTGCCCGACGACAGCGCCGTGCGCGTCCTGCTGGAGACCCACGCCGCGGAGATCCGCGCCGTCCTGGACCGGCTGGCCGGCCGCGTCGAATGGAGCGTCCGGGTCTACCTCGAGGAACGGGCCGAGCGGGGCGGACAGGGTGGGCGCGACGGGCGCGCCGCCGAGGCGGCGGGACGGTTCGCCGCCCGCCTGCACGACGAACTGCGGGCCGGCGCCGAGGAGTCCCGGCTGCACCCGCCCCGGACCCTGCGGGTCACCGAGAAGGAGGAGAACGCCTGGGGGCGCAACCTCCTCGACGCCGCCTACCTGGTCCCGCGACGGCAGTCCGGGGAGTTCGTCGAGACGGTCGACCGGGCCCGCGAGACCCCGCCCGAGGGCGTACGGGTGCACCTCACCGGCCCCTGGGCGCCGTACTCCTTCGCCTCCATCGACGGGGGCGGAGGCCGGTGACGCCCGCCGCTCGGGCTGCCGCGCAGGCGGCGGCTCAGGCGGCGGCTCAGGCCGTGCGGCGGCACAGGATCTCCCCGTGCGGGACCGTGAACCGCCCCGCCGGGCCCGCGCCCCACGCCCGCCACGCCGCGGAGACCGCGGACAGCCCGTCCGCGTCGGCCAGGCCCAGCTCCCGCACCCGGTCCGCGTAGGCCGGCGCCAGGGTGCGGTCCGCCCACAGGGAGCCCCACCAGGCACGCTCCTCCGGGCTCGTGTACACCCACGCGGAGGACGAGGCGGTGACCTCCTCGAACCCCGCCTCGGCCGCCCAGCCCGCCAGACGGCGCCCCGCGTCGGGTTCGCCGCCGTTGGCACGGGCCGTCCGCCGGTAGACCGTCCGCCAGGTGTCGAGCTCCGCGGAGGCCGGCGTCCAGCTCATCGCGCCGTAGTCCGAGTCCCGGGCCGCCACCAGGCCGCCGGGCCGGGTCACCCGCCGCATCTCCCGCAGCGCGGCCACCGGGTCGCCCACGTGCTGGAGCACCTGATGGGCGTGGACCACGTCGAAGACGCCGTCCGGGTAGGGCAGCGCGTGCACGTCGCCGACGGCGAAGGTGACGTTCTCCAGACCCCGCCGCGCGGCCTCCGCGCGGGCGTCCTCCAGCACCCCCGCGGCACGCTCCAGCCCGACCACCCCGCCCTGCGGCACCAGCTCCGCCAGGTCCGCCGTGATGGTGCCGGGACCGCACCCGACGTCCAGCACCCGCATCCCCGGGGTGAGCGAACCCACCAGGTACGACGCCGAGTTGGCGGCCGTGCGCCAGCGGTGCGAGCGGAGCACCGCCTCGCCGTGCCCGTGCGTGTAGACCGCGGTCTCCTGAACCCTGCCCATGTGGCGCCCCCTCGAGCCGTCCGACTGCCGACGGGCGCCACGCTATCCCGCACGCCCGCATCCTGAGACCCCCGTCTCATGATGCGGGCGTGCGGTCATGTGGCCGTGCGGTCATGTGGCCGTGCGGCCGTGCGGCCGGTCGGCCGGACCGGGTCGGGTCGCGTCAGGTGAGCGGGCGGTAGACCGTCAGGGCGAGCGGCAGCTTGCGCAGCGTCACCGCCCCCTCGACGGGGGTGACCTCGCCGTCGTAGGCCAACAGCGTGCCGGGGGAGACGTGGTCGATGCGCAGGTGCGGCACCTGGACGGCGGCGTGCGCGGGGGAGCGGGTCAGCGGGCCCGCCAGCGCGGCCGAGAGCAGCCGCAGCGCGGGCCGCCGGCCGCCGTGCACCACCCGGACGTCGAGCTGCCCGTCGGCCAGGTCCATCCGGCGGCCGGACATCACGCCCAGCCGGTGGTAGGTGCCGTTGCCCGCGAACAGCAGCCACAGCGGGTGGGTGCGGCCCTGGAAGTGCGCCTCCAGCGGGTGCCGGTCGGCGCGCAGCACCCGCACCGCGGCGACCAGCCCGGCGGGCCAGCCGCCGATCCGGCCCGCCCACAGCTCCCGTTCCCGCACCAGTTCGGGGTAGATGCCCAGGCTGCAGGTGTTCAGGAAGATGCCGCTCTGCCCCTCGGTGCTGAACATGCCCACGTCGACCTTGACCGCGTCCCCGCGCTCCAGCGCCCGGGCGAGGGCGCGGACGTCCTCCACCCCGAGGTCGTAGGCGAAGTGGTTGAGCGTCCCGCCCGGCAGCACGGCCAGCGGCAGGTCGTGGCGCAGGGCGATCCGGGCCGCCGTGTTGACCGTGCCGTCGCCGCCGCAGACGCCCAGCACCTCGGCCAGCGAGGCGGCCCGTTCCAGCTCCTCCTCCACGGCCTCCGGCTCGCACTGGACGACCTTCGCCAGCGGCAGCGCGTCCCGGATGGCGAGCGCCCGGTCGGAGCTGCCGGAGGCGTTGTTCACCACCATGATCAGGCCCGCGCCGTGGGTGAGCGCCGGAGCCTCGGCGCGCGGCCGGGCGGGCGGCTTCCCCTGGTCGCGGGTGGGCACCAGGGCCCGCGCCGTGCAGGCCGCGCCCACCCCGAGCGCCGCGCCGACCAGCACGTCACTGGGGTAGTGCACCCCGGTGTAGACCCGGGAGAGGGCCACCGCGCCCGCCAGCGGGGCCACCACGGCGCCCCAGCCGGGGGACTCCAGGGCCACGCCGGTCGCGAACGCCGCGGCGGAGGCCGAGTGCCCGGAGGGGAACGAGGTGGTGTGCGGCTGCTTCTCCAGCCGCCGCATCAGCGGCACCACGTCCAGCACCGGCCGGGCCCGGCGCACCGACCGCTTGCCGACGGTGTTGATGGTGGCCGAGGCCAGGGCCAGCGAACCGACCCCGCGCAGGGCGGCCCGGCGGGCCCGGGGGGTGCGCGAGGCGGCTATCGCCCCGGCCACCGCGAACCACAGCACCCCGTGGTTCGCGGCCCTGCTCAGTCTCGGCAGCACCTTCCCCACACCCGGCCAGTGCCTCCTGGCCACCGCCTCGAAGACCTCCGTGTCAGCGTCCAGCATGCGTTGCAGCACCCCCCTGGCCGTCCCGCAGCTCCCGGGCGCGCCCGCGCCCCCGCCCGTGTTCACGTCACGCGTCATTCCCGACGAGTACCCGCCCACGGAGGCTTCCCGCGGCAGCCACGCCGCACGCGCCGGGGAAACGCCGGGAAACACTGGGATACCGCGAGACCGCGAGACCGCGAGACCGCGAGACCGCGAGACCGCGAGACCGCGAGACCGCGAGACCGCGAGACCGCGAGACCGCGAGACCGCGAAACCGCGAGACCGCGAAACCGCGAAACCGCGAAACCGGGAAAGAGGTGCACGGGAGCCCCGGGAAGGGAACCCGGCGGTACACGGCTCCCGGAGCGCCCCGAGCGGAAGGAACCCGGATGCGTCTGCTGCTCATCCGCCACGGGCAGACCCCGTCCAACGCGCGCGACGTGCTGGACACCCGTGTCCCCGGACCCGCGCTGACCGAGCTGGGGGAGCGGCAGGCCGAGGCCCTCCCGGACGCGCTGCACGGCGAGGACATCGACGCCCTGTTCGCCTCCACCATGGTGCGGACCCAGCTCACCGCCCGGCCGCTGGCCCGCAAACTGGGCCTGGAGGTACCGGTGCGCGACGGCCTGCGGGAGATCACCGCGGGCGAGCTCGAAGGGGAGCCCGGCTACACCGAGCGCGGCCTGCGCTACATGGAGACGGCGCTGTCCTGGGCCGCCGGACGGGCGCGGCGGCGGATGCCCGGCGGCGAGAGCGGCGTCGAGATGCTCGGTCGGTACGACGCCGTCGTCCGGGAGGCCGAGGCCACCGGCGCCGGCACCGTCGCCTTCTTCAGCCACGGCGCCGCCATCCGCACCTGGACCGCCGCCCGCGCGGACAACGTCGACGTGGACTTCGCCGCCGACCACCCGCTGGAGAACACCGGCGTGGTCGTCCTGGAGGGCTCCCTCGCCGACGGCTGGAAGGCCCTGTCCTGGGCGGGCGCGGTGGTGTCCTCGCCCGGCCCCGGCTCGCAGAGCGGCCCCGCCGGCCACCCCGTGGAGTGAGGGCCGACGACGGCTCGCGTGTCCGATAACGGTTTGCCCCGGCCGGTGGGGCACCCGGACAATGCCTGGCCATGGGATACCTGGAAGCCGCGCACCTCGAGTACTACCTGCCGGACGGCCGAGCGCTGCTCGGTGACGTCTCCTTCCGGGTGGGCGAGGGCGCGGTCGTCGCGCTCGTCGGGCCCAACGGCGCGGGCAAGACCACGCTGCTGCGGCTGATCTCCGGCGAGCTCAAGCCGCACGGCGGCACGGTCACCGTGCAGGGCGGCCTGGGCGTGATGCGCCAGTTCGTCGGCTCCGTGCGCGACGAGACCACCGTGCGCGACCTGCTGGCGTCCGTCTCCACGCCCCGCGTCAAGGCCGCCGCACGCGCCGTCGACGAGGCCGAGCTGGCGATGATGACGAACGACGACGAGGCCGCGCAGATGCGGTACGCGCAGGCGCTCGCCGACTGGGGCGAGGCCGGTGGCTACGAGGCCGAGACGCTCTGGGACATCTGCACCACCGCCGCCCTCGGCGTGCCCTACGACAAGGCGCAGTGGCGGCAGGTGCGCACCCTCTCCGGCGGCGAGCAGAAGCGGCTCGTCCTGGAGGCCCTGCTGCGCGGCACCGACGAGGTGCTGCTGCTCGACGAGCCGGACAACTACCTGGACGTGCCGGGCAAGCGGTGGCTCGAGGAACGGCTCGCGGAGACCCGCAAGACCGTGCTCTTCGTCTCCCACGACCGCGAACTGCTCTCCCGCGCCGCGCAGAAGATCGTCAGCGTGGAGCCGGGACCGGCCGGGGCCGACGCCTGGGTGCACGGCGGCGGCTTCGCCACCTACCACGAGGCGCGGCGCGAGCGGTTCGCCCGCTTCGAGGAACTGCGCCGGCGCTGGGACGAGAAGCACGCCCAGCTCAAGAAACTGGTGATCAACCTGCGCCAGGCCGCCTCGGTCAGCCCCGACATGGCCTCCCGGTACGCCGCAGCTCAGACCCGGCTGCGGAAGTTCGAGGAGGCCGGCCCGCCGCCCGAGCCGCCGCGCGAGCAGGAGATCACCATGCGGCTCAAGGGCGGCCGCACCGGCGTGCGCGCCCTGACCTGCCAGGGCCTGGAACTCAGCGGCCTGATGAAGCCCTTCGACCTGGAGGTCTTCTACGGCGAACGGGTCGCCGTCCTCGGTTCCAACGGATCCGGGAAGTCCCACTTCCTGCGGCTGCTCGCCGGGGAGGACGTCGCCCACACCGGCGCCTGGAAGCTGGGCGCGCGGGTGGTGCCCGGGCACTTCGCGCAGACCCACGCGCACCCCGAGCTGATGGGGCGGACGCTGCTGGACATCCTGTGGACCGAGCACTCCCAGGACCGGGGCGCCGCGATGTCCCGGCTGCGGCGCTACGAGCTGACCAAGCAGGCCGAGCAGACCTTCGACCGCCTCTCCGGCGGCCAGCAGGCCCGCTTCCAGATCCTGCTGCTCGAACTGCAGGGCGTCACGGCGCTCCTGCTCGACGAGCCCACCGACAACCTGGACCTGGAGTCGGCGGAGGCCCTGCAGGAAGGGCTCGAGGCGTTCGAGGGCACCGTCCTCGCCGTCACCCACGACCGGTGGTTCGCCCGCGCCTTCGACCGCTTCCTCGTCTTCGGCAGCGACGGCCGCGTGCGGGAGACCGCGGAACCGGTCTGGGACGAACGCCGCGTCGAGCGGGCGCGCTGACCCCCGTGCGGGTCCCGCGTCACGCCCGCGGGACCCGCACCGGGATCAGGCCCAGCGGAGCAGGGCGCCGAGGCCGCCCACCGGGACCACCGGGGAGTCGTCCTCCAGGGCCGGCTCCACGGAGATCGCCGGGGTTCCGGACGCCACCGCCGACCGCAGCAGCGCGTCGTCGGCCCGCGCCGCCCAGGAGTGCTGCTCGCCGAGGATCCGCAGGTCCGAGCGGCGCACGGCGATCTGGTCCGGCTCCTCGCCGATCCAGATCTGCCGGTGCGCGTCCGGGCCGTCCAGGTTGATCAGCAGCTCGTCGATCCGGTGCTCCTGCGCCGCCTCCACCAGCGCCGGAACCCCCTCGACGGCGCCCGCGCCGCCCTGCCGGTCCCGCCCGCGCGCCGCGAGGAACCGGCCCAGGTCGGTCTCCGCCCGCTGCCGCCGGTGGGTCGCGCGGAGATCCTCCACCTCCGCGTCCAGCAGCCGGCTCCCGGTGCCGTGCGACGCCTCCACCGTGCACTCGCGCACCTGCGGCGCGAGCTGCTCCAGCACGGTGCGGCGGTCCCGCTGCTCGCCCACCAGGATCACCAGCTCGGCCCGGGTCTCCTCCCAGCACGCGGTCACCTCACGGGCGATCTCGGCCGCGTTCTGGGCCCAGGTGTTCTCCACCGCGAGCTGGAAGTGGCGCTCCGACCAGTCCGACGACGCGGTGCGGTGCAGCGGCCACTGCCGGCCCACCACCTCGCCGGCCTCCGAGCTGCCCAGCGCCGTACGCAGCTCCAGGTCGGCCCCGCCCCGGGTCACGTACACCACCAGGCACGTCGGGTCCTCGCCCAGCAGGTTCAGCAGGGGCGAGACGTGCGGGAGCGGCGCCCACACCGCGGTGAGCTCCCGCTGCGGGGGGCGGGTCAGCGACGGGTCGAGGACGACCCCGCCGTCGTGCGCGAAGAAGGCGCGGCCGTGCGGCTCGGTGGAGTGCCTGAGTTCGTCGACCGCCGTCCGCACCGCCTCACAGGTGGCCTCGTCCGCGCCCTGCGAGGCCAGCTCGCGGGCGGCCGCCTGGGCCATGAGGCGCCGTTCCTTCACCGTGTCCTGGGTGTGGCGGGAGGTGTCCACGTAGACCGAGGCCCACGGGCCTCGGCGCTCGTACAGGGGCTGGAGAAATGCGAGATCCATGGTTCCGCGTCCGATGTCGGTCGGGTGGTTGTCTGTCTTCCTGCGTCGGATCCGTGTCACAGGCGGGTACCCGTGCCCCGACAAGGGAACACGAGGAACCGCGACGAACGGGGTGCCGCCATGGCAGGAGTCGAACCCGACCGGCTGGACGACCAGCAGCTGATGAAGGAACTCGAGACCATTCACCGCACGCGACACGACACGCTGCTGCACGGATCCAGCGACGCGCTGCGCACCCACAACGAGCGGATGGCGCAGCTCGAGGGCGAGTACCTGCGGCGGCATCCGCGGCGGCCGGTGTCCGCCGGACGCACCCGCGAGGGGGCGCGGGAACGGGACCCCGGCCGCCCCGGGGACTGACGGACACCAACACCCGAACGTGAGGAGGGCGGGCCCGGCCGGGCCCGCCCTCCTCACGTTCCGTCCGGACCGGCGTCTGTCCGGACCGGGGTTCAGTCGTGCCCGCCGGAGGCCTTCGCGAACTCGCGCAGCAGCGCCTCGTCGAAGGCGTCGAGGTCGTCCGGCTTGCGGCTGGTCACCAGCACGTTGGGGCCGTTGGTGTCGACCTTGACCTGCTCGTCGACCCAGGTGCCGCCGGCGTTGGCGATGTCGGTGCGCAGGCTCGGCCAGGAGGTCAGCTCCCGGCCGGAGACCACGCCGGCCTCCACCAGCGTCCACGGCGCGTGGCAGATCGCCGCCACCGGAAGGCCCTGGCCGAAGAAGTCCTTCACCAGCCGGACGGCCTTCTCGTCCATCCGCAGGGCGTCCGGGTTGGCGACGCCGCCGGGCAGCACCAGTCCGTCGAAGTCTCCGGCGGACACCTCGTCCACCGTCCGGTCGACCGGGAAGGTGTCGGCCTTGTCCAGGTGGTTGAAGCCCTGGACCTCGCCCGACTCGGTCGACACCAGCACGGCCTCGTGCCCGGCGCCGGTCACCGCCTCCCAGGGCTTGGTGAGCTCCACCTGCTCGACGCCCTCGGGCGCGGTCAGGAATGCGATGCGCATGGTCGGTCTTCCATCCTTTCGTCTCCGTCCGGTCGTCGCGGTCGTGCGCGCGCTACTCCGGACGGGTGATCGCCTCGGCGAGTTGCTGGACGTTCGCGTAGCGGGCCTTGTGCGGCAGGTGCTCCAGTGGCTCCACCAGGGCGTCCGGGGCGTGGTTCTCGCGCAGGGTGCGCGCCAGTTCCCGCGGGCTCGCCGGGAAGGACGTGCGGCCCAGGATGCGCGCGAGCTCCAGCCGGACCGTCTCCAGCGGGGCCTCCCGCACGCTCACCGTGCCGCCCGCCACCGCCGGGTCGTCGTCGGCGACCGGCTCGGGGTCGTGCCACTCCTCCGTCCGGGTGGGATGTCCGGACTGCAGCAGCCCCCTCAGCTCGTGCTTCATCTCGTCGTCCCGGTGAACGCTCAACCGGTCGCTGCCACGCTGCATGGCTCCCTCCACATCTTCGGGTGGCCCCCGCGTACCCGAGGAGGCGCGGGCGACACACCGGGGGCCGGGGTGCTCCGGGCGGGGTTCCGTCGCCGCGCGGGAGTCCGGAATGTCCGGCAGTCTGAAGACGACCCGGGGTGCTTCGGCACCCCCGTTCACCCCTGGGAGGACGGACCCATGGTGGTGCTCGTAGTGATCGTCCCGGTCCTGATGCTCTGCATGATGCTGGCGATGGACTGGTACGAGGATCTTGTCTTCCCCCCGCCGGAGGAGGACACGGTCTCCGCGGAGGGGGATGCCGCCCTGCCGGCCGTGACGCCGGTGCCGGCACCCCTGGCGCTGCCCGCGCCGCCGACGGTACGCCCGGCCCTGCCGGGCGGGACCCCGGGAGCGGGCGCTCCGCCCGGACGGACGTCCTGAGGGACGATCCGAACACACCGGTGGGGGAGACGGGGCCGGAACACGGGCCCGGCTCCCCCGTTCGGCGGCCGGGGTCACGCGGATGGTGCCGCGTGACGGGCGCGGCCGGGCGGGCCGGGCTGGGATGGGGACGGCAGTCGTCGTCCGCCCGAAGGAGCCCAGCCCCATGCGCCGCACTCTCCGTGTCCTGTCCGCCGCAGCCCTCGCCGGCGCGGCGGTGACGGTCGCCGCGCCCGTCGCCTCGGCGGAACCGGTCTCCTGCGACCCCGGCGCCACCGGGATCTCCTCGCAGCAGACGCAGACGCAGACGCAGACGCGGACGCCGACGCCGACGGTCGCGGGCATCGCCACGTCGCTGGACCGCGCACCCGAACCCGGACCGGGGGCCGACGCCTGCCCGGACGGGCCGGGGCTGCGTGGGGCGGCCGCCGCGGCCCCGTGCGAGCAGGGCGCCGACCCCGCCGCCTGCGCCGCCCCCGAGGACACCGCCGTGGAGAGCGGGACACTTGAGGAGGCGCCGGCCGGGGAACCGGCCGACGCGGGAGGCTTCCCGGAGGACACCACAGGCGCCGCCGATGAGTTCGGCGCCCCCGCGGCCGGGGAGGACACCGGCGGCGCAGCGGTGGCGGAGCAGTTCGGCGACCCGGCGGTCGAGGAGGACCTGTCCGACCCGGCGACCGGCTCCGCGACCGGCATCGAGGTCGAACCGGTGGAGCCCGAACCGCTCCACGAGGCGGCGCCGGGCGGCGCTCCCGGAGGCGGCGCGGAACCCGGCCACCGCCCCGGTCCGGGCGCACCCGGCGAGAAGGACCCCGGTCACCGTCCCGGCCCGGGCGCACCCGGCGGCAAGGAGCCCGGCCACCGCCCCGACCCCGGCCACCACGGCGGCAAGGACGGGCACGGCCGGACCGCGCCGCCGGTCCACCGCGGCGTCGAGGCCGGCGCGGGCGGCGCCTTCACCGACTCCGTCCCGCTCCAGGTCGCCGGCGGCCTCCTCATCGCCGGCGCCGCGGTGGCCGCCGGTCACCGGATCCGGCAGCGGCTCGCCCCGGAGCGCGGAGGCCGCCTGCGCTGACCCCGGCCGACGGGTCATGTCCGGCCCGTCACGGGGTACTCGGGGCCATCGGACACGGCATCCGGTGCGGAAGGACCGCCACGGCGGATGCCGGCGACCGCGGCGGAGGTGCGGATGGCGCGGACGGAACCGGAGCGGGCGCCCGGGGCCGGCGGACACGGCCCGGTGCGGTACGGGCCGCGCCTGCCCGACGACGGACTGCCGGTGCTCCCCGAACTCGCCGCGGTGCTCACCGCCGCCGCCCGGCGCGCCGAGGACGAACCCCCCGGCGGAGGGAGCACGCTCCTGGAGGCCGCGGCCGGCTACTGGACCCGGCGCGGCCTCACGGCCGGACCCGACCGGATCGCGGCCGCCCCCGGCGCCCCCGCCCTGCTGCTCGCCCTGACCGCGGCCCTCGGCGGCGACGTCCTGGTGCCGCGCCCCTGCGCCGCCTGGTGGGCGCCCTACGCCCGGCTGCTCGGCCGCCCCGTCTTCCACGTGCCCACGCCGCCCGGATCGGGCGGCGTTCCCGACGCCTACGCCCTGCTCGAGACGGTCCGCCGGGTCCGCGAGGAGGGCGGCGACCCGCGCCAGCTCGTGCTCTCGCCCGCCGAGGAGACCACCGGCGCCGTCGCCGCGCCCGACGACCTGCACGAGACCATGGAGGTCGCCGAGGCCGAAGGGCTCTTCGTGATCAGCGACGAGACCTGGCGGGACACGGTCCACGACCCGCCCGGCACCGTCCTGCTCAGCCCCGCCGAGATGCTCCCCGGCCGGGTCGCCGTCGTCGCCGACCTGCGCGGCGGGCTGCTGCCGGCCGGCTGGCCCGCAGCGATCGCCCGCTTCCCCACCGGTCCCGGTGACGGCGGCGCGCTGCGCGCACGGGTGCTGGACGTGCTCACCGCGCTCGGCGCGCAGATCGCCCGGCCCCTCGCCGTCGCCGCCGCCTACGCGCTGAGCGAGCCCGAGGAGGTCACCGCGCGGCGCGACGCCTCGGTCCGCCTGCACGCCCGCCTGGCCGCCGCCGTCCACGAACTCGTCGTGTCGGTGGGCGGGCTGACGCTCCCGCCGCGCGCCGGACGCTGCGTCTACGCCGACCTGTCGCCGCTCGCCGACGCCCTGGCCACCCACGGCGTGGGCGACGCGCAGGAGCTGGAGGAGAGCCTGGACACGCTCCACGGCGTGCCCGCGAGCGGCGGCCACCGGTTCGGCGACGACCTGGACGCCCTCCGGGTCCGCCTGTCCACCGGCGACCTCCTCGGCGGCGACGCCGCCGAACGGGCCGCCGCCCTGACCGCCCCCGACCCGCTCGAACTGCACCGCGTGCGGGGTGCGCTGACCCGATGGAGAACGGCCTTCGACCGGCTCGGCACCCCGTCCGACGCCGGGACGGCGGCCGAGCGAGGGGAGACTCCGCGATGACGCGACCGCAGTCCCGCGCCGAGCAGTTGCCCGAACCAGGCCGCGGTCCGCGGCCCGACGCCGGGCCCGGCCGCGGTCAGGAGGGGAGCCCGGGACGGCTGCGCACCACCGCGCCGCCCCGGGCCCGTACCCCCGCGCGCGCCGAGCCGTCGGCGCCCGAACAGGGGCGCCGCTGGCCGAAGTCGTTCGAGGACCGGCTGACCGCCCCGCTCCCCGGCCTGCGCTCCTTCGCCCGGTTCGCCCGCGAGGGCGCGGTGCGGCCCCGGCGCGAAGGGCTGAAGGACATCCCGCGAATCCCCTGCCGGCCCGGCCCGCTGCCCGAGGCCGACGCCGGTCAGGTGGCCGTCACCTGGGCGGGTCACGCCAGCTGGATCGTCCGGATCGGCGGCATGACCGTGCTCACCGACCCGGTGTGGTCCCGCCGCATCCTCGGCACGCCCGCCCGGATCACCCCGGTGGGCGTGGACTGGGACGCGCTGCCGCCCGTGGACGCCGTGGTGATCAGCCACAACCATTACGACCACCTCGACCTGCCCACCCTGCGGCGGCTCCCCGCGGACACCCCCGTGTTCGTGCCCGGCGGCCTGGGCCGCTGGTGCCGGCGGCGCGGCTTCCGGCGGGTGGTCGAGCTGGACTGGTGGGAGTCGGCCCGCCTGGGCGGCGTGCGGCTGGACTTCGTGCCCTCGCACCACTGGTCCAAGCGGACCCTCACCGACACCTGCCGCAGCCTCTGGGGCGGTTGGATGCTCACCGCCGAGGGCGAGGGCCACGGGCAGGAGCGCCGGCGCGTCTACTTCGCCGGGGACACGGGCTACGGGCACTGGTTCGAGCGGATCGGCGAGCGCTACCCGGACATCGACCTGGCGCTGATGCCGATCGGCGCCTACGACCCCCGGTGGTGGCTGAGCGACGTGCACTGCGACCCGGAGGAGGCGGTCCGGGCCACCCGCGACCTGGGCGCCCGGCGGATGGCCCCCATGCACTGGGGCACGTTCCTGCTCTCCTCGGAACCGGTGCTGGAGCCCCTGCACCGGGTCCGCGCCGCCTGGGCCGAGGCCGGGCTGCCCCGCGAGGACCTCTGGGACCTCCCGATCGGCGGCTCCCGGGTGCTCGGGGGCTGACACGGCCGACACCCCGCGCGGAGGCCGGCCGCACGGCCGCCGCGCGGAGGGGGTTGGTACGGCCGGGGCGGCCCCTCCGCGCGTCACCGCTGAACCGCCGGGGCCGCCCCCACCCGCGCGTCGCCGCTCAGCGGTCCCGGAGGCGGCTCCACACGGCCGGGGCGGCGCTGATCGCCAGGGTCAGCGCCACCGCCGCGACCACGCCCTTCCACGGCTCGTCGAACAACGAGCCGCCCAGCACGCCGATCACCTGGTAGGTCGCCGCCCAGGCCACGCAGGCCGGGGCGTTGCCCCGCACGAAGCGGCGCAGCGGCCAGTGGGCCACCAGGCAGGCCAGTATCACCGGCAGCCGCCCGGCCGGGATCAGCCGGGACAGCACCAGCACCGACACGGCGTGCCGGTGCAGCCGGTCCTGCGCCTGCTCCAGCCGCTCCTGGGGGGCCCGGTCCCGGATCCCCTCCAGCCAGCGGGTCGCGCCGCGCGATTCCATGCCCCGGCGGCCCAGCCAGTACAGCGCCACGTCCCCGGCGAACGCGGCCGTCGACGCGATGAGCAGCACCACCCCCAGCGACACGGCCGGCGCGGCGTGGTGGAACGCCACCACCGCCGCCGAGCTGACCAGCGCGCCGGTCGGCACCACCGGGACGAGCGAGCCCAGCAGCACCAGCAGGAACAGCATCGGATAGCCGACGGCGATGCCGTCCGGCGTCACCGGTCCCCTCCGAACGCCGCCGACTCGCCGTGCCCGAGCAGCCGCACCTCGACACCCGGCGCGGAACGCGCCGCCAGCCGCGCGAACTCGTCACCGGGGGAGTGGAACTCGTGCGGGCGCACGGCGTCCATCCCCACCGGCCAGAACGTCCCGTAGTGC
This sequence comes from Streptomyces sp. NPDC002640, assembly GCF_053592575.1. Classification (NCBI taxonomy): domain Bacteria; kingdom Bacillati; phylum Actinomycetota; class Actinomycetes; order Kitasatosporales; family Streptomycetaceae; genus Streptomyces; species Streptomyces sp. NPDC002640. The sequence continues at coordinate 19,884 of NZ_JBSFVZ010000009.1, read as the reverse complement.
ACCGGCACCGCGCAGCGCGGGCCCAGCGTCCGCAGCACCTCGGCCGCCCGGGAGGCGTCGAGGTGGCCCTCGCCGAGGAACGGGCCCCAGCCGCCCACCGGCAGCAGCGCCAGGTCGACCTCGCCCACCTCCTCGGCCATGGTGTCGAACATCCCGGTGTCCCCGGCGAAGTAGGCACGCCGCTCACCCTCCACCACGAACCCCAGGGCGGGGGAGCGGTGCGGTCCCACCGGCAGCCGGCGCCCGTCGTGGCGGGCGGTCACCGCGCGGACCGTCAGGTCCGCGACCCGCACCCGGTCGCCGGGCTCCACCTCCCGCACGTCCAGGGACCGGTCGCGGGCCAGCCGCACCAGCGCCGGCACCGCCCGGCCCGTGCCGCGCGGCACCAGCAGGACGGTGCCCGGGTCCAGCCGGGCCAGCGAGGGCAGATGCAGGTGGTCGGCGTGCAGGTGGGAGACGAGCGCCACCTCGGCGTGCCAGGCGTCCGGCGGGGGCGGCGCCCCCCGGCGGCGGCGCAGATGCGCGAGCCGGCGGGTGAACAGAGGGTCCGTCAGGACGCGCACGCCGGAGTCCCGCAGCGTGCAGGTGGCGTGTCCCCACCAGGTGATCTCCGCCGGCACCTCGGCGTCCTCCTTCGTACGACCTGCTCCGAGCCTACGGGGTACCGGCAGGCTCGGAGGGGACGGACGACAGGCCGTCCCGCCTGCCGTCTGCCCGGTATGGCAGGGTTGAACGGTCCACCTGCCGGCCGGCGGGCCGGGGCGAGGGAACGAGAGGTGCGTGTGGAAGGCCGCTGGCGGCGGGGCGTGGCACAACTGGGGCGAAGCGTCGCGGTGTGGGCGGTGTCCACCCTCACCATGCTCATCCTCGCCGGACTCCTCCCCGACTTCCGGCTGGAGTCGCCCGACGGCAACAGCGCCACCCGGCTCGGCGTCACCGCCGCGCTCGGCGCCGGCGTCTTCGGCCTGCTCTCCGCCCTCGTCTGGCCGCTGCTCGTGCGGCTGCTGCTCCTGGTCCCGGCGCTGGTGCTGGGGCTGCTGGTCTTCTTCCTCAACGGCGGCCTGCTGCTGGTGGCGCTCTGGGTGAACCCGGTCGAGCGGGGCGACGTCACTCCCGAGACGGCGGTGGTGGTCGCCGCGGTGATGTCCGCGGTGGCCTCCGCGACCGGCGGTGCCCTCGCCGTCCGCGACGACGACGCCTACCGCCGGCGCCTGTACCGGCTCTCCGACCGGCGCCGCCGCCACCTGCGGCAGCCCGGCGGCCCGGTCACCCCCGGCATCGTCTTCGTGCAGCTCGACGGCGTCGGGCACGACGTGCTGCGGGACGCCGCCGAGAAGGGGCTGATGCCCACCGTCGCCCGGAACCTCGGCCTGGACGGCACCGGCCACCCGCCCACCCACCGGCTCAGCCTCTGGCGCACCGACTGGTCCAGCCAGACCGGCGCCAGCCAGCTGGGCATCCTGCACGGCTCCAACTACGACCTCCCCGCCTTCCGCTGGTACGACAAGCAGCGCCGCGAGGTGATGGTCAGCAACCGGCCCTCGAGCGCCGTTGTCCTGGAGAGACGGGCCGTCAAGCACACCGGCCGCCCCGGCCTGCTCGCCGTCGACGGCGCCAGCCGCGGCAACCTGTTCAGCGGCGGGGCGGGCGAGCAGGCCCTGGTGCTGTCCATCGCCGCCCGCCGCCGCGGCAAGGGCTTCCGCTCCCGGTCCGGCTACTTCGCCTACTTCTCCGACCCGGCCAACGCCGTGCGCACCGCCCTGTCCTTCACCGCCGAGGTGTTCCGCGAGCTGACCCAGTCGCTGCGCGCCCGGCTGGAGAAGCGGCGCCCGAGGGTCGGCCGCGGCGGGCTCTACCCGTTCCTGCGCGCCTTCGCCACGGTCGTCCAGCGGGACGTGGTGGTCTACGCCGTCGCGGGCGACATGCTCGCCGGACGGACCGCGGTCTACGCCGACCTGGTCGCCTACGACGAGGTGGCCCACCACTCCGGCCCGCGCGGCCGGGACGCCGCGCAGGTGCTGCGGCGGCTGGACCGGATGCTGGCGCTGCTGGAGAAGGTCGCCGAACACTCGCCCAGGCCGTACCGGTTCGTCGTCCTCTCCGACCACGGGCAGAGCCCCGGGGAGACCTTCCGCTCCCGCTACGGCCTCTCGCTCGGCGACCTGGTGCGGGCCGGGTGCGGGCTGCCGGTGCCCCGCCGGGCCCGCCGCACCCGCAGCGGCGCCGAGGCCAGGGCCGCGGTGCTGGCCGCCCTGCACCGGCCGGTGGAGGAGGACCGCGAGGAGCATCTGCCCGCCGCCCGCCGGGCCGAGCCGATCGTGCTGGCCTCCGGCAACCTCGGGCTGGTGTCCTTCCCGGACGTGGGGCACCGGATGAGCCGCGAGGAGATCGACGCGCGCCACCCGGCGCTGCTGCCTACCCTGGCCAACCACCCCGGCATCGGGTTCCTGCTGGTGCGCAGCGAGGAGCACGGCGGGCTGGTGATGGCGGCGCACGGCGTGGAGGCGCCGCTGGACGAGCTCAGCGACGAGAACCCGGGGCCGCTCAAGCCCTACGGGCCGGGGGCCGTCGCCGCCGTCCGGCGCACCCACGGCTTCCCGCAGGCCGCCGACATCATGATCAACTCCTGGTACGACCCGGCCACCGGCGAGATCCACGCCTTCGAGGAGCAGATCGGCTCGCACGGCGGCCTCGGCGGCGAGCAGAGCCGGGCCTTCCTGATGACGCCGGTGTCGCTGCCGGCGCCGGAGGGCGAGCTGGTGGGCGCGGAGGCCGTGCACCGGCTGCTGCGGCGCTACCGGCAGGAGTCCGGCTACGACGAGGCCTGACACCCGCCCCGGGCCCGACACCCGCCCCCGTCGGCCCACCGAGGCCCGGGGCCCCCGGGCTGAGCCGCCCGGTCCGGGCCCGCGGGGTGGGACGCCCGGTCCAGGACGACCGGTGCGGGCCCGCGGTCCGGGAGGCCTGGCCCGGGCCGCCCGGTTGAGGGGCCGAAACGTCGGCCACCTGGTCCGGGAAGCCCGATCCGGCGCCCGCAGTCGGCGCCACCCAGTTTGCCGGCCCGTGGGCCGGCACGCCCGGGTCCGGGCTGGCGGGGCGGGCCGCCCGGTTCGGGCTGGCGGGGCGGGGAGCCTGGGACGGGGCGACCGGGCCGGGCCGCACCGTGCTGCGCCGGGGCCGCCCGATTCGGGCCCGCGGGATGGGGCCGCCCGGTCCGGGCCTGCGGGCCCGGGGCGCCCGGGTTCGGGATCGTGGGGCGGGGAGCCCGGGGTGGGGTGACAGGACCGGGCCGGGCCGGGGCGTCAGGGCTGTGTGCGGGCGTGGTAGGAGTGGCGGGTGTGCTCGGTGTGCTCGCGCATCAGCCGGGTGGCCCGCGCCTCGTCGCGGTCGGCGATGGCCGCGATCAGCGCCCGGTGCTCCGTCCACGACTGCCGGCCGCGCTGCCGGGCGATCGGCGTGTAGTACCAGCGCACCCGCCGGTCCACCTGGGCCGCCAGCTCGGCCAGCACCGCGTTGCCCGCCAGCTCCATCACCTCGGCGTGGAACCGCGCGTTCGCCTCCACGGCCCCGTCGACGTCGTCCGCGGCGACCCGCGCCTCGCCCTCCGCGCACAGCTCCTCCAGCCGCGCGATGCCCGGCTTGCCCGCGTTGGCCGCCGCGAGACGGGCCGCCTCCGCCTCCAGCAGCGTGCGCACGGTGAGGAGCTGGTCGGCCTCCTCCTCGGTCGGCTCGTGCACGAAGGCGCCCTGGGCGGGCCGCAGGTCCACCCAGCCCTCGGTGTTGAGCCGCTGCAGTGCCTCACGCACCGGCTGCCGGGACACCCCGAGGTGCCCGGCGAGCTCGCTCTCCACCAGATGCTGCCCGGGCCGCAGCGCGCGGGTCGTGATGAGCTCCAGCAGCGCCTCGTAGACACGGTCCCGGAGGGGACCAGGACGTTCCAGCTTGGGCACCGCGCCCTGCGGCAGACCGGTCGACAACATCGGTTCCCCTCCTGAGCAGCACCCGATTGTCTATCGTCTACAGTCTACGGGGAACGGGGAGTTGAGTCGCGGGTGACATCGGACACGGCGCCGCCCCGCACCCCTTCCGGCGGGTGAGCGGGGCGGCGTCGGGCTCAGCCCGTGAACAACTGGGTGGCCTTGCGGACCAGTTCGTACAGGCCGTAGGCGAGCGGGGCACCGACCCACAGCCAGGCGAAGGCGATCAGTCCCCGGCGTCCGGATCCCTCAGGCGGGTTCTGCGACATGCGCCGCCTCCTTCACGTGGTGCCTGGGGTGCACGGGGCGCACCAGCTCGTTGGCGACGAAGCCGATCACCAGCAGCCCGATCATGATGAACAGCGAGGTCCCGTAGAGTTCCGGTCCCTGCTTGCCGGCCTCCTCCTGCCGGTCCGCGATCCAGTTGACGATCAGCGGACCGAGGACGCCCGCGGTCGACCAGGCGGTCAGCAGCCGGCCGTGGATGGCGCCCACCTGGTAGGTGCCGAAGAGGTCCTTCAGATAGGCGGGGATGGTGGCGAAGCCGCCGCCGTAGAAGGAGAGGACGACCAGCGCGCAGACCACGAACAGCGGCTTGGAGACGTCCCCGAACAGGGCGATCGCCAGGTACATCAGCGCGCCGACGCCCAGGTAGAGGCGGTAGACGTTCTTGCGGCCGATCAGGTCGGAGGTGGAGGACCAGCCGATCCGGCCCGCCATGTTGGCCGCCGACAGCAGCGCCACGAACCCGGCGGCCGCCGACGCCGACACCGGTGCGGAGGCGCCGGCGAAGAAGTCGGTGATCATCGGCGCGGCCTTCTCCAGGATGCCGATGCCCGCGGTGACGTTCATGACGAGCACCAGCCACAGCAGCCAGAACTGCGGTGTCCGCACGGCGTTCCGCGCCGACACCTGCACCCCGCCGGCACCGGCCGTGGCGTCCTCGGCGGCCCGGTCGGCGGCCGGCCGCGGCACCCGGATGAGCAGCACGCCCAGCGACATGAACACCGCGTACACCAGGCCGTGGACCAGGAAGGCGGTGGCGATCCCGGAGGAGTCGGAGCCGAACGCCTCCAGCATCCGGGTGGACCAGGGCGAGGCGATCAGCGCGCCGCCGCCGAAGCCCATGATGGCGATGCCGGTGGCCATGCCCGGACGGTCGGGGAACCACTTGATCAGGGTGGAGACCGGTGAGATGTAGCCGATGCCCAGCCCGATGCCGCCGACGAAGCCGTAGCCGAACACGATCAGCCAGTACTGCCCGGTGCGGGCGCCCAGCGCGGACAGCAGGAAGCCGGAGGAGAAGCAGACCAGGGCGACCGTCATCGCCCAGCGTGGACCGTTGCGTTCGACCAGGGTCCCGCCGAAGGCCGCGGAGAGCCCGAGCATCACGATGCCCAGCTGGAAGGGGAGCGCGCTGAGCGTGCCGCTGATGTCGAGCGAGGACTCCAGCGGCGCCTTGAAGACGCTCCACGCGTAGGCCTGGCCTATGGACAGATGGACGGAGAGGGCGGCCGGGGGCACGAGCCAGCGGCTCCATCCCGGCGGTGCAACGGGTGGACTCATGATCCGGAACCCTAGGAACCGCTTCGCGGCTTGGGAAGACTCCGGACGCTCCCCGGCTCGGCTTCCCCGGCCCGGCGGTCCCGTGCCCGGCGGTCCCATGTCCGGGCCTGCCGCGACCCTTGCTGCCCCAACTCCCATACTGTAGACAATATTCAGTAGACGTCTCGGCGGTTCCTCGGTAGCCCTCGACCGGACGGAGCTCTCCTGTGAAAGTCGCAGTTCTCGGCGCCGGCGCCATCGGCGCCTATGTGGGCGCCGCTCTGCACCGGGCGGGCGTGGACGTGCGCCTGATCGCCCGCGGACCCCACCTGGAGGCCATGAGACGGGACGGCGTGCGCGTCCTGAGCCCCCGTGGCGACTTCTCGGCGCGGCCACCGGTCACCGACGACCCCACCGAGGTCGGACCGGTGGACTACGTGTTCCTCGGACTCAAGGCGAACGCCTACGCGGCGTGCGGGCCGCTGCTCGAGCCGCTGCTGGAGCCGGGGACGGCCGTCGTCGCCGCCCAGAACGGCATCCCCTGGTGGTACTTCCACCGCCACGGCGGCCCGCACGACGGGCGGCGCCTGCGCAGCGTGGACCCCGACGGCGCGGTCAGTGCGGTGATCGCCCCCGAACGGGCCCTCGGCTGCGTGGTCTACGCGGCCACCGAACTCGCGGCGCCCGGGGTGGTGCGGCACCTGGAAGGCACCCGGTTCTCCGTCGGCGAGCCCGACCGCAGCGTCTCCGCGCGCTGCACCGCGTTCAGCGAGGCCATGACCGCCGGCGGCCTCAAGTGCCCCGTCGAGCGCGACCTGCGCGACGACATCTGGGTCAAGCTGCTGGGCAACGCCACCTTCAACCCGATCAGCGTCCTGACCCGCGCCACCATGCGCGAGATGTGCGTCCACCCCGGCACCCGCCGGGTCGTCGGAACCATGATGACCGAGACCCTGGCGATCGCCGAGGCCCTCGGCTGCACGGTCGGCGTCTCCGTCGAACGCCGGCTCGCGGGCGCCGAGCGCGTCGGCGACCACCGCACCTCCACGCTCCAGGACCTGGAGCGCGGCAAACCGCTCGAACTCGACGTGCTGCTCACCGCGTTGATCGAACTCGCGGAGATCACCGGCGTCGAGACGCCCACCCTACGCACGGTCCACGCGCTGTCGGACCTGCTCGCGCCGAGGAGCGCCGCATGAGCCGCATGAGCCGCACGAGCAACTCCCCGTCGTCCCGCGCCCGCAGGCGCGACAGGACGCCCAAGACCTACACCCGGCTCACCCACCCCCTGGTGCGGGACTCGCGCGACGAGCCGTTCCGGCGCGCCACCTGGGGCGAGGCGCTCGACCGGGTCGCCCGGGCGCTGGTGGAACACCGCGGCGCCTTCGGCATGTTCTCCTGCGCCCGCGCCACCAACGAGATGAATTACGTGGCCCAGAAGTTCGCCCGGGTCGTGATGGGCACCAACAACGTCGACTCCTGCAACCGCACCTGCCACGCGCCCAGCGTGGCCGGCCTGTCCGCGGCCTTCGGCTCCGGCGGCGGCACCTCCTCCTACCAGGAGGTCGAGCACACCGACGTGATCGTCATGTGGGGCTCCAACGCCCGCTTCGCCCACCCCATCTTCTTCCAGCACGTGCTCAAGGGCATCCGCAACGGCGCCCGGATGTACGCCGTCGACCCGCGCCGCACCTCCACCGCCGAGTGGGCGGAGAGCTGGCTGGGCCTCGACGTCGGCACCGACATCCCCCTCGCGCACGCCGTCGGCCGGGAGATCATTGCCGCCGGACTGGTCAACGAGCCGTTCGTGGAGCGCGCCACCAGCGGCTTCGAGGAGTACCGCAAGCTCGTCGAACCGTGGACCCTCTCCCTGGCGGAGCGGGTGACCGGCGTCCCCGCCGAGGCGATCCGGGAACTCGCGCACGCCTACGCCCGCGCCGAACGCGCCCAGCTGTGCTGGACCCTCGGCATCACCGAGCACCACAACGGCACCGACAACGTCCGCGCGCTGATCAACCTGTCGCTGCTCACCGGCCACGTCGGCCGGTACGGCTCCGGACTCCAGCCGCTGCGCGGCCAGAACAACGTGCAGGGCGGCGGCGACATGGGCGCCATCCCCAACCGGCTGCCCGGCTTCCAGGACATCCTCGACCCGGCCGCCCGGCTCAGGTTCGAGAACGCCTGGGGCACCGCCATCCAGCCCCGCTACGGCCTCAACCTCACCGAGATGTTCGAGGCCATGGAGGAGGGCACGCTGCGCGCCGTCTACTGCATCGGCGAGAACCCCGCGCAGTCCGAGGCCGACAGCGAGCAGGCGGTGCGCCGGCTGAGGGAACTCGATTTCCTGGTCGTGCAGGACATCTTCCTGACGAAGACCGCCGAACTCGCCGACGTCGTGCTGCCGTCCACGGCCGGCTGGGCCGAGACCGACGGCACCTTCACCAACAGCGAGCGCCGCGTCCAGCGGGTCCGCGCCGCCGTGAAGCCGCCCGGCGAGGCCCGCGAGGACATCGACATCCTCTGCGACCTCGCCGCCCGGCTCGGCCACGACTGGAAGTACGCCGACGCCGAGTCCGTGTGGAACGAACTGCGCTCCGTCTCCCCGGACCACTACGGCATGACCTACGACCGGCTCGACGAACACCAGGGCATCCAGTGGCCCTGCCCCTCCACCGACGCCCTCGAACCGACCTGGCTGCACGGCAGGCTGTGGGACCCGGACCCCGGACGGCGCGGCAGGCCCGCCCCCTTCGGCCTGGTCCAGCACGACCCGCCGGTCGACGTCACCGACGAGGACTACCCGGTGCGGCTGACCACCGGCCGGCGCCTGGACTCCTACAACACCGGCGTGCAGAGCGGTGGTTTCGCCTCCCCGCTGCGGCGCGGCGAGTACGTCGAACTCAGCCCCGAGGACGCCGAGCGGTTCGGCGTCACCACCGGCGAGCGGGTCCGCGTGCTCTCCCGCCGGGGCACCGTCGTCGCCCCGGTGTGGGTCGAGGACTCCCTGCGGCCGGGCCTGGCCTTCATGACCTTCCACTTCCCCGACGAGGTGGACACCAACGCGCTGACCATCGAGGCCAACTGCCCGATCGCCGGCACCGCCGAGTTCAAGGCGTCGGCGATCCGGATCGAGAAACTCCCCGCCGCTGACCACGTGAGGTGACGCAAGTGGACCTGCACTTCGGCGACAGCAAACCCACCGACGAGGAACGCGCCGCCGTCGACGCCCTGCTCGGCCCGCCGCCGTCCTCCTGGGAGGGCGCCCACCGCGACGAGATACGCGCCGGCGACCTGCGGTGGGCCCGCGGAGGCCGCGCCGCCCGGGACCGCCGCGACCTGCTGCTGCCGGGGCTGCACGCCGTCAACGACCGGGTCGGCTGGATCAGCGACGGCGCCCTGGACTACCTGTGCCGCCGCCTGACCGTCCCGCCCGCCGAGGCCTACGGCGTCGCCACCTTCTACGCCCTCTTCTCCGTGAAACCGCGGCCGCGCACGGTGCTGCACGTCTGCACCGACATCGGCTGCGCCCCGGCCGGCGCCGACCAGGTGCTCGCCGCCGCCCGCGACCGCCTCGGCCCCGGCTCCGGCGTCCAGGTCCAGGCGAGCCCCTGCCTCGGCCTGTGCGAGCGGGCCCCCGCCACCCTGGCGATCCGGGCCGGGGACCCCGTGCGCACCGCCGTCGCCGCGCCCGCCACCGCGGAGTCCGCCGTCCTCGCCGCCACCGCCCCCGAGTCCGCACCCGAGGAACCGCCCGCCGCCCTGGCCGTCCCGCAGGCCGGGCAGCCGGGCCTGACCCTGCTGCGCCGCGTCGGCGTGGTGGACCCGGCCTCCCTGGACGACTACCGGGCGCACGGCGGCTACACCGCGCTGCGCCGCGCCTTCGACCTCGGGCCGGCCGGGGTGATCCGCGAGGTCACCGACTCCGGGCTGCTGGGCCGGGGCGGCGCCGCCTTCCCCACCGGCGTCAAGTGGCAGGCCACCGCCTCCCAGCCCGACCGCCCGCACCACCTGGTCTGCAACGCCGACGAGTCGGAGCCCGGCACCTTCAAGGACCGGGTCCTCATGGAGGGCGACCCCTACGCCCTCGTGGAGGCCATGACCATCGCCGGGTACGCCACCGGCGCCCACCGGGGCTACCTCTACCTGCGCGGCGAGTACCCGCGGGCGCTGCGCCGCCTGCGGCACGCCATCGACCAGGCCCGGGCCCGCGGCTTCCTCGGCGAGGACGTGCTCGGCCAGGGCTACGCCTTCGACATCGAGATCCGGCGGGGCGCAGGCGCCTACATCTGCGGCGAGGAGACCGCGCTCTTCAACTCCATCGAGGGCCGCCGGGGCGAGCCCCGCGCCAAGCCCCCGTTCCCGGTCGAGAAGGGCCTGTTCGGCAAACCCACCGCCGCCAACAACGTGGAGACCCTGGTCAACGTCCTGCCGATCCTGACCCTGGGCGCGCCCGCCTACGCCGCCATCGGCACCGGCAGGTCCACCGGACCCAAGCTCTTCTGCGTCTCCGGCAGCGTCGAGCGGCCCGGCGTCTACGAACTGCCGTTCGGAGCCACGCTCGGCGAACTGCTCGAGCTCGCCGGAGTACGGGACGGGCTGCGGGCCGTGCTGCTCGGCGGCGCGGCCGGCGGCTTCGTCCGGGCCGACGAGCTGGACGTCCCGCTCACCTTCGAAGGCACCCGCGAGGCCGGCACCACGCTCGGCTCCGGCGTGGTGATGGCCTTCGACGACACCGTGCCGCTGCCCCGGCTGCTGCTGCGGATCGCCGAGTTCTTCCGCGACGAGTCCTGCGGCCAGTGCGTGCCCTGCCGGGTCGGCACCGTCCGCCAGGAGGAGGCGCTGCACCGCATCGCCGAACGCACCGGCGCGGACGCCGCCGCCGACATCACCCTGCTGCGCGAGGTGGGACGCGCCATGAAGGACGCCTCGATCTGCGGCCTCGGGCAGACCGCCTGGAACGCCGTGGAATCCGCCATCGACCGACTGGGGGCGTACACGTGACCGCGATACCGCTCGGAGTGCCGCGCCGGCTCCTGGAGTTCACCCTGGACGGGGAGCCGGCCCGGGTCCCCGAGGGCTCCACCGTCCTCGACGCCTGCCGCGCCGCCAACAAGGACGTCCCCACGCTCTGCCAGGGCGACACCCTGGAGCCGCGGAACGCCTGCCGGGTCTGCGTGGTCGAGGTCGAGGGCGCCCGCACCCTGGTCCCGGCCTGCTCCCGCAAGGCCGAGGCGGGCATGGAGGTGCGCACCGACACCGAGCGGACCCGGCACAGCCGGAAGGTGGTGCTGGAACTGCTCGCCTCCTCGGTGGACCTGACCACCACCCCCCAGGTGGCCGGATGGCTCAAGGAGTACAAGGCCGAACCCGGCCGCTTCGGCCCGGACGCCGCCCGCCTCGGCGAGGAGCCCCGGGTCGACAACGACCTCTACGTCCGCGACCTGGACAAATGCATCCTCTGCTACAAGTGCGTGGACGCCTGCGGCGACCAATGGCAGAACACCTTCGCCATCTCCGTCACGGGCCGCGGCTTCGACGCGCGGATCGCCGTGGAGCACGACGGGCCGCTCACCGAGTCCGCCTGCGTCTACTGCGGCAACTGCGTCGAGGTCTGCCCCACCGGGGCGCTGTCGTTCAGGAGCGAGTTCGACATGCGGCAGGCGGGTACATGGGACGAGTCCCGGCAGACGCGGACCACCACGGTCTGCGCCTACTGCGGAGTAGGGTGCAACCTCACCCTGCACGTTCAGGACAATGAGATCGTCAAGGTCACCTCGCCGCACGACAATCCGGTGACCCACGGCAACCTCTGCATCAAGGGCCGCTTCGGCTACCAGCACGTACAGAACCGGGACTGACAGGGCTATGGGACGAGTCACGGAACGACGCAAGGTGATCCGGATCCGCGACGGGGTGGTCTCCGCGCGGCCGGACACGCTCGTCGCCGAGGAACCTCTGGAGATCCGGCTCAACGGCAAGCCGCTGGCCATCACCATGCGCACACCCGGCGACGACTTCGCGCTCGCCGCCGGATTTCTGGTGAGCGAGGGCGTCCTCGGCTCCGGGGCGGAGTTGCGGAACATCGTCTACTGCGCGGGGGCGACCGCCGACGGGTCGAACACCTACAACGTGGTCGACGTGCGGACCGCGCCCGGGGTCGTGATGCCCGACATCACCCTGGAGCGCAACGTCTACACCACCTCCTCCTGCGGGCTGTGCGGCAAGGCCAGCCTGGACGCGGTGCGCACCACGACCCGCTGGGCGATCGACGACGGCGACGGGCCGCCGATGACGCTGGAACCCGCACTCCTGGCCGAACTGCCGGACCGGCTGCGGGCGGCGCAGCAGGTGTTCGACCGCACGGGCGGGCTGCACGCGGCGGCGCTGTTCTCCGAGGACGGCGAGATGCTCGACGTCCGGGAGGACGTGGGACGGCACAACGCGGTCGACAAGCTGGTGGGCCGGGCGCTGCAGAACGACGCGCTGCCGCTCTCGCGGACCGTGCTGATGGTGTCGGGGCGGGCGTCGTTCGAGCTCGCGCAGAAGGCGGTGATGGCGGGGATACCGGTGCTGGCCGCCGTCTCCGCGCCGTCGTCGCTGGCGGTGGACCTCGCCGCGGAGACGGGGCTCACGCTGGTCGGCTTCCTGCGGGGGGCCTCCATGAACGTGTACGCGGGGGAGGGGCGGATCGCCCTGGCGGCGCCCGCCGCCAGGGCCTGATCCTCCACCGCGTGCACCCGGCGGGGTCCCGCCCGGGCGGGGAGCGCCCCCTGCGCCCCCGGGACCCCGCCACCCTCCCGCCCGGCCCGCCACCCTCCCGCCCGGCCCGCCGCGCGTACGGCGCCCCGGCGGTCAGCGGTGCCGGGCGGCGGCGTAGGAGCGGGGGGTCCGCTCGGGCAGGGGGTCGCGTTCGCGGCGGCGGGCGATGACGGCGGCGACCATCAGCTGCATCTGGTGGAACAGCATCAGCGGAAGCACCGCCAGCGCCGCGTCCCCGCCGAACAGCACGCTCGCCATCGGCAGCCCCGCCGCCAGCGACTTCGTCGACCCGGCGAACTGGATCGCCACCCGGTCCCCCCGGTCGAACCGCAGCGCCTTCGCCCCGTACCAGGTGAGCGCCAGCACCACCGCCAGCAGTACCGCCTCCACCGCGAGCAGCTCCAGCAGCCGCACCACGCTGACCTGGCCCCACACGCCGCGCACCATGCCCTGGCTGAACGCCGAGTAGACGACCAGCAGGATCGCCCCCCGGTCCACCAGGGACAGCAGCTTCCCGTGCCGCAGGACGAACCCGCCGACCCACCGCCGCAGCACCTGCCCCGCCAGGAACGGCACCAGCAGCTGCAGGACGATCTTGAGCAGGGAGTCGGCGGAGAACCCGTCCCCGCCGGCGAACTGCCCGCCGAGCAGCAGCGCCGCGAGCAGGGGGGTGACGACGATGCCCGCCAGCGAGGAGAAGGAGCCCGCGCAGATCGCCCCCGGCACGTTGCCGCGGGCGATCGAGGTGAAGGCGATCGAGGACTGGATGGTCGACGGCACCAGGGTGAGGAAGAGCAGACCCTGGAACAGCGCCTCGTCGAGGAGGTACGGCACCAGCGCCCGCGAGGCCAGCCCGAGCAGCGGGAAGAGGACGAAGGTGCAGCCCAGGATGGTCAGGTGGAGCCGCCAGTGGCGCAGGCCGTCCAGCGCCTCGCGGGTGGAGAGCCGCGCGCCGTAGAGGAAGAAGAGGAACGCGACCGCCGCCGTGGCGAGCCCGGAGATCCCCTCGGCCGCCACACCCCGCGCCGGCAGCAGCGCCGCCACCCCCATCGTCGCCAGCAACAGCACGATGTACGGGTCGACCGGCATCCAGCGCGGCCACTGCAGGCGTTTCACGGTGCTCCAGTACTCCATCGCTCACAGGGGGCAGGGTGCGTCGCACGGGGCGAGCACGGCACGCGGACGTGCCCTCTCCATCGTCCACCCTTCCCCCGTGATCGGGAATCCGGCATACCACTCTCACTGTGATCGCCGATCGTGATGACCGGCGGCCGGTCGCCCGGTTAGGGTGCCCCGCATGTACGACCCCTCCCATCTGCGCACCTTCCTGGCCGTGGCGCAGACGCTGAGCTTCACCCGGGCCGCGCACCGCCTCGGGGTCCGGCAGTCGACGGTCAGTCAGCACGTCCGCCGACTGGAGGACGCCACCGGCCGCCCGCTGTTCTCCCGGGACACCCACTCGGTCGAGCTCACCGACGACGGCGAGGCCATGCTGGGGTTCGCCCGCCGCATCCTGGAGGTCCACGAGCAGGCGACGGCGTTCTTCTCCGGCGAGCGCCCCCGCGGCCGGCTGCGCTTCGGCGCCTCCGAGGACTTCGTGCTGACCCGCCTCCCGGAGATCCTGGAGGCCTTCCGCTACGACCACCCCGAGGTGGACCTGGAGCTGACCGTCGAACTCTCCGGCGTGCTCCACGAACGGATGGCGGCCGGGAAGCTGGACCTGATGCTGGCCAAGCGCGGACCGCACGACCCGCGCGGGCAACTGGTGCGCCAGGACCGCCTGGTCTGGATCGGCGCCGAGCGGCTGCGGCTGGATCCCGACCGCCCCGTCCCGTTGATCGTCTATCCTCCGCCGGGCATCACCCGGGCCCTGGCCCTGGAGGCGCTGGAGAAGCAGGGCCGGCCGTGGCGGATCGCCTGCACCAGCGGCAGCCTCAACGGCCTGATCGCCGCCGCCCGCGCCGGGCTGGGCGTGATGCCGCACTCCCGGGGCCTGATCCCGCCGGGGCTGGTCCGGGTCCCGGACCGGGCGGGGCTGCCGGAGCTCGGGCGCGTCGACTTCGTCCTGCTCCACGGCCACCGCCCGGGCCCCGCCCGCAGCGCGGCGCAGGCCCTGGCGGCGGCGCTCCTCGCCGGGGGCGAGCGGCTGCGCCGGGGTCATCCCTGAGCCGTGCGCGGAAGTGCGTGATCCCCACGACACGCGCGACCCGGTGACCGGGGGGCGAGGGTTCGGTGGAGGACCGGTCACACAAGTTACGCCACCGTAGGTCCAGGTGGCCGCCATCCCCCCGTTCACCCCATTCGCCCCCGCCCCGCCGACGGCTTTCGGCCGACCTCGGCCTGCGGACCCCCTCCCGGCGCACCGCCCGGTGAGGTAGTTTCACGCGCCGGGGGGAACGGTTCACAGCGCGTGACCAGAGCGCCGGACCAGGGCACGGAAGCGGGGATCGGCCTTGCGTGAGTTCTTCAACCCGCCACTGGCGGGACCACCGCCGGTCGGCGGACTGGCCGACAGCGTCTTCCAGCGTGCCCGCACGGAACCAGGCCGCGTGGTGCTCTGCCGCAAGGACGGCGGCGCCTGGCGGGACGTCACCGCCGCCGAGTTCCGCGACCAGGTGCTCGCGCTCGCCAAGGGGCTCCTCGCGGAGGGCGTCCGCTTCGGCGACCGGGTCGCCGTGATGGCCCGCACCCGCTACGAGTGGACCCTCTTCGACTTCGCCCTGTGGACCGTGGGCGCGCAGGTGGTGCCCGTCTACCCGACCTCCTCGGCCGAGCAGGTCGCCTGGATGTTCCACGACGCGGAGGTCACCGCCGCCGTCGTCGAGCACGAGGACCACGCCATGACGGTCGCCACCGTCATCGACCGCGCTCCCCGCCTCCGCCACCTGTGGCAGATGGACGCCGGCGCCGTCGAGGAGATCTCCGCGGCCGGCGCCCACCTGGACGACGAGGTCGTGCACCGGCACCGCAACGCCGTCACCCCCGAGACCGTGGCCACCGTCATCTACACGTCCGGCACCACGGGCCGCCCCAAGGGCTGCATCATCACCCACGGCAACTTCATGTTCGAGGCCGACACCATGGTCGGCCGCTGGGAGCCGGTGTTCCACTCACGGTCCGGCGAAGAGGCCTCCACCCTCCTCTTCCTCCCGCTGGCCCACGTGTTCGGCCGGATGGTGGAGGTGGCGGCCGTCCGCCACGGGGTGCGGCTGGGCCACCAGCCCGAACTCAACGCCACCGTCCTGATGGCCGACTTCGCCGCCTTCCGGCCCTCCTTCGTGCTGGCCGTGCCGTACATCTTCGAGAAGATCTTCCACGCGTCCCGGCGCAAGGCGGAGCGCTTCGGCAAGGCCGCCGCCTTCGACAAGGCGGTCGAGGTGGCCGTGCGTCACGCGGAGGCGACGGAGGAACGGGAGTGGGGCCAGGGTCCCGGCCCGTCGGCCGCGCTGCGGATGCAGCACCAGTTCTTCGACAAGCTGGTCTACAACAAGGTCCGTCAGGCCCTCGGCGGACGGGTCAGGCACGCCATGTCGGGCGGCTCGGGCATGGACCGCCGGCTGGGGCTGTTCTACGCCGGGGCGGGCGTGCGCGTCTTCGAGGGCTACGGCCTCACCGAGACCACCGCGGCGGCCACCGCCAACCCGCCCGACCGGGTCCGCCACGGCACCGTCGGGCCCCCGATCCCCGGCGTCACCGTGCACATCGCCGACGACGGCGAGATCTGGCTCGCCGGCGACGGCCTCTTCCACGGCTACCTCAACGACCCCCGGGCCACGGAGGAGGTACTGCGCGGCGGCTGGTTCGCCACCGGCGACATCGGCCGGCTGGACGAGGACGGCTACCTGAGCATCACCGGCCGCAAGAAGGAGATCCTGGTGACCTCCGGCGGCAAGAGCGTCTCCCCGGTGATGCTGGAGGACCGCGTCCGCGACCATCCCCTGGTCGCCCAGTGCCTGGTGGTGGGCGACGACCGCCCGTACATCGCGGCGCTGATCACCCTCGACCAGGAGGCCGTCGAGCACTGGCTCCAGATGCGCGGCAAGCCACCCCTGACCGCCTCCGAACTGGTGCGCGACCCCGCGCTGGAGATGGAGGTCCGGCGCGCCGTGCAGGCCGCCAACAGCATGGTCTCGCAGGCCGAGTCGATCCGTACCTTCCGCATCCTGGCCCAGCCGTTCACCGAGGAACAGGGGCTGCTCACCCCCTCGCTGAAGCTCAAGCGCAAGGCGATCGAGAAGGCCTACGAGGCCGAGGTCGAGGCCCTGTACCGGAGCTGACGGACCGACGGCCGCAACCCGCGCCGACCGGAACGGCCCCTCCCGGAATGCGGCACGCCCGCCGATCGTCGATGATGGGAGGCAATGTCCGTCCAACGAAGGATCGATAGCGCGTGAGCAGCAAGGTCCCCCCGATCGTCCTGAACAACGGCGTGGAGATGCCCCAGCTGGGCTTCGGTGTCTGGCAGATCCCGGACGACGAGGCCGAACGCGCGGTGGCCACCGCCCTGGAGGCGGGCTACCGCAGCATCGACACGGCGGCCGCGTACGGCAACGAGCGCGGAACCGGGAAGGCCGTCGCCGCCTCCGGAATCCCCCGTGAGGAGGTCTTCGTCACCACCAAGCTCTGGAACAGCGACCAGGGCTACGACTCCACCCTGCGCGCCTTCGACACCTCCCTGAAGAAGCTCGGCCTCGACTACGTGGACCTCTACCTCATCCACTGGCCGATGCCGATGCGGGGCACCTTCGTCGAGACCTACAAGGCGTTCGAGAAGCTGTACGCCGACGGCGTGATCCGGGCCATCGGCGTCTCCAACTTCCTCCCGGAGCACCTGCGGACCCTGATGGACGCCACCTCGGTGGTCCCGGCGGTGAACCAGATCGAACTCCACCCCCACCTGCAGCAGGGCGAGGCCCGCGCCTTCCACGCCGACCACGGCATCGCCACCGAGGCGTGGTCCCCGCTGGGCGCCGGCAAGGGCCTCCTCGAGGTCCCGGCCATCGCCGCCGTCGCCCAGAAGCACGGCCGCACCCCGGCCCAGGTGGTGCTGCGCTGGCACCTCCAGACCGGCAACGTCGTGATCCCCAAGTCGGCCACGCCGTCGCGGATCGAGGAGAACTTCGACGTCTTCGGCTTCACCCTGGACGACGAGGACCTCGCCGCGATCCGCGCCCTCGACGAGGGCCGCCGCACCGGCGCCGACCCCGCCACCGCCGACTTCACCTGACGGCACGCCGCCCGGGGCCGCCCGCCGGCCCCGGGCCGGCCACCCGACTGCCTTCCCACTGATCCCACACGGCCGTCCACCACGGCCCGGAGAAAGAGGGTTCCGCAGCAGTGCGCATCACCAGCCTCACCCGAACGGCGGTCCTCGGCGCCACCCTCCTGTGCGCCGCGCTGCTCCCCGCGGGCCTCGCCGGCGCCGCCCCCGACCCCCCGCCCGAGCAGGCCGGGCCCCGGCCCGGCCCCGGACGCGCCGCGCCGGACGGGAAGGTACGGGTCGCCGACCTCCCGGTCACCGCGTGGACCGTCCGCCAGCGGCTGCAGGACTGCCGGAAGATCTCCCGCGGCGTGTACCGCACCGACGCCGGCCGCGGGCCCGCCGTGCCGGTCTGCGGCGGGGGCGACGTGGTCCACTGGACGGCCGACCTCGACGTCGACTGCGACGGCCTGCGCACCAAGCTCTGCAACGAGCGCACCGACCCCTTCTTCCGCCCCGACACCGCCTACCACCAGTCCGACGGCATGCCGCTGCGCGCCGACCGGCTGCCCTACGTGGTCGTGCCCAGGCCCAGCAGGATCTGGGACCACATCGACGCCGGGGTGGGCCCGGGGGACCCGGTGGTGCTGCTGCACGGCGACCGGATCGCCTACGCGGTGGTGGGGGACGTCGGCCCCACCGGCATCATCGGCGAGGCCTCCTACGCCGCCGCCGAGGAACTCGGGCTCGACCCGCACCCCGTCGGCGGCGGGGCCCGGTCGGGCGTCACCTACCTCGTCTTCAAGGACGCCAAGGTGCGGCCCCTGGAGGACGCCCGGGCGGCGGAGCGGCAGGGCCGGCAACTGCTCCGGACCTTCGTCAACCCGTAGGCGGGGGGCGGTGGTACGCCGGGGGTGGTCAGCCCGCGTGGTGGCGGGCGGCCAGTTCCTCGACGCGGCGGGCGAGTTCCACGTCCAGCTCGGTGATCCGGCCGCCCACGCTGTGGGTGTTCACCGACACCGAGACGGTGTCGTAGCCGAGCGTCAGGTCCGCGTGGTGGTCCAGCTCGTCCTGCACCCGGGCGACGTCCGCGACGAGCGCGGCGGCGACCGCGTGCGAGGCCAGGCGGTACGAGCGGGTCAGCCGGTCCTCCGCCACCCGCCAGCCGGGCAGCCCGGTCAGCCGGTCCTCGATCTGCCGGTCCGTCAGCGGCTCGACGGCCATGGTCCGCTCCTCTCCGCGCGTGCTCGTTCCCGGCCAGCGTGCCACAGGCGCGGGGGAGCGCGGGGGGCACACACGGCCGGGAGGCGAAAGTCCCCGAAAGCCTTGGCCACGAAATAACCGGAATGATGGGCGTGCGGAGGCCGGCATGGCAGACTGCCCCCGCGAAGAAGGTGTGAAGCCCTGGGGGAGGACGGCGTGAGCGAGCGGCGCATCGCGCCCACCGTCGGTCAGGTGGTGCTCGGCAGGCGGCTCCAGGAGCTCCGTGAGACGGCCGGACTCAAACGCGAGGAGGCCGCGCGCATCCTGCACGTCGCACCGGCCACCGTCCGCCGGATGGAGACCGCGGAGGTCGCGCTCAAGATCCCGTACGTGCAGATGCTGCTCTCGGCGTACGGGGTGCCCGAGCAGGAGGCCGCCGAGTTCGTCGGCCTCGCCGAGGACGCCAACCGGCCCGGCTGGTGGCAGCGCTTCCACGACGTGCTGCCGGACTGGTTCTCGCTGTACGTCAGCCTCGAGGGCGCGGCGAAGATGCTGCGGTCCTACGAGCCGCACTTCGTGCCGGGGCTGCTGCAGACCGAGGACTACGCGCGGGCCGTGCTGCGGGCCGGGGCCACCGGCGCCGGACCCGCGGCCGAGGCCACGCTCGAACGCCACGTGGCGCTGCGGATGACCCGGCAGCGGCTGCTGGAACGGCCGACGCCGCCGCGGCTGTGGGTGATCGTGGAGGAGACGGTGCTGCGGCGGCCCGTCGGCCCCGACCCGCGGGTGATGCGGGACCAGATCGACCGGCTGCTCGCGGCGACCGAGCGGGACCACATCACGCTGCAGGTCGCGGAGTTCGCGGCCGGTCCGCACCCCGGGGCGTACGCCCCGTTCTCCCTCTTCCGCTTCGCCGAGCCCGAACTGCCCGACATGGTCTTCACCGAGTACCTCACCGGCGCGCTCTACCTGGACTCCCGCGACGAGGTCGCCGCCCACCTGGAGGCGCTGGACCACATGACGGCGCGCGCGGCCTCGACGGAACGCACCCGGACGGTGCTGCGCGAGTACCGGGAGCGGTACGCGTAGGACCGGCCTCCGCGGGCGCGGCGGGGCCCTGCGTGCCGTCCTGGCGTCGGGCGAACCCGCGTACGACGTGGTGTGCCACCTGGACGGAGGCGGAGGGGAGACCGGCGTGAC